>CAYMKW010000010.1:38481-44291 GCA_964391365.1 uncultured Microthrixaceae bacterium | reverse complement strand
TGAAATTTCAAGACCTTGATATTTACTATTGGTCTTTGGTGTAATATTCTGAAGTTTAATTTTCATAATTTAATCATAACAAAAAACAGAGCCATAAGCTCTGTTTAAAATTATTCATGGAGGTCCTTAGTCTTGCAGATAGCAACTAGAATAAACAGCAGTGGACGATCATATATCGTAAACCTGACTTAGTTGTTTGTTGCTAAACTATTTAGCATTTTCTTGGCACGACCGGCAACTGATTTTCTATCACTTTTTGAAAACTTTTCTAACCTAGGAATGATCCACAGTCTTAACTGTTCATCGTCTTTTGCCCAAGTTGATAGAGTTTCAATTGTCGTATTTTGAACAATCCAGTCGTCACTTTTTTCAAGATTAGTTTTTAATATTTCCTTTGCCCTTTCAAGTTGCTTCTCAGACATATCATTTCTTAGCCACAAAAATAGTTGTGCAAGCGTCCACTGCGCAGATGCTTGGTTGATTTTTGCAACATCTGCAAGTAGTTCATCAATATACGGAACAAGCCAATCTGGATACTCTTTACAAATGCGCTTCATAGCGTTTGATACTCGTAACCTAACTACCTCATCATCCGAAAAGTAACACTGGTATAGGTCCTCTAATCTTTTTTTTTTTTTCATTATTATATTTACAACTTCAATAGTGTTGCCAAGTGAATTTGGGTGCCCACCTGTTAGCATTTCTTCAAATGCATTGATGTTGGCCATGAGAACATTTTATCATAATTCCTCCAACCAAGACCAGAACTAAATAACAGATACAAATTGGTACCAGTAGAACAGAGATATTGTTATTGGAACCGATTGGTATCTGTTTAGGTATCTATGGAGGGCCCAGTGAGACTCGAACTCACGACACCCTGCTCAAAAGGCCGGTCTCGTCCCAGCGGACGGACCCCGGCGATCGGCGCGGCGTCGATCACCACCTCCTGGGGGTCCTGCGAGTCGAACTGGACCAGCGTCAGGACCGCGTCGTCCCCGTCGCGTTGCTGCTCGGCCAACCAGGCGTTGAACCCGCCGAGGACGTCGTCGGCGATCGACTCCATGCTCCCGGAACGGTCGAGCAGGATCACGAAGTGCGTGGCGGTTCCTTCGGTGCGGCCGCGTTCGGCCTGCTGCTTCCCCTGCTTCTTGGACTTCTTCTTGGACTTCCTCTTCCGCTCGTCGCCTGTCTGCTGCTGGTCCATGTCGTCGTTCCTCCCGATCGGGCTGCCCGGGGCCGTCCCCGGTTCGACGGCGATCTGCCGTCCGGGGGGTCGATCTCCCGACCCCGCACCCCAAGGAGTCGGGGCGTCCGCTCGTGTGACACCCCGGCCCGGGTGGTCCCCGGTCGGCGCCGTCACGGCGCTGGGCCACAATGAGGTCGGGCTCCGGACCGGTGGTGTCCGGGGGAGACGAGGGGAAGTGAGCCGCCACCGTGCACGACGACGAGTTTGCGCCAGAGGACCGGTTCGCCGAGTTCGAGATCGGCGAGGACGAGTGGCGGGCGGTGGTCAGCCGCCTCCTGGCGTCGCTGGGGGATGACGAGCGGTCACCGACCGGCGGCCTCCACCTCGTCGTCGGCGGTGGCCGTCGGCGTTGGGCGGCCACCGACGGCTCGCACCTGTTCGTCGTGGACGGCGCCGCCGATGACGGCAACGGCGTGTTCCTGGTGCCGCCCCGGCTGCTCGAGGCGTGGCCGGTGCTGGCGGGGGACCGTGGCGTGGCCACGCTCGAGTTGCCCGTCGCCCCGGACGTCGACGGCGACACGGTCCGGCTCATCGGCGCCAGCGGCTCCAAGGTCTCCGTGGACTGCACACTCGGGTCGGACCTCGACGTGGACGCGATCGTCGCCGCCCAGCGGGAGCTGGAGCGCTACGAGTGCGTGGTCGACGCAGCCGAGCTCGAGACGGCGATCCGGGTCGTGAGTCGCCCACCTGCGCTGATCCCGGACGACGACGACTTCGTGCTGCCCATGATCTGGTTCGGGTGCGGGCGCACCCGGGTGAGTCTCAGCGTGCTGTGGGGCGAGCTCGGTTCGACGACCTTCGACCTCCGGACCTCGTCCCCGGGACGGTCGTCGATGCCCGTGTCCCCGTCGTCGCTCCGGGCGCTCGTCGCCGCACTGGGTGAGGGCGAGGTCCGCCTGTCGTTCCCGGCCGATCGGTCCCAGGGGCTGCTCGTCACCCAGGACGACCTGGTGGGCCTCCTCATGCCGTTGGACGCCGATGGGTTCGTGCGAGACCACGTCGAGTCGCAGCTCGCCGAGCTGTTCGGCGACGAGGTCCGACACCGTGACGTCGACGGGGACTACGTGCTCGCCACCGACGGGGTACCGGTGTACGCACGTCTGGTCCCGACCGACGGGTTCTCCTGGCTGAGGATCTTCGCCCAGGTGTTGACGGGAGTGGACCAGGAGGACCCCGACCTGCTGGCCGAGATCAACCAGCTGAACGTGGCGACACCGTTGGCCAAGATCTCGGTCGCGTCCGGGACCGTGGCCGTCCAGGGCGAGCTGGTCGCCGAGACGCTCGACGACGCCGAGGTCGTCACCCTGTACGAACGGGTCCGGCGGGTCGCAGCCGATCTGGGCCCGGCTCTGGCGGTGCGGTTCGGTGGTCGACCCGCCGTGCCGGGCGAGGAGTCCCGGTGGGTCCACTACGAGCAGACGGTCCTGCACGCCGAACTCGACGCCGGCTCATGGAGCCGACTGAACGGCCCCGACGGCGTGGTCGAGTGGCCGTTCGACTCGCCGGTCTTCGTGGTCACCGCTGCCAACCCGGCCGGCCGGATCCGGTCCGATGGTGAGAACGCCATGGCGAACTCCCGGCTCGCAGCCGCCCTCGTCCGTTCCCGGGCCGGCTTCTGTCGGGCGCTGGGAACCAGCGGTGACGGCACCCACAGCGAGGAGAGCTTCCTGGTGTGGGGGGTGACGGTCGAGACGGCGGTCGAGGTCGCCGCCGAGTTCGGCCAGGACGCCGTCTTCGAACTGACCGACGATCGGGTGTCGGTCGTCGGCGTGGCCGTGGACCGCCGCTCCGGGCGGGGGCGCCTCGACGTTCCCGTCGGTCCGGCGGACCCGGAGGACCTCTCGGAGTGATCGCGGCCGGCCGAGGCCCCGGGGTGACGGGTCACTGTCACAGGCATCTGCGACGATGCCGGCGTGAGGAAGCGCCCGGACAACCCGACCGACAACTCGAACGACATCCCGACCACCGGCCCGAGCGGCCGACGGCCGGTGCACCCGGGCAACCGGTGTCACCTGGTCGACATCCGACTCGTGGACCGGCTCCCGTTGCCGGGCGTGCCCTCGCTCGACCCCGAGCGCGGATCGCCCGGGCGCCGCAGCGGTGGCGCAGCAGTCGTGGGCGCAGCGGACCGGCCCTGGCGGGCATGTTCGGTGCGACGGCCGGGACGGCGGTCCTGAGCGCGGCCCGGAGATCGTCCGAGCCCGGTGCCGACGGCTCGGACGACCGTTCAGTCGGCCGACAGGCGAGCGGTGGTCCCGGCGATGCCGTCCTCGCCGTCTTCGAGGGGCCCGAGCGCGCCCGGATCATCGACATGATCGCCCGCAAGTATCGACTGGCCCCCGACGCCGCCGAGGAGTGGTGTCAGGAGGCGTACCTGAACCTCCACGCCTACTTCTCGGTGCCGGGCCGCAGGGCACCGGAGGACCCGGTCGCGTACGTGTTCACCACGGTCCGGAACCTCGTCAACCGCGCGTGGCGGCGGGCGGGCCGGGACCGTGAGGTGCTCGTCGAGGAGCCGCCCGTCGAGGAGTCGCTCGTCGAGCCGTGGTCACCGGGTGATGGCCACGACGGCGACCCGGTCCGGGCCGAGCTCGAACTCGAGGCGCGCCGGCGGGCGTGGTCACCATGGCTGCTGTCGGCCACGCTCAGCTTCGTGACCCTGGCGACGGCCGACGGCCCACTCGACGGGCTCCCGAGGCCGCGCGCCGAGACAGTGCAGGTCCTCGGTTGGCAGGCACTCCATCTGGCCGGTCGAGGGGACCTGTGTGCCCAGAACGCCCCGGCCAACGTCCGCCAGAACCGGAGCCGGGCCATCCGACGGGTCATGAGCGAGGTGCAGGCCGCGTACCAACGCGCCGCCGAACGTGGTGAGGTTGAACCGCGTGGATGACGGCAGCTGGATCTACGACACGGGAGGGAGGCAGGCCTGGGCGCGCACTGCCGAGGTCCACGTGGCGCCGGACGGGTCGGTCGACCTGGACTTCGACGTTCCCGGGCCGGCGGGAACGGCGGCGGTGGACTTCCCCGACGGGACCAGTTGGACGGTGGACGAAGCCGATCCGTCGCGTCTCGTTTCGATCCACCTGCCGGATCGAACCGATCGCGCCTGGCGGCTCGTGAGGCGACTGCTCGGCCCGGAGGCCGACCAACTACAGGCCAGGGCCGAGTTCGGTGACGACGACCAACCCCGCAGGCGGTCATTCGACCAGCCGAGTCTCGGCGCGTTGCGGACCCCGGTCCGCTGGAGCCGGAACCCGATGGAGCTGTCGGCCGTCGCCGGGGCGATGGTCGTCGCCGCCGACGTGTCCGCCAGCCGGTCCGAGCCCCCTCTGGTCCGCATCGCCGCTGCGGTGACGCTCGCCGGCCAACCGCAGTTCGTTCCCGGACTGGACGTCTTCGACCCCCTCCACGAACCGGCCCTGGACGTGGCCGAGCAACTCGCCCCCCTGATGCGAGCCGAGCAACTCGACCTTCTGCGGGACGACGTTCGTGAGGAGCTGTCACGGGCGATCGGCATCGTCGCCGGCCATCGCCCGAACCTCCGGCACCTCGCCGAGCGGCTGCTCGCAGGTCCCGGTGTCGACCAGGATTTCGGCTCGGAGCAGAACCTTGCGCCCGCCATGGCCGGCCCCCCGGCTGATCTCCTGTCGGCTCCCATCGACGAGTCGGACCGCTTCGGTCCACAGGCGTCCGCTGCGATCGGGTCCGAGTGGCCTCGGGTCCAGACGACGGACCTGCTCGTCGAGCAGGCTGACGGGACCCAGGAGGCCCACACCGTCACCGTCGAGTGGGTCGAGGACCTGCTCCTCCGTGTCGCCGTCCCCGACACCGTCGAGGTCGAGTGGATCGCAGCGCTCAGGGCGTCGGACCTGCTCCGGATGGCATTCGCCCCGGTCACGTCGTCGGCCGACCTCCGGTTGAACTCCGGTCAAGCCGGCGGCACCGCACGGTCGGCCGATCTGGTCGTCCCGTCCGGCTACTCGATCTCGGACCTGCGCTTCGTGGCTTCATCGACCGGCTCGCCAGCGGGCTGGGGTTCCGCAACCCGGCCGTCGGCATCCGAGCGCTTCCGCGAGGCGGTCGAGTCCGGTCGGACCGCCGCCCGCATGACCCGGGCGGCGCTCAGCGAGCGGTCGGGCGAGTGGCCCCCCGAGTTGGAGTCCGCATGGTCGGAGTGCGCCCGGGCCTGGCGTGATGCCGGTGACCCCAGCCGGAGCAAGCTCGCCTCCATGTACGCCTCCGGCATCCGCCGGGCCGTCGTCGACCCCCAGCTCGGCCTCCCCGACAGCGTTGCGCTCGACCTCGTCAACTGGGGCTGACACCGTCCACCGATGCCGGGACCGACGCCGGGACCGACGCCGGGCCCGACCGGCCGACCGGCCGCCCGATGGTCGGAGCCAGAGGTTCAGGGCTCCAGCAGCGCGTCGCCGAACTGGCGTAGGAGTCGGCCGTCGGGTGCGAAACGCTCGAACCACTCGGCCTCGTCCTCCAACATCCGCTCGAACCGCTCGGCGGCGGCGTGTCGGTGGGCGCTCGATGCGAACAGGCGGCGACCCATGCC
>CAYMKW010000010.1:36457-38471 GCA_964391365.1 uncultured Microthrixaceae bacterium | reverse complement strand
GGCGATCCCGATCGCACCGGCGCGCTCCAGGAGGTCCCGCGGGTCGGCCGAGCGGGGCAGCTCGAAGCTGAACGAGGCGACATGGACGTGCTCGACCACCTCGACGAGCTCGAGCGCACCCGGCTCCACCTCGACGGCCACCACCACGTCGCCCAGTCCGACGTGGTGCACCAGGAACGGCACGTTGGCGATCCGGAACCGGCCCTCGCCGAGCGGCACGGCCCAGACGCACTCCGAGGGGATCTCCGGGTGCTCCAGCGGAATCCGGAGGTGGACGTGCTCCGTGGCCCGGGACGGGTGCTCCCCCGACGGATCGCCGGCGCTCGACCGGGATCCTGCGCGGGCTGACGGGGAGCTGCCACCGGTGCCGCTCGGCGGGCCGGAATCCCGTGGGGGCGGGTTGGGGGACTGCTCGGGTCGGTCGGTCGCGGTCACGGCTACCTCGGTTCGTCGTCGTTGGGGCCGCTGTGGCCGATACACCCGCCCTGCGGACGGCGTGTCCGACCAGCCTGCGCCCGGTGGGTGGACGCTGTCAGCGGGCACCTGTCCCCGGGCCGTGTCCGGGTAGCGTGCCGCCATGGATCAGCCGAGGATCGAACTGCGTGGGGCACGGGTCATGGTGACGGGAGCCAGCGGGGGGCTCGGCGCGGCGATCTGCTCTGAGCTCGCCCGCCGTGGTGCCGAACTGGTGCTCACCGCCCGTCGCCGCGAACTGCTCGTCGATCTGGCGGCCCGAACGGGCGGCGAGGTGGTGGTCGCCGATCTGGCCGACCGGCTCGACGTCGATCGGCTGACCGAGGAGGCCCTCGGCTGCGACGTCCTCGTGCTCAACGCCGGGGTGGGCAACGACGGGCCGCTCGAGGAGGTCACCGCCGACGGCGCCGATCTGGTCATGGACGTCAACCTGCGGGCTCCGGTCCAGATGTCGCTGGCGTTCGTGCAGCACGCACTGGCCGAACGTCGGCGGGCGGCCGTCGTCACCGTGGGGTCGCTCTCGGGCATCGTCGCCACGCCGAACACGCGGATGTACAACGCGACGAAGTTCGGACTGCGGGGCTTCACCCTGTCGCTGCACCAGGACCTGCTCGGCACCCCGGTCCATGCGTCGCTGGTGGCGCCGGGGTTCATCCGCGACGCGGGCATGTTCGCCGAGAACGACATCGAACTACCTCCCGGTGTTCGGACCAAGTCCCCCCAGGACGTGGCGGACGCCGTCGTCCGGGCCATCGTCACCGGGGACGCCGAGGTGTTCGCCGCCCCGCCGGAGCTGCGGGCCGTGGCCAAGTTCTCGGGCCTCCTGCCCGGTCTGTCGGCCTCGATCCAGCGGCGGCTGGGCGTGTCGGACCGGACCGCCGGCCGCTGAGTTCCGGGTCCGAGTCCGGCGGGACCATCGGAGGCAGGTTCGTAGTCATGTGATTCCGGTCGACGCGACGCTCTCGGGGCGCGCGACGATGCAGGGCGTGAACGACATCTCCGGTGGACTGGCCAGCGCGATCGTGATGCAGCTCGTGATCTCGATCGTCGTGGTTGTCGTGGTCACGGTGGCCGTGATCTGGTTCGTCCGGCGCTCCCTGTTCGGCCGGAGCAGCGGGAAGCAGGAGCAGATCACCCAGCTGCAGGCCACGGGCGCCAAGGCGCGGGCGATGATCACGGCCGTCCAGCCGACCGGGATGATCGTCAATCACATCTACCTACGCAGCGTGGTCCGATTCCGGCTCGAACCGCTCGACGGCTCGGCGCCGTTCGACGGCGAGAAGACGATCATGCTGGCGCAGACGAACATGCCCCAGATCGGCGACACCTGGCCTGCCTGGTACGAGCCGACCAACCCGCAGGTGTTCGCGGTCGCCCAGGTGAACGCCTTGACGTCGGATCAGATCCCGATGTTCCGCGAGTTCGGGATCCCGCACCCGCTCGACCGGGGTGATCCCACGTCGCCGCCGCCGGTTCCCTGAACCGCCGCGGACCCGCTCCCGCGCGAAGGTGTGGTACTCGAGTTCCGGCAAACGCTTCT
>CAYMKW010000010.1:35030-36447 GCA_964391365.1 uncultured Microthrixaceae bacterium | reverse complement strand
AGTTCGGGATCCCGCACCCGCTCGACCGGGGTGGAACCGGAGCACCACCGGCTCCCTGAACCGCCGCTGACCGGACACCACATGGGCACACCGGGGCGGCGTCCTCACTGGCCCTCCCGCACTCCGTCCGGGGTACGGTTCGCCGGTGGGTGACGCAGCCGTGGTCCTGGTCTCGGGTGGGCTCGACTCGGCCACTGCGCTGGCCTGGGCCGTGAACGAGGGGTTCGACTGCCACGCGCTCAGCTTCCGCTACGGCCAGCGGCATGCGGTGGAGCTGGACGCCGCAACCCGGGTGGTGGCCGATCAGGAGCGTCGCAGCGGCGTGCGCGTGCCCCACGAGGTCCTCGATCTCGACCTCGGTCGACTCGGAGGTTCGTCCCTGACGACCGCCGACCCGGTTCCGCATCACCGCGACGCCGCCGAGGTCGTGGCCGCCGCAGCCGAGTCCATCCCGACCACCTACGTGCCGGCCCGCAACACGGTGTTCCTGAGCCTGGCGCTCGCCTGGGCCGAGGTGCTCGGTGCCTCCGACATCGTGATCGGCGTCAACGCGGTCGACTACTCGGGTTACCCCGACTGTCGCCCCGAGTTCCTGCGGGCCTTCGAGTCGCTCGCCGGCCTGGCCACCCGGGCCGCGGTCCAGGACGGCGTGCGCACCAGCGTCCACGCCCCCCTCGTGGAGTTGACCAAGGGCGAGATCGTGACCCTGGGGCTCTCGCTCGGCGTCGACTTCTCCGTCACCACCTCCTGCTACGACCCGACGGTGGACGGCGGGGCCTGCGGGTCCTGCGACTCCTGCCTGCTCCGTGCCGCCGGGTTCGCCGAGGCGGGCGTGGACGATCCGACCCGTTACGGCGCACCGGACCCCGACAGCACCCCGGCCGATCGGGGCTGACCGTGGCCTACCGGGTGGTCGAACTGTTCCCCACCCTGCAGGGCGAGGGCGCACACGCCGGCCGGGCCGCCGTGTTCTGCAGGTTCACCGGCTGCAACCTGTGGTCCGGCCGCGAGGAGCACCGGGCGACCGCCATCTGCCGGTTCTGTGACACCGACTTCGTCGGGACCGGCGGTCCCGGCGGCGGCGTCTTCCCCGACGCCCGTGCTCTCGCCGACGCGGTGGCCCGTTGCTGGTCCGACGGTTTCGGCGGCGGCGGCCAGGCCTACGTCGTGTGCACCGGGGGTGAGCCACTGCTCCAGTTGGATGTCGCCCTGCTCGACGCGCTCCACGACCGGGGGTTCACGGTCGCCGTCGAGACGAACGGCACCCTGCCGGTTCCCGACGGTGTCGACTGGGTGTGCGTCAGCCCCAAGGCCGACTCCGAGGTGGTCGTCGACCGGGCCGACGAGGTCAAGGTGGTCGTCCCCCAGGAGCGGGGCGATCCGCAGCGGTGGGCCGGGATCGTCGCCGACCACCATC
>CAYMKW010000010.1:0-35020 GCA_964391365.1 uncultured Microthrixaceae bacterium | reverse complement strand
CTGGTCCAGCCGATGGATGACCCCGACCCGGAGGTGTCCCGTGCCAACACCGAGTGGGCGGTGCGCTACTGCCGGGAGCACCCGCAGTGGCGGCTGAGCCTGCAGACCCACAAGTATCTGGGCATCCCCTGAGCGGAGTCTGGAGCGAACGGGTGGAGATCTTCAAGGAGTTCCGGATCGAGGCCGCGCACCTGCTGCCGAACGTGCCCGAGGGACACAAGTGCCGGCGGCTGCACGGCCACTCGTTCCGGATCGCCGTCCACGTGGCAGGTGACGTCGACGCCTCGACCGGCTGGGTCTGCGACTTCGCCGACCTGACGACGGCCTTCGCCCCGCTGTTCGACCAGCTCGACCACCGCTACCTGAACGAGGTGCCCGGCCTGGACAACCCCACGAGCGAACGGCTCGCCGAGTGGGTCTGGGACCGCCTCGTGGACGAGCTGCCCGGCCTGAGCCGTGTGGTGGTGCACGAGACGTGCACCAGTGGGTGCGAGTACCGCGGCTCCACCCGACCGCAGCACCCGCACCCGACCTGATCCCCGGCCGGTCAGGCCGCCAGGGCGAACGCGCTGGCGTGCAGGAGGGCCGAATCCCAGGTGAGCACCTGCCCCTGGACCCGAGTGGACTGCAGGTGGTGCTCCTCGCCGAGCCCGACCCCGGGGGCGACGGTGCGCTCGGCCTGCTGCACCCGCTCGAGGAACCGCAGGGCCCGGTCGAGCGATGGCCGCCCGTCGACCTGGTCCGGGACATCGAGCAGGACGCCCCTGACCAGCGGAGTCCACTGCGCCCGGAGGAGTTCCGGCGAGCCGAACAACTCGACGGCCACGACCCGCTTGCCGTGGCACACCACCACACCGCACTGACCCGGCAGGGGTCCGCGCGCCGTCAGGTCCTGCAGGGCGCGTCGCAGACGGTCGTCGCGTTCCAGGAACAGGTCGGCGTCCGCCACGTTCCGGGTCGGTGACTCGAAGTTGAAGGACCGCAGCGTCTCGTCGACGCCGGCCCAGACGTCGGACTGGTTGCTGTACTTGGCGCCCGAACGGGTGACGTGTTCCCGGACGCCGCGTTGCTTGTTCCGACGGACCGTCCGGGGAGTGAACGAACCGCCCTTGCGGAACTCCCGGCCTCCGGACCACCGGCCCGCCTCGACGCAGGACACCGGCACCTCCAGGGTGCTGTTCGGCGGAACCACGATGCTGACGTTGAACGTCCGCTGCTGCAGTCCGCCCCGGATGGTCTCGCCCTCGACGAGCAGGACCGGGACGGCGCCGGGGTTGGTCACCCGGATCGTCGGGACGGACGCCGAGTCCATCTCGGCGACCTCGATCGGGGCGGCGTCACCGGTCAGGACCCGGGGCGAGTCCAGTTCGGGCAGGAAGATCGGGATGAGCGTGACGCCACCCCGGGTGATGCCCCGACCCAGTGAGATGCGGGTCAGCAGGTCGCCGGGGGACGGGGGGTGGGGTGCGGGCGGGGTGGGCATGGTGACTCCTCGGTCGGGACCACTCCTCCGGTGGCCTCACCTCTGCAGAGTCACCACGACCGCTCGTGTGACACCCCCCGATCGGAACACGTTCCGCAACACCATCCGTCCACCGGGTCGGGGCCGGAGGCGGGACGACCCGGGCGCTGGGCCCGGGCCGTCCGAGAGGGTTGGTGTCGGCCGGGGACCGGCCGACGGGTGGTCGGGCTCAGGCCTGACCGGAGGTGAAGGAGTAGGTGTGCTGACCGTCGGCGCCCGAGAAGGTCTGCGTGAAGTTCTTGGTGCCGGTCATCGTGAAGATGCCGCCGCCCTGGACGTCCGGCGGGACGCTGACGACGGGGATCGCGATGTTCGGGATCGTGACGCTGGTGAGCAGCGAGTTCAGCGTGTTGCCCAGCGTTCCGCCGGCGCCGATGCCCACGTACACCGCTCCGCCGAGCACGTCGTCGCAGAGCCCCAGGCAGGGGATGTTGGAGACGATGACGTTGAAGAGCGAACCGATGTCGTTGAAGAGGGCGTCGAGCACCAGGTCGATGATCGCCTGCTCGCTGCTCGGCAGCGTGGCCGTGGCCAGGAGGTTGTTCAGCACGTTCTTGAACGTGGTGGCCAGGCCGTTCGCTCCGGTCGAGAGCGAGTTGATCGTGTCCTCCTCGGCGGCCCAGGTGTAGGTGCCGAAGACCGTCAGCTTGTTGCTCGAGTTGAAGACGTCGAGGATGTCGAGCGGCTTGATGTTGTTGAACGTCACCGCAGCCTGCTGGCCACCCGACAGGGCGTTGGTCTCGCCCTCGCTCAGACCGTTGACCTTGTCGCCGGTGACGACCCAGGTCTCGGCGGAGTTGGCCTGACCGATGGTGACCTTGAAGGCGACCTGGATGAGGTAGGCCTCGTCGTCGCAGTTCGGGATCGCCACGCAGGCGCCGAAGACCCGGACCTCGTCCTGGGAGTCGTTCGAGGTGATGCTCGTCGCCTTGAGCGACCAGTTCTTGGCCACTGGTGCCGGCGGCGGGGCGCACGCTGCGGCGATCAGGCCGATCGCAGCCACCAGGCCGATCACGGCCACCTTCACGGAACGTCCCCTCATGACTACTCCCTCGGTCGTCGGCCGGGCTGTTCGCCGACCGTCTCGATGTCCGTTCGCTTCGAACGTGACCCCGTTCACCTTACGGACGCGCCTGTTCGGCGTCCACAATTTCCGAACCTTGTTCACCCGCTCCACACCTGCTGGTCGGGCGAATCCCACTCAGCGCATCGAGCGGAACGCGCTCCGTACCTCCTGGACGTACAAGTCGGGCTGTTCGAAGGCGGCGAAGTGACCGCCGCGGTCCAGTTCACCGAAGTGCCGCAGGTCGCTGAACCGCTGCTCGGCCCACCTTCGGGAGGTCCGGAAGATCTCCTTCGGGAAGATCGAGCAACCGACGGGCACCGAGATCGGTGAGAAGTCGGGCTGCTTGAACGACTCCCAGTAGAGCCGGGCCGACGACGCCGCCGACCTCGTGGTCCAGTACACCATCACGTTGTCGAGCAGCTCGTCGGCGGTCAGGGCGTTGCGGGGGTCACCGTCGCAGTCCGTCCAGGCCCAGAACTTCTCGACGATCCACGCCATCTGTCCGACGGGCGAGTCGGTCAGCCCGTACCCGAGCGTCTGCGGTCGCGTGGACTGCTGGGTCGAGTACCCGTTGTCCCACTGCTGGTAGTGGTCGAACGCCGCCAGCGATGCCAGTTCCGTGTCGGTCAGGTCGTCCATCGTCGCCGGGTCGGGCAGTACCAACGGCATGTTCATGTGGATGCCTGCCAGGTGGTCCGGGTGGCCGGAGCCCAGCGCGGCGGTGACCATCGAACCCCAGTCGCCGCCCTGGGCGCCGAAGCGCTCGTAGCCGAGTCGGAGCATCAGCTGTTCCCAGGCGGCGGCGATACGCGGCACACCCCAGCCCGGTTCGGTGGGCTTGTCGCTCCAGCCGAAACCGGGCAGGGAGGGACAGACGACGTGGAACGCATCGGCGGCGTCGCCTCCGTGGGCGACCGGGTCGCTGAGCGGACCGACCACCTTGAGGAACTCGACCACTGAGCCCGGCCAGCCGTGGGTGATGACCAGCGGCAGGGCGTCGGGTTCGGGGGAGCGGACGTGGAGGAAGTGGATTCCCAACCCGTCGATGGTCGTCCGGAACTGGCCGAGCTCGTTGAGCTGGTGCTCGAGCCGAGGCCAGTCGTAGCCGTCCCGCCAGTGGTCGGCGAGCTCCCGGGTGATCTCCAGCGGCATGCCCTGGGACCAGGGCTGCTCGCCCCCGGCGACCGTCTCGGCCTCGGGCCAACGGGTCCGGCCCAGCCGGTCACGGAGGTCGTCGAGTTCGGAGGCGTCCACGGAGATGGACATCGGGGAGATCGTCGTGTCGTCGCTCACGACCGGCAGGCTAGGGCCAGTTCCCGATCCGCACGACGCCGTCCCGGTCCGGTGCGAGACTCCCGGGGTGCACGGAGAGGTGGGCGGCGCGCTGTTCGACGACCTGGTCGCTGAACTGGAGGTCCTGGATCCGGGGCTCGCCGTCTCGGCGACCGGGACGCTGCCCGGCCTGCGCGACCGGCTCGAGCAGCGGGCCTCGGCCGCCGCTGCACTCCTCGACGGCCACGAGGAGGGAGCGGTCCTGCGGGTGCCGAAGAGCCGACTGGCGGACCTGCAGCAGTGCGAACGGCTGGCGGTCGCCCGTCACGCCCGGCCCGACGCCGGTCCCCCCGGGCCGGCTGCGCTCCGCGGGGTCGCCCTCGATCGCTTCGTCCTCCTCGAGGTGGCCCAGGGTCCGATCGTGGATCCGGTCGAGGAGCTCCTGTCGGTGCTCGACGTCCAGGGTGAGCTCGAGACCTGCGACCAGGTCGTCGCCGCGGCCTCGGTCGACCCGGGGTTCGTCGACGACCTGGCGGCGGCGGCCGCACCGTGGCGTGGCATCCCGCGGACGTGGTGGCCGCGCCTGCAGAGCCCGGCGGTGGCGCAGCTCGCCGAGGGTCGGGTCGTCTGCTCCGGCAGGCTCGACGTCGAGCTGGGTGGGGTGCTGACCGACCATCCGGGGGTGATCGTGGAGGTCAAGTCCGGTTCGCCGCGGCCGGCCCACATCGAGGAGGTCGCGCTCTACGCGCTGCTGGTCGGCTGGCGTGACGGGATCGCGCCGTCGTTGGTGGTCCGGTGGTACCCGGACGAACCCGCGGCGTGCATGCCGGTGGACGCAGGCCTGCTGGCCTCGGCGGCGGCCCGACTCGGTGATGCGATCGAGCAGTGGGCGCAGCTGAGCGTCGGCCGTTCCCCCGGGGAGGTGCCTGGACCGTGGTGTCGCTGGTGCCCCGACGCCGCGGCCTGTCCGAGCGCAGCGGGCACGTCCGGGTCGACCCCGGGAGGGGACGCGGATCCGGGCGACGAGGTCGAGTGGGAGCCACCGGATGACGAGGTCGGTCCGTGACCGTCGACCCTGGGGAGCGGGCCGAGCTGCTCGCCCGGGCGCGGGATCGGTTGCAGGCATCGCTCGACGACCTGCTCGGCGACCGGCTCCGGGCGAGCGGCCGTCCGCCCCGGGACCGTGCGGGCTGGATCGAGGTCCGCGATGCCGACGTCGTCGGCCGCTGCGCCGCCCGGTTCGCCCGCCCCGAGCCGTCGCAGTGGAGCGACCTGACGACCGTCACGGCGACCCGGACGCTCGGCCGGCTCGTGCTCCGCGAACGTGATCCGTCGGAGTCGCCCGATGCCACGCTCGATCGGATCCTGGCCGGTGCCGACGACCTGCCCGCGTGGTTGGCGAACGGTCTGGAACCGCTCGACCGGTCGGCCGTCGCTGCGGTCCGTGCGTCGGTGCTCGCCTGGGTCGCCGATGCCCTCACCCCGGTCCGGGGCCGAACGGACCTGGTGTGGGATGGTGCGACCGAGCGGGTGACCGTCCCCGGTCGAGCGGTGCAGTTGGTCGCCCGGTGGGACGCCCGGCTGGGATCGCGCCGCTCGCCGACGACGCTGCTGGTGCACTCGCCGAGGGTCGCCGACCACGCCGATGACCTCCTGCTTGCCGGGTTCGTCGCGCTCGTCGCCTGCCACCACTCGGGTGTCGCCCCGGAACGGATCCGATTCAGCACCGCCGGCACCGGTGCGACCCGGGCCGTGGCCATCACGGGCCCGGTGCTCTCGACCGCTGTCGAGCGGATCGTGGAACTCGTGGGTCACTCGGTCGAGCCGGATGAGGCCCCGTTCGCCGCCGGCGGCTGGTGCCGCTGGTGTCACCTGCTCGACGGATGCGAGGTGGGGCGTGCTGCGGTGGCGCCGCCCGATGCTCCCGAGTCGACCTGAGGCGACCGACGGACGAACCGCCGGTGGGACTCAGGGAGCGGGCTCGACCGCCACCGCCGGCCCGCAGGTCTCCGGTGTGGTGAGCACCGGGTTGCAGCGGGCCTGGACTCGTGTCGGGAACTCGACCACGTAGCCGGTGCCGAACTTGGCCTCACCCTTCGGGAAGTCGCTGTGGACGATCTGCCCGCCGGAGCTCAGGGCCCGATCACGTTGCGAGACGCTGGGGTTGACCACGTCGGCGTCGGCCCGGGTGCGGACCAGGTAGCCCTGTTCGACGAGCGACCTGATCTCGGCGCCGTCGCCGGGGTCGTTCACCTTGAGCACCCCGGCGTGGGGTGTGCCGAATCCGGCGCTGGTGAACATCAGCGCACCCTGCAGGTTCGGGTGCAGGTCGAGGTAGCGGTCCTGGACCGCCCCGGGGTTGTCGACGAAGAACAGGAACCGGCCGCGGGCATCGGCGACCGAGGGCCACCCCGTGGTGGTCACCGCCGTCGACAGGTCCGCTGCGCCCCCGCGGACCTCGTCTGGCGTGATCAGGCGGTCGCCCAGGACGGCGGCGATCTCGGACTCGACCACCGCCAGCTGGGTGGTGTCGAACGGTGTGATCGGCGTGACGTCGAAGGGTGCCGGAAGGGCGTCCTCCTTCATCTCGAGGTTCACGATGATCGGGAGGTGCGCAGGGTTCGCTTCCGAGAACGCCCGCAGCTCGCCGAGGCAGGCCACCAGCGTCGGGCACGTCGACAGGTAGTTGATCTCCTGGATGTGGAGCACCTTCGTTCCGGGCTGGTCGACGCCGGTCGGGTAGGGCTCGTTCAGGAGTTCGGCCGCCAGCGGGGTGGCGAAGCGCCCGCCCTCCGGATCGGCGAAGAGGTCCAGTTCGAAGGTGCGTAGGCCGGATGCGAGCTGCTGGCTCAGCGGCCGGTGGCCGTAGTTGAGCTGCGCGGGGTCGAGTCCCGAGCCGGCGAGGTCAGGGAACAGGTTCGAGCCGATGGCCAGCACGTTGAGCAGGCCCAGGCTGGGCCCGACGATGTAGGAGTTGTGGGTTCCCAGGTACTGGAGCTCGTTCAGCCCGACGAGGTCGTCGCCGTCGGGGACGGCCGGCTCGACCGGCGGTGGTTGCATGGTGCACGCCCCGAGCACCACCACGATTCCCGACACCGCCAGTACTGCTGCTCGCCGCACGCTCGCCCCCGTTCGCTCGGGGCATGGTGGCGCATCGGACACGCGGAGGCAAGGTCTGCTCCACCTCGGGTTCAGCCGGCGTTCATCCGGCTCGTGACGCTCGGGCTGTGTTCGTTCAGCCTGTGTGCTCGTCCCGGTTGACGTCGGGTGGGGACCCGATGATGTAGATGAGGTCGCCCGTCGCCACGACGACGGCGGAGGCCGTCCTCACCTCGACCTCGCAGAACACCACCCGTGTTCCCCGGCGCGTCACCCAGCCCTCGGCCACCAGGTCCTCCTGCCGGACCGGCTGCAGGTAGCGGACGGACATCTCGATGGTCGAGTAGATCCGCCGGTCGTCGTAGGCCGTGCCGATGGCGGGGACGACCGTCGTGTCCACCAGCGTGGCGATCGCGCCGCCGTGCATGAGCCCTGTCGACTGGTTGAGCTCGGGTCGCCACGGAAGGCGCATCCGGGCGTAGTCGCGTCGCAGCTCGTCGACCTCGATGCCGACGAGGTTCGGGAACCACTGCTGGTCGGGGCCACCGAAACGCGACCAGCGTTCGAGGACCGACGGACTCAGGAGGTCGAACTGCTCGGCGCGCCAGGACGTCACCGTCGGAGTCTGCCCGACCGACCGGGGCGCGTGCGGCGGATCCGTCGGATGCGACGCACGGCGCCCCCGGTGCGTAGCGTGTCGGGGCACCTGCTCGCACCGGTCCCCGGGCCGGCCGACTCCCGGAGGACCACATGCCCGAGGCGTACATCATCGACACCGTCCGAACCCCGGTCGGCAAGCGTGGCGGTTCGCTCTCCCAGATCCACCCGGCTGACCTGGGGGCTCACACGCTCCGGGCGCTCGTCGAGCGGACCGGTGTCGATCCGGGCGCAGTCGACGACGTCGTCATGGGCTGTCTGGACACGATCGGATCGCAGGCGGGCGACATCGCCCGCACCGCGTGGCTGGCCGCCGGCCTGCCCGAGCACGTGCCCGGCACGACGGTGGACCGTCAGTGCGGTTCGTCCCAGCAGGCGGTGCACTTCGCGGCCCAGGGTGTGATGTCGGGGACGCAGGACCTGGTCGTCGCCGCCGGGGTGCAGAACATGTCGCGCATCCCGATCAGTTCGGCGATGCTCGTCGCCGAACAGTTCGGCGACACCGACCCGTTCTCCGGCTCCACGGGATGGGTCGAGCGATACGGCGACCAGGAGATCAGCCAGTTCCGCGGCGCCGAACTGATCGCGGAGCGGTGGGAGATCACCCGTGAGGACATGGAGTCGTTCGCGATGGAATCGCACCGCCGTGCGATCGCGGCCACGGCCGAAGGTCGTTTCGAGGGCGAGATCGTCGAGCTGAACGGTCTGCGCCACGACGAGGGGCCTCGGGAGCCGAACCCGGAGAAGATCGCCTCGCTGTCGCCGCTGATCGAGGGCGGCCGGATCACCGCTGCGGTGGCCTCGCAGATCTCCGACGCCTCGGCCGCCATGCTGGTGGCGTCGGAGCGGGCGGTCGAGGAGCACGGCCTGACGCCCCGGGCCCGGATCCACCACCTGTCCGTGCTGGCCGACGACCCCGTCTTCATGTTGTCGGCGCCGATCCCGGCCACGCGCCGGGCGCTGGAGCGAGCGGGGATGACGCTGGACGACATCGACCTGGTCGAGATCAACGAGGCGTTCGCCTCGGTGGTGCTGGCCTGGGCCAAGGAACTCGACGCCGACATGTCCAAGGTGAACGTGAACGGCGGTGCGATCTCGCTGGGTCACCCGCTCGGCGCGACGGGCGTCCGGCTGATGACCACCCTGCTGGGCGAACTGGAGCGGACCGGCGGCCGGTACGGCCTGCAGACGATGTGCGAGGGCGGCGGTCAGGCCAACGTCACGATCATCGAGCGGCTCTGATCGCGAGGACCTGCGGGTTCTCCTTGAATCGGTCGCCGTGCTGCCGATGGATCCGTCGGGAACACCGGGACAGCAGCCGGCTCCGGTCCCGCCCTCGGGCGGGCCGGCCGGCGGTCCACCCGTCCGGGTGGGCGGAGCCGGACACGGACCAGGGGTGGCGGTGAGCACCGAGGACGATCCCGAGACGACCGGCAGCGCCGAACTCGCGGGCTGGTTCCTGGATCCGGCCGACCTGGCGCCGCAGCCGCGCCGCACGGGGGTGGTGACCGGCCTGACGCTGCTGGTCGCGCACCCCGGACCCGCCGAGGTCGACGCCGTCGAGTCCGTGGTCGCCACGCTGGCCCGTGACTTCCGGGTCGACGTGGTCGTCGCGGCCTCCGACGACGTCTCGTCCATCTGGTGGCCTGCGGTCCGCGACCGGTTGGCCGAGCTGGGGATCCGTCACCGGCTGGTCGGGTCCGGCGATGGGCCGGCGGCCGCGCTGGAGGTGCTCGGGGGTGCGGCGGCGGGAGAGTTCGCCATGGTGCTCCGCGGTGCCGCTCCCGACCTGGATCCGCTCGTGCCGGGTCTCCTGCGCGTGTGGATCGACGGCGGCGACGCCCTGGTGCTGGCCGACCGGACGTCGTTGGACGGTTCCGCTGACACGACGGCGACCGACGCCGAGGTCGTCGCCGGACATCTGGTCGACCTGCTCGGCGTGGGCGGCGGACCGACCCGCGGGTTGGCGGTCGTCCGCCGCTGGCTCGTCCGGCGGCTGTCCGCCGAGCTCTCCGGCGTCGACGACCCTGCCGATGAACTCCGCGGCCGGCTCCGCGCCGTTGGTGCAGTCCTCGTCGAACTGCCCGTCGACCCGACGTGACCCGTCCGGGCCGAACTGGATTCCGCTCCGCTCCTCCGACGTAGCATCACCCCGTGGACTTCGACGACACCCCGGAGCTCGCCGAGTTCCGGACCGAGGTCCGGGCGTTCCTGGACGAGCACGCCGAACTCCGTCGTGGTGACGAACGCGACTGGTCCCGCAACGGTGCCGCGACCGACGAGGCCGTGGCCGCCGACTACCGGCAGCGGTGCCGCGAGTGGCAGCGCCTGCTGGCAGGTTCGGGTTGGGCGGGCATCACCTGGCCGGCCCACTTCGGTGGTCGCGGGGGTACCCCGGCACAGCAGATGGTCTTCAACCAGGAACTGGCCCGCTACGACGCCACATCGGGGTTCATCTCCGCAGCGCAGGCCCTGGTCGGACCGACGCTCATGCGGCACGGAACGGCCGAACAGCAGCAGCGCCATCTGGGCCCCCTGCTCTCGGGCGACGAGTGGTGGTGCCAGTTGTTCTCCGAACCCGGCGCCGGTTCGGACCTGGCGGCGCTCGCCACGCGGGCCGAACTGTCGGCTGGGACGGGACCGGGCGGCGCCGACGAGTGGGTCGTCAACGGACAGAAGGTCTGGACGTCGAACGCCCAGTACGCCGACTTCGGGATCCTGGTCGCGAGGACCGATCCGACGGTGCCGAAGCACCGCGGTCTGACGTTCTTCATCCTCGACATGCGCTCGCCGGGTATCGAGGTGCGGCCGTTGGTGCAGGCCCAGGGGGTCGCCCACTTCAACGAGGTCTTCCTCTCCGATGTGCGGATCCCGGCCGAGAACGTCGTCGGCGAGGTCGGTGACGGATGGGCGGTCACCCGCACGACGCTGCGCAGCGAGAGTTCCATGATCTCGGGTGCAGGCCAGGCGACGCCGTTCTCCGCAGTGCTCGAGTTGGCCCGTCGCCACGGGGCAGCGGACGATCCGCTGATCCGCCAGCGGCTCGCCCGGGTGTACACCGATGAACTGGTCCTGCGCTGGATGGGCTGGCGGACGCAGACGGCGGTCATGCAGGGCCGTTACGAACTGGCGCTCCACGGCTCGCTGCTCAAGAACTTCTTCACCCGGGCGTTCCGTGAGCGGGTCGGACTCGCGCTCGATGTGCAGGGTCCCGAGGGCGCCCTGTGGGCCGATGCCGAGGGTGACGGCTTCTGGCAGTACCAGGCGATCAACCAGTTCGCGTCCAGGATCGGCGGTGGCACCGACGAGGTCCACCGCAACAACCTGGGTGAGCAGGTGCTCGGCCTGCCGCGTGAGCCGAACAACGACCGGGAGGTCCCGTGGAACGAGAGCGTCCGTTCGTGACCGTCCGGTCCGGCCGTCCGCCGTCACGCTCCGGCGACCATTCGCTCGGCGGTTCGGCGTGATGCTCCAGGGTCGGACGGCGCTGGTCACCGGGATCGGTCCCGGGATGGGGCGGGACATCTCCTTGGCGCTGGCCCGGGAGGGGGCCGATGTGGCGCTCGTGGCCCGGTCCGACAAGGTCCTCCCGTCGGTGGCCGACGAGGTCGAGGCGCTGGGTCGTCGAGCCGTGCGCATCCTCGGTGACATCTCGGACCCGGCGGACTGCGGGCGGATCGCCGGCGAGGCGGGCGAGGCGTTCGGCGGGCGACTCGACATCCTCGTGAACTCGGCCTTCCACGGCGGCCGACACGAGACGTTCGAGGGTGCCGACCTGGCGAAGTGGCGGCGACCGATGGACGTCAACTACTTCGGCACCCTGCAGGTGACCCAGGCGGTGCTCCCGCTCCTCAAGGCGGCTGCTGCTGCGAACGGGGACGCACGGATCGTGATGGTCAACACGATGTCCGTGCACATGATCGAGGAGCGGGCGGGGTCCTACGCCGGGTCCAAGGCGGCGCTCGGTGCCGTGACCAAGACGCTCGCACGGGAACTCGGTGGCTACGGGATCCGGGTCAACGCCGTGCACCCGGGTTACATCTGGGGTGACAGCGTCCGCATCTACTTCGAGTGGCAGGCCGAGGAACGGGGCGGGGACGCCACCTGGCAGGACGTCTACGACGAGCGCGCCGCCGAGACCTGTCTGGGATACCTGCCGCACAGCTCCGAGATCGCCGGTGCCGTGGTCTTCTTCGCCTCACCGCTGGCCAGGTGCGTCACGGGCACCGCCCTGCCGGTCAACGCCGGACACTGGCTCCCGCCCTCGGCGTGATTCCTCCGGTCGGCCGGCCTCAGTTGTCGTTGCGCTGGCGCCGCTTGGTGCGGCGGACGCCGAGGGTGGCGCCGATCGCCATGCCCAGCAGCGTGGTGACCAGGAGGACGACGCCCAGCGGCAGCGTGACGGTGGTGACGATGAAGCTGACCTCCGCCGACTCGAAGTTGGCGAGGATGAAGACCAGGAGCAGGACCGCAGCGACGGCGACGACGATCTGACGGGGGGTCGGTCGGAACCCTGTCGAGGACCCCGAGCTCGGGTCGGGTCGGGGGTGTTGGTCCATCACGGTGGTCGATCTCCTGCGCTTCAGCTGTTGGGGTCAGGGTAGGGGAGTGCTCCGTCGTGGTCGGCGATCCACTGCTCGATCTCCCGCATCATCCACTTCGTGTCGAACAGGTCCATCTGGCAGCTCAACCGGCCGTCCCCGGCGTAGGTGAGGACCGATGCGCCGGGGACGTCGTAGGTGGTTCCGTCGGGTCGTGTTCCGGGCAGGCGGTTGGACCAGTGGTTGAGGATCCGGCCGGTGGCGGTGTCGAAGGCCACGGCGTGGATCGGGAACGACCAGTCGTCGAGCCCGCGCATGGACTCCTGCAGGAACGCCCGAATGGCACTCGCTCCGTGCGACCATCCGTAGACCGAGTCCAGGTAGCTCGCGTCGTCGGTGAACAGGTCGCCGAGGCCGACCCAGTCGCCGGCCTCATGGAGTCGGCGGTGCTCGGCGTAGCACGCTCGAAGTTCGGCCTCGTCCCAGTTCGCGGGCCCGGTGGTCGGTTCCATGTCGCCTCCTCGGCGGTGCGGTCGGTCGGGTTCAGCTGATCGAACGGATCAGCGTGGCCTGCTGGTCGAGGATGGGTAGGACCTCATCGGCTGGTCCCGAGGGCACCCGGAACACGCACTCGGTCACGCCGATCGATTCGAAGTGCTCCAGCTTGGGGGCGTCGGGTAGCGAGCCGAACGGGACGATCCGGGCGGTCGACGGGTCGCGACCGGCGGCCTCGAGCGCCTCCAGGTAGCGCGGGATCGACTCCGCGAGTCCGGCCCCGCCGATGGGAATCCAACCGTCGGCGTACTCGGCGAGGTGCTCGAAGAGCACCGGTCCGGCGCCACCGCCGATGAGTACCGGCACGGGCCGCTCGGGCTTCGGCCACGACCAGGATGGTGGGAGTCGGACGAACTCGCCGTCGAACGAGGCGACCTCATCGTTCCAGAGCGACTGCATGCACCGGATGTGTTCCCGTGTGCGGGATCGGCGTGTTCGGTACTCGACCCCGTGGTCCTCCATCTCGTCCACGTTCCACCCGAAGCCGACGCCGAGCTCGAACCGGCCGGCGGCCGCATTCTGCAGGGTGGCGACGGCCTTGGCGGTCACGATGGGGTCACGCTGGGCCGGCAGGAGCACACCCGTCCCGAGGTGGATGCGCTCGGTCCGGGCAGCGGCGACCGCGAGGGCGACGATCGGATCGACGGTGCGCTTGTACTCCTCCCGGAGCTCTGCGTCACCGGTCGGTGGGGGCGTCAGGCGAGAGATCGGGATGTGGGTGTGCTCGGGGATCCAGAGCGAGTCGAAGCCCCTGGCCTCCGCCTCGACGGCGAGGTCGCCCACGTCCATCGCCACATCCGTGGCGAACATCGTGATCCCGAAGCGCACGGGAGCGACTGTACCGGGAGCCGGTCGAACGGATCGGGAGTGGGCGAACGACCGGAGCCCGAGGTCAGTCGGTCAGTTCACGTTCCGGCACTGCTGACGCGTCGGCGAGCGCGTGTTCGAGGTCGTCGACCCAGGCCTCGTGTCGCTGGTAGCGGCCGAGCCAGCGGCCGTCGACGACTCCGGTTCGGTAGCCCAGTGCGGTTCCGGCGAAGAACGCCGCTCCGACGAGGCTGACGATGATGATGGTGATGGCCATGAGGTCCGTCCCGTGGGGGGTGATCAACCTGAACGCTTGTCGATCGATCAGTTGCTGTTCGACTGCGGTTAACCCCGCCGCCGCTCACGCTAGTCCCGGTTCGAACGTGGTTCGGGCATTTGGTGGCGGAGTTCACAAGCCGTTGACATGGGCGCGCTCGTCGGCCGCTCCGGTCCGGCCGTGGCCTGAGTGGCCGTCGGATAGATTGCGGCGTCCCGACTGGCCGGTGGTCGCCTCCGGCCGCCCCGAGAACGGAGCGTGGTGCTGCAATGGGAATCTGCGACAGCAGGGTCGTGATCGTGACGGGTTCGGGCCGCGGTCTGGGCCGGGCCCACGCCCTGGAGTTCGCCCGCCAAGGTGCCAAGGTGGTCGTCAACGACCTTGGTGTCGCCCAGGACGGCTCCGATCCCGATGCCACTCCCGCCCAGCAGGTCGTCGACGAGATCATCGCCCTCGGAGGCCAGGCGGTGGCCTCTCAGCACGACGTCTCGGATTGGGACGCCGCCGGTGAGATGGTGCAGCTCGCCATCGACACGTTCGGCGGACTGGACGTCGTGATGAACAACGCTGGCATCGTTCGCGACCGCATGTTCGTCAACTCCGAACAGTCCGAGTGGGAGGCGGTGCTGAAGGTGCACGTGCTGGGCCACGCAGCGCCCGCGCGTCACGCCGCATCGTACTGGCGCGCGAAGTCCAAGGCCGGTGAGCCGGTCGACGCCCGCATCATCAACACCTCGTCGGGTGCGGGCCTGATGGGCTCAATCGCCCAAGCCGCCTACTCCGCAGCCAAGGGCGCGATCACGTCCATGACGCTGGTGCAGGCCGCCGAGCTGGGTCGGATCGGCGTGACCGCCAATGCGCTGGCCCCGGCCGCTCGCACCCGCATGACCGAGGAGGCCTTCGCCGACATGATGGCCGAGGTCGACGTAGGTGCCTTCGACGCGATGGACCCAGCGAACGTGTCGCCGCTGGTGGTGTGGTTGGGCTCGCCGGAGTCGGCCGGCGTGACCGGTCGGGTGTTCGAGGTGGAGGGCGGCATCATCGGAATCGCCGAAGGCTTCCGCCACGGGCCGCGTTTCGACAAGGGTGCGCGGTGGGATCCGGCCGAGATCGGCCCGGTCGTCGCCGACCTGCTGCGCGAAGCCGAGCCGCCCACGGCGGTCTACGGCGCCGGCTGAGCACGAGGCACTCGATCGCCGAACCTGCCAGACCGTCCCGTTTTTCGCGACGGCTGACAACCCACCGGTTCACCTGGCTTCGCGGGTCTCTCGGCCCGTTCTCCACTCACCTGCCAGACCGTCCCGTTTTTCGGGACGGGGGGGACGCGTTTGGGGCCCGGTCGCCTCAGCGACCAGGCCCCAGCGAGGAACGATTGCGTCTGAATTGGTCAGCTCAGGCGCTCGACCACCATGGCCATGCCCTGGCCGCCACCCACGCACATCGTCTCGACGCCGAACGTGGCGTCGGACTCCTGCAGGTTGTGGATCAGGGTGGTCATGATCCGGGCCCCGGTCATGCCGAACGGATGCCCCAGGGCGATGGACCCCCCACGGGTGTTCAGCTTCTCCATGGGGATGCCCAACTGCCGCTGCAACGGCAGGACCTGGGCCGCGAAGGCCTCGTTGATCTCGAACAGGTCGCTGTCGTCGACGCTCATCCCGGCTCGGGCGAGCGCCTTCTTCACCGCCTCGACCGGGCCGAGACCCATGATCTCCGGGTTCAGGCCGGTGGCGGCCGACGACACGATCCGCGCCAGCGGGGTCAGGCCGAGTTCGGCGGCCCTGGAGTCGCTCATCACGACGACGGCAGCTGCGCCGTCGTTCAGTGGGCAGGCGTTGGCGGCGGTGACGGTGCCATCGGGCCGGAAGGCCGGGGCCAGCTGGCTGACCTTCTCGAGCGTCGTACCGGCGCGGATCCCGTCGTCGGTGCTCACGATTCCGTCCGGGGTCTCGACGGGGGTGATCTCCGCCTCCCAGAACCCGCTGTTCAGGCTGGCCTCGGCCAGGTTCTGGCTGCGGACGCCGAACTCGTCCTGATCGGCCCGGGACACGTTCTCGAGCTGAGCCACGTTCTCGGCCGTCTGACCCATGGCGAGGTACATGTCGGGAAGGCCCGGACCGGCTGACCAGACGGGGGCGCCGCCGGCGGCACGCTCGGTGCTGCGGGTTTCGGCGTCCGCAAAGATCGGGTTCTTCGGGCCGTCGGCCATGCCGAACGGGAAGCGGCTCGACGTCTCGACGCCACCGGCGACGAACACGTCGCCGTCGCCCGCCTTGATGGCGTGCGCAGCCATGCGGATCGTCATGAGCGACGACGAGCAGTAGCGGTTGACGGTCGCGCCCGGCACATCGTCCAGTCCGGCGAGCACGGCGGCGACCCGGGCGATGTTGTGGCCCGACTCACCTCCCGGCTGACCGCAGCCCCACAGCACGTCCTCGATCTCGGTGCGGTCGAGCTCGGGCACCTTGTCGAGGACTGCGGTGATGATCGCGGCCGACAGGTCGTCCGGTCGCATGTCCTTGAGCGATCCCTTGCCCATGCGCCCGATGGGCGTGCGGGCGGTGGCGACGATCACGGCGTCGGTCATGGTGGTTCCCCTTGTCGTGCGAGTGGTCCTGCGGACGTGTCGAAGCGGCGAGGCTACCGATCGCCCGGCACAGAGGGCCAGCCCGCGACGCCCCTCGGGTCGGTTGGCTCAGGGGAGGAAGCGGCTGATGGTGTCGGCGACGCAGGCAGGCTTGGTGAGCGGTTCGCCGTCGGCCCCGCGGACCTCCACGGTGACACGCACGACCACCTGGACGCCGCCCTTCTGCTCGCTCGCCTCGACGATCCGGCCGACGCCCCGGACCATCGCTCCCGACGGGACGGGTGATGGGAACCGGACCTGGCCGAGGCCGACGTTGACCCCCATCGAGGCGCCGCGCACCTCGAGCAACTCGGGCAGGAAGAGGTTCACCAGCGACAGGGTGAGGTAGCCGTGAGCGATCGGCCCCCCGAACGGCGACTCCGCTCGAGCGCGCTCGACGTCGACGTGGATCCACTGGTGGTCACCCGTTGCGTCCGCGAACTGCTCGATCCGGTCCTGGGTGACCTCGACCCAGTCGGTGGCACCGAGGTCGGCGTCGACCAGCTCGAGCAGTCCGGCGGGTGTCTCGACGACGGTCGTCACCTGGAGCCTCCTTGGTTCCTGCGGTCCGTCATGGGTGCTGCGAGGAGACCGAGATGACCTCGCCGGTGAGGTAGGTCGACAGATCCGAGGCCAGGAAGACCATCACGTTGGCGACCTCCCAGGGCTCGGCCGCGCGCCCGAACGCCTCGCGGGCGACGAGTTCCTCGAGCAGCCCGGGCGGCG
This sequence comes from uncultured Microthrixaceae bacterium, assembly GCA_964391365.1. Lineage (GTDB taxonomy): Bacteria > Actinomycetota > Acidimicrobiia > Acidimicrobiales > Microtrichaceae > SXMI01. The sequence goes on along the minus strand of CAYMKW010000010.1, from coordinate 17,872 downwards.
TGACCTTCTCCAGGTTGGCGTGCATGGCCAGGCTGGGGGCCACGGCGTTGACCCGGACACCGTGCGGAGCGGCTTCGATCGCGGCGCTCCGTGTCAACGCCATCACGCCGGCCTTGGCAGCTGCGTAGTGGCCCTGACGCTCCTGTGCCCTCCAGCCGAGGACCGAGGCGTTGTTCACCACGGCACCACGGCCTCGCTCGTACATGCCCGGGAGCACGGCCCGCAGGCACACGAAGGTCCCGGTGAGGGTGACGCCGATCACCCGGTTCCAGTCGTCGTCGGTGAGCTCGGTGATCAGACCGTTGCCGCCCAGGCCGGCGTTGTTCATCCAGACGTCGATGCCCCCGAGTTCAACCTCGGCCGTGGCGACGAGCGCTCGCACGCTGTCGTCGTCGGTCACGTCGCAGGTCAGCGCGATGGGTCGTGTCCCGAACTCCTCGGCGATGGCATCAGCGGTCTCGCCGATCCGGCGCTCGTGGGAGTCGGAGATGATGAGGCGAGCCCCCTCGGCGGCGCAACGGCGAGCGAGCGCACCGCCGATCCCCGTTCCGGCGGCGGCGGTGATCACCACGCCCTGGTCCGCGAGCAGGCCCCGCCCGGGGGGTTCGCTCGGCACGGTCGGTCCGGTGGCGTTCATCGGGGCTCCCTCGGCAGGCCGAGGGCCCGCTCGCCGATCAGGTTGCGTTGGATCTCATCGGAGCCGCCGTAGATCGTGTCGGCTCGACTGAAGAAGAACAGCTTGTGTTCGTTGCGCATCTCGAGCTCGCCGGCGTCGCCCTCGTCGGGCTCCGAGTAGCGGGTCAACAGGGCGTCCGCGCCGAGCACGTCGACGGCCGCTTCGCCCATGGCCTGGTGGAGGCCCGCCCAGTACAGCTTGTTGATCATCGCCTCGCGGGGGAGTTCGACGTGTTCGTCGACACGGAGGGAGCGGACGGCGTTCCAGCGCATGATGGCGACCTGCGACCAGAGCGACGCGAGCCGCTGACGGACGACCGGGTCGTCGGTCAGGCCCCGGTCGCGGGCGGCCCCGATGATCTCGTGGAGTTCACGCTCGAAGGCCATCTGCTGGCCGAGCGTCAGGACACCACGCTCGAATGCGAGCGTGCCCATGGCGACCTTCCACCCGTCGCCGGGCCCGCCGACGACCAGGTCCGCAGACGTCCGGGCACCGGTGAAGAAGACCTCGTTGAACTCGGCGGTTCCGGTGATCTGGCGGATCGGCCGGATCTCGACGCCGGGCTGGTCCATGGGCACGAGCAGGTAGCTGAGTCCGCGGTGGCGCTGGCTGCCCTCCTCGGTCCGGGCGACCACGAAGCACCAGTCCGACCACTGGGCCAGCGACGTCCAGACCTTCTGCCCATCGACGACCCACTCGTCGCCCTCCAGCCGGGCGCGGGTCGAGACGTTCGCCAGGTCGGAGCCGGCGTTCGGTTCCGAGTACCCCTGGCACCAGAACTCGGTCCCCGCCACGATCCCCGGGAGGAACCGCTGCTGCAGCTCGGGTGAGCCGAAGTGGATCAGCGTCGGGCCCAGTAGCCCCTCGCCCACCAGACCGGCCCGGCCCGGGCCGCCGGCCCGGGCGTACTCCTCGTGGAACGCGACCTCGAGGTGCAACGGCAGACCTCGGCCCCCGTGCTCCACGGGCCAGCCCACGGCGGTCCACCCGCCGGCGGCGAGCTCCCGTTCCCAGGCCATCCGGTCCTCGACGAAGGCGTGCTCGTCACCCGGCCCGCCGCGGTGGGCCAGATGGGCGAAGTCACCTGCGAGGTGCTCCGCCATCCAGTCGCGCACCGACGTGCGGAACTCGGCCTCGTCCGGCGTGTCGGTCGCGGGGACGTCGTGGTCCAGTTCAGGGGCGGTCGATGCCACGGCGTCAAGGTACCCCGAACCTGACGGGGCGTCAGAAGCGGGGGTCGGTCCCGCTTCCCACGTGCGGCCGGGTGCGCCCGGCTGGCACCTAGGGTGGCGGTCCTCGCGGCGGCGGCCGTCGCAGGACCGGATCGCAGGAGGCGGGTTGGCTGAGCGTCTGGATCGCCGGGTGGCGGTGCTGCTCGGCGTCTGCGTCGTCCTGGCGGCGGCGCTCGTGGTGGCGGTCGCCCTGCTGGTCCGCGCGGGATCGGCCACCGATGAGGCCGTCGCCGAGTCGTCGACCACTCCCACGACCACGAGCCGTGAGGGATCGACGACCACCGTGGCAGTACGTCGGCCCGAGTCGCCGGTCGGCGCGGGCCGGATCGAGGACGGTGTCCGGATCCAGTTGGGCACGATCTCCGAGGGGATCGTCCAGCGCCCCTTCACGGTGTTCTCGCCGGCGGATGCCGCTGCCGATGAGCGGCTGCCTGTGGTGCTCGTCCTCCACGGACTGGGGGTGACCAGCCAGGCCATCGCCCGCGAGGCGGACTGGCGGGGTGCGGTGGCCGCCGATCGCTTCGTGGCCGTGTTCCCCCAGGGGATCCTCGACTCCTGGAACGCCGGGCCCTGCTGCCCTCCGGCGAAGGCGCTCGGCACCAACGACGTGGACTTCCTGACCCGCGTGCTCGATCAGGTCCAGGCCCGGCCGGAGGTGGACCCCGAACGGACCTACCTGACGGGGTTCTCGAACGGGGCGATCATGTCCTACACGTTCGCCTGCGCTCGACCCGGCCGGGTGACGGCGCTCGCTCCGATCGCAGGCTCGAACCTCTCGGGCTGCGACCCGAAGGAGCCGGTCAGCCTCCTCCACCTCCACGGCGACCCGGACTTCGTGGTTCCGTTCAACGGCGAACCGACGCTCAGTCAGTTGGTGAGCGGTGTTCCGTTCCCGCCGGTGCCCGGCACGATCAGGGCCTGGGCGCTCGCCGACGGTTGCGGTGCCGAACCATCCGTGAGCGGTTCGGCCGGGGTCACCAGGTCGACCTGGTCCGGCTGTGCCGACGGTGTCCGTGTCGAGTTGCTCACCTACCCCGGCAACGAGCACACCTGGCCCGACGGACCGGTCGACGGTCTGGACCAGGTGCTCCGCTTCTTCGGGATCCGGGGCTGAGGCCGCGGATCCGAACCGGGTCGACCCCGTCGTCGACCCCGTCCGGTTCGGGGGTCGACGGTCTCAGGCGATCGGCGTGACCGACGCCGGAGCCCGTCGGCGATCGACCGGGGGCCGAACCGACCCGCCGGGTGTCCGACCGTGTTCGGCCACGGCTCGGCGGAGCTGCGCCGGCCGGTCCGAGTCCTCGGCGAGCAATCGGTGCTCGCCGAGGTAACGCAGGTAGGCGAGGAGCGTGGCGCGAACGTCGTCGGGTGGAGGTGGGGCGACGCTGTTGGCGCGACACCATCCGAGCACGCCCTCCCACAGCAACCCGGCGACCCGCTCGCTCGTCCACCGGTCCGGGGAGTCGCTTCGGTTCGGGTCGGTGCTGCTGTTGAGCACGACCGCCAGGGCGTCGCGGTCCACCGGTCGACCCTGGGCGAGCGACCAGACGGCCACGTCCCGACGGCGCGAGCGGAGGTGGTGGCCGACCGGGATCGTGTGGGCCCGGCGGCCGGAGGGGGAGGCGCTGCGGTGTGTCATGCGGTCATCGTGCCCGCCGGGTGTGACAGCGAGACGAACACGTGTTCCCCTGCGTCATTCGAACCGGGTGACCTCCGGTCGAACGACCCCGCTCAGGGCAGGACCGGCGCGGCGTCCAGGTAGTCGTCGAGCAGGGCCGGCCGCAGCCCGGCTGCCTCGACCTCCTGCATCAGGAGCTGGAGGTCCTGCGTGAGGTGGTCGTTGAAGTGCATGAGGATGATCTCACCACGTCGCAGGGGCCCCTCCTGCAGGCGCAGGGTGCCGCTGTCGTAGGTGGCCGACCACCACAGGACCGCCTTGAGTCCGCAGCTCCGGGCGGCGAGGAGTGTGTTCGTGTCGTAGTTCCCGTAGGGCGGTCGGAAGTAGCGGGGGCGCTCGCCGTAGTTCCGTTCGTAGGTGTCGACCGGTCCGCAGACCTCGTCCGTCTGGAAGTCGAGTGGCTTGCCCCGCAGGCTGGTGTGGGTGATCGAGTGGGCCTGGACGGTCGCCCCCAGATCCTGGAGCTCCCGGAAGTAGGCCACACCGTCGCCGCTCGTGTAGCGCTCCGTCAGGAACATCGTGACGGGGATCCCGGTCTGGCGGATGTACTCGACGAGCTCCGGCCGCTGGATGCCGCCGTCGTCGATCGTGATGAAGACCACGGGGTCGAACGTGCCGATGCGGAACACCACGGGGACCGGCTTCCCCTTCGCCTCGAGCGGGCCGACGATCACATCGGGAACGGTGGTCGTGGTCGTGGATGGCACGGTGCTCGGCACCAGCGCCGCCTCCGCTTCGGCGAGGCGCGTGGACTCGACCTCGGTCGGTCCGGCGACGCCGTCGACCAGATCCGAAGCGGGCCGCATCGCCCAGAGGACACCGGCGAGCGCCGCGACGACCACGACGGCGAGTCCGATCCGACCCCAGCGCGGCCCGGATCGACGCCGTCGGTGGCGGCGGACCACGGGGGGCGGCTGGACGCTGGTCACCCGTCAATCGTACCGGCCTGCCCGGCTGGCCCGGCGGAGGCTGACGGTCGTTGTGCGGGCATCCGTCACAGGCCGCCCGGCGGGGACCGCGTCGGCGCAGCCGGTGATCGACCTGGTCGGGCCCGGACGCGACGGTGCCCGCCGCTGGGCGGCGGGCACCGTCGGAGGTTCCGGATCGTTCGGGCTCAGCCGGTGAAGGCGAGCGCCGCTCCCGACCGGCTGTTCGGGCCGAGTCCGCTGGGGCTGGCGGTGATCTGTTCGCCAGCAACGGCGGTATCGGTTCCCTCGACGACGACGTCGATGACGGCCTGGCTGCAGATCCCGGTCGGGGCCTCGCCGGGCGTCACGGTCTCGGTCGCCGGGGTGGAGGTGAACAGGTTGTTGATCGCCGCGGTCGCAGCCGGGACGAACGCCGGGTCCTTGGTGGCCTCGCTGAGCTCGAAGGCCAGGAGCACGCCGATCTTCTCGCCGACGACGGCGAAGTTGAACGTGCCCGCCGCCAGTTCGATCTCGGTCCGGAGCTGCTGCCGGTAGGCATCGGGCGTGAGGCCACCCGGAATGGGCTCCTCACCTCCCTCGTCGCCGCCGAGACTGCCGGCGAGCTCGAGGAGACCGTCCTTCACCGACTGCGGGAGCATCGAGTAGAACTCGCCGAGCTTCAGCTGCTTGGAGATCTCCTGCTGGCCGAGCGCCCCGACGAACTTGATCAGGTAGCGGTCCTTGCCGACCGGGTCGTTGGCCTTGTCGCGGGTCACCACGACGTTGCCGGGCCCGATCCCGGGGGTGGCCTCGAGGGCGGCCTGGATCTCGGCCGCCGACGGCATCTCGTGCGGGGCGAGGATGTAGTTGTTGGCGATGTTGGCCCAGTTGGTCGGCTTCGGGAAGGCGAACAGCGGCGGGAGGAAGGTGATGACCGGTGACTCGGCGTCACCGAACTTCAGCGTGAACGCCACGCCCTTCTTCAGGATGTCGGTGCTCTGGTCCAGGTCGAGGACCTTGGTGTCGTCGACGCCAGGGAGCGACCCGGAGCAGACCTCGCAGGTGATGGTCGTGGTCGATCCGGCGGCACCGGCGGTCACCTGGAGCTTGCCGTCGACGATCGTGCCGGGACCGTCGAGGACCTTGAACGTCGAGGCGTCGATCTCGCGGAGCACGCCGTCCTCGTCCTTCGACGGCTTCGTGAACTGACCCAGGACGTCGACGGTGACCTGCTCGGCCGCCCCGGCCTTGACCTCGATCGGCTGGGTGATGTCGGGCGAGCCCGGGATCTTGATCGAGGTGGCGAACGCCTTGCCCGGCGTGGTGCAGGACACGTTCACGTTGTTCACGGTGCCGGCCACGGCGGCCACGATCGTGAAGGTCGTCGCTGCGACCTCGTACTTGATGATGCCGCCCTTGCCGATCTCGGTGAGCGTGGAGCTGAACGGTCCGTAGGCCACCGAGGCCGGCTGACCGGCGACGAGCGGCAGGGTCTTGGTGGGCTGCGGCGTGCTCGTCGCCGAGGTCGTCCCGGTCGGCCCACTGATCTTCAGGGCGAACTTCGGGTCCTTGATGTCGACCGACGGCAGCAGCGGCGCCGCCTTGTTGACGGTGGCGACGTCCAGGTTCACGCCGATGTTGAAGGTGAACGGGACGTCAGCCTGCTCGGGCTGGAGCGTCGCGGGTGCGTCGATCGTCACGGCGAGGGGGAGGGTCAACTGGCCGGAGGAGTCGAGCACCTTGACCAGCTCCTTCGACGGGCCGTCGGCACCGACGCAGGTGGACAGCAGGGTCTTGGTCGTCGGGGCGGCGCCACTGGGTGACTGACCCGCCACGACCATGACGGCCCCGACGAGGCACGCCACCGCGGCGACCCGAACCGACTTGCTCCGAACGATGTTGGCGAACATGGCCACTCCCTTGTGCTCCGCCCAGCACCGAGAGCGTAGGTGGCACTCGTCACCGTGTCCAAGGGTCGGGTACATCTACCCCGTGACCGCCGGAACCGGTGGGGTCCGGGGCCGCCGGCGACCCCGAGTACGGTCACCGCGTGGACCTCGACCCGCTCCCCCCACCCGGCCCTCGGGAGCTCGGCTCCAGCGGCGTCGTCGTCGGGCCGATCGCCTACGGCTGCTGGCGTCTGGCCGGAACCGGTCCGGCCGAGGCGGAGGCCAAGATCGAGGCGGCGCTCGGGTGCGGGATGGATCTGGTGGACACCGCCGACATCTACGGGTTCGGCGGACCGGGCACCGACTTCGGTGACGCCGAGTCGCTCCTGGGTCGGGTGCTGGCGACCTCCCCGGGACTCCGGGACCGCATGGTGCTGGCCACCAAGGGCGGCATCCGGCCCGGCGTCCCCTACGACCAGGGGGCCGATCACCTGACCGCCGCGTGCGAGGCGTCGCTCCGCCGCCTGGGGGTGGACCACGTCGACCTCTACCAGGTGCACCGTCCCGACGTCCTCACCCACCCAGCCGACCTGGCCGCGACCCTCACCGGGCTGGTCGAGCGCGGGCTGACCCGGCTCGTCGGTGTGTCCAACCAGACCCCGGCCCAGACCCGGGCGCTGCAGGCGCACCTGGACATCGAGCTCGCCACCACGCAGCCGGAGTGGAGCGCGCTGTGCCTCGACCCACTCGTCGACGGCACGTTCGACCTGTGCGCCGAGACCGGCCTGACGCCACTGGCCTGGTCGCCGCTGGCGGGCGGTCGACTCGTCCGGCCGGATGATGGCGACGAACGGGTCGTGCGGGTGGCCGCGGTCCTCGACGAGCTGGCGGACACCCGGGGCGTCGACCGGGCGACGGTGGCGCTGGCCTGGGCGATGGCACACCCGGTGGCTCCGGTCGTGATCATCGGGACCCAGCAGGTCGACCGGATCCGGTCGCTCGCCGCCGCCGTCGCCGTCCGGCTGGACCGCAGCGAGTGGTACCGGGTGCTGGTCGCCTCCCGGGGGGTGCCGCTGCCGTGAGCGACCGGCCAGCCCCGGGGTCCCGTGGTCCGCTCGAGGTCGCGTGGTTCGCAGCCCTGTGCGACGACGACTACGAGTTCCTCGGTGTGCCCGACCCGGCGCTCGCCTCCAGCTTCGAGCACTGCGGGGACATCGCCCGTGCGGCGGACCGGCTCGGGTTCGACAACATCCTGCTGCCGTCCGGATACGACCTGGGGATCGACAGCGTCGCGTTCGCGGCGGGGATCGCACCACAGGTCGCCGACATCGACCTGCTCCTGGCGGTCCGCTGCGCCGAGCAGTGGCCGCCGCAGTTGGCCCGGCAACTGGCCACGATCGACCGGATGCTCGGACCGTCGGAGCGCCACCCGGACCGGGGACGGCTCTGCGTCAACATCATCTCCTCGGACCTGCCCGGCGCACCCCTGGCGAGCGAGCCCCGTTACCGGCGCACCGTCGAGGTGGCCACGATCGTCCGATCGCTCCTGTCGGGCGAGCCGGTGACGCACCACGGCGAGTTCTTCGACCTCGAGGTCGAGCCGCCCCGGGTCTCGCCGCTCCACGGGACGTGCCCGCCCTTCTACTTCGGTGGACTCTCGGAGGCCGCTCGCGATGCCGCCGCCGAGATCGCCGACGTCTACCTGACCTGGCCCGACACGGTGGCGGCGACACGTGAGGTCGTCGACGACCTGCGGGCCCGGGCCGCCGCCCGGGGTCGCGACCTCACCTTCGGCTTCCGTTGCCACGTGATCGTGCGTGACACCGAGGCTGCGGCTCGGGACGCCGCCGCCCGGCTGGTGTCCCGGTTGGACCCGGAGATCGGCGAGCAGATCAGGCGACGATCGCTCGACTCCGGTTCGGCCGGCGTGTCCCGCCAGGCCGAGCTCCGATCGTCGGCCGATGCCGACGGTTTCGTCGAGGACCATCTCTGGACGGGCGTCGGCCGGGCGCGGAGCGGCGCCGGCGCGGCGATCGTCGGCGACCCCGACCAGGTGGTCGCGACCATGTTGCGGTACGTCGAGGTGGGCGTCGACTCGTTCATCCTCTCGGGCTACCCACACCTGGGGGAGTGCGAGCGCGTGGCCCGCGACGTGCTGCCGTCGCTGCGATCCGCCGTCGCCGCTGCCGACTGACGCGGCGGGCTCCCCCCGGGGACGCAGGCCCGCCCGACAGGTACCCTCGCCCACGTGATCGTCGCGCTGGCCGCTGGGGCGCTGGTGCTCGCGGTGGCAGCGCTGGCCGTCGCCGTGACCGAGTGGCGCGCCCGGACACGGTCGGGTGCCCCGGCGCCGCCAGTGCCCGCCGAATCGATGCCCGCCGAGACGGCGCCGGCCGCTCCGTCCGTGCCATCCGTGCCCGCCGTGGGGGCGAACGGACCTGCGGACGACGCGTCCGCCCGCGTTGCGACCGAGCGGGCCGAGCGAGCGGAACTGCTGTTGGCGATCGGGGACGCGATCGTTCGTGCGACCTCGGTAACCGCCGTGCACGAGGTCGTCGGTCGGGCGATGGCGCAGCTCGTTCCCGGACGTTGGGGGGAGCTGCTCGTCTCGGACGAAGCTGTCCGGACCGACGCACCGTTGCGGGCGGTCGCCCGGTCGGGCGGCCCGGCGGGAGAGCTCGCAGCGTGTCCGGTGCCGACCGTCGGACAGTGCCCGTCCGCTCGCCGGGCCCAGCCCCTGGTGTCGGGCTCGTCCTCCGAGATCGATGCGTGCCCGTGGCTCACCGGACGCGGCCACGGCGACTGCTCGTCGCTGTGCGTCCCACTGGCGGAGGATGGCCGGGTCAGCGGCGTGCTCCAGATCCTGGGTCCGGTGGGTCGGCCCCCGTCCGGGGCGGAGGTCTCCGATGTCATCTGGTTGGCCGGCCGCCTGGGTGCCCGACTCGAGGCCGCCCGTGACCGCGAGCATCCCGACCCGGCACCCGAGTCGCAGGATCCCGGCCCGGCGTCGGAGTCGCAGCATCCCGGCCCGGCGCCCGAGTCGCCGCATCCCGACCCGGCGGCGGAGTCGCCGGTGGCCTCCGCAGCGGTCGACCTGACCGACGCGTCGCTCGGCGGGCCACCGCCGCTCGACGTGCTGACCGGCCTACCCGGGCGGGCGACGCTGGTCCGGGCCATGGATTCGCTCCGGGCGGCCGGGACGCCGTTCGTGGTCGTCGTCGCCGACGTCGATGGGCTGGCTGCGGTGAACGCCCGGTCCGGTCACGCCGCCGGTGACGCCGTCGTCGCGGCGTTGGGCTCGGCGCTCTCCCAGGGACTGGGCGCCGCAGCGGTCGTCGCCCGGGTCGACGGCGCCACGCTGGCCGCGGCGTGCCCGGACCTGACGCTGGGTCGTTCGGTGGAGGCGATCGAGTTGATCCGTTCGGAGGTGCTCGACCTCGTGGCCGACGGAGACACCGTTGCGTTCACGTGCTCGTTCGGGATCACCCACTCGAGCGTCACCGACGAGGTCGACGACCTGCTCCGGGTCGCCCGGGTCGGGCTCGACCGGGCGCAGGCGATGGGCGGCGACCAGATCGTCTATGCGGACCGGACGCTCGCCGACGAGCCGCCTCAGTCGCCGGGGTGAGGGACCGGCCCCCCGACGGGATGGGGGAGCGGCCGGCTCACTGGCCGGTCGTGGACCAGTGCCAGGGCTCGGACGGCAGGTTGAACAGGCCGAACCGGGACGCGTTGGCGGCGAGCCAGCGGTAGCAGGCGGAACCACGCGAGTTGCAGTTGCGGAAGTCGATCGCCAGTCCCCGCTCGTGCATGGAGCTTCCGGGACGGGCGGTCGGCGGGCTGCAGGACGATGCGGACGCCTGGTAGATCGCGTACGCGCTCGATCCGCAGTGCTGGCGGCGGAGCTCGATCTGACGAGCGGAGTCCCGGTAGCCGCTGCCGCTGAGCGGCACACCGTCGGCCGCTGCGGCGCCGAGCAGCGCGGCGACGTTGCCGGCGATGCTCCGGTGGACCGGGATGCCGCCGGCGTTGACGATCTCGCCGCTGCCGGTGACGGGGGGAGGGCTGACCGGTGCGCTCGATGTCGAGCCGGAGGAACTGCCCGTGCCGGCGAGCGACTCCAGGCCCTGTGCGGCCCGGGCCTCGTCCCGGGACGTCTCGGAGGCGCGCTGGGCGGCCACGGCGCGGGCGAGTTCGGTCTCGCGGGCCGTGATGGCGTTGGCGAGTTCGGCGTCGACCGAGGCGAGCGACTGGGCCTCGGCCAGCGCAGCCTCGACCCTCGCCTCGACCTGGGCGGTGTACGCCTGCTGCTGGGACTGCGAGTCGGCGAGTTCGGCGAGCCGGTCCGAGACGACCTGACGCTGCTCCCGCGCCCGTTCGGCTGCCTCGGCCGCGAGCTGGCGCTGGAGCTCCAGATCGTCCTGGACCGTCCGGTAGTCCTCGATCAGGTCTGATCGACCGCCGGCCTCGACCGACAGCAGCGTCCGCATCTGCACGGCCTCATTGGCGGACCCGGCGCTGGCGGTCTGCACGATCCGGTTCGTGTCGGACCCACCGGCGGCGATGTAGGCGTCGACGGCCACGTCGCGCAGGTCGGCGTGGAGGGCGTCGAGTTCACGCTGGGCCTGGGCCTGGGCGGCCTCCGCCCGGACCTGTTCGTCCTCGGCGGAGGCGACCGAGCGCTCGGCCTCCTCGACCCGGTCGCGTTGGGCGTTGACCTGGGAGTTCAGGGCGGCGAGGGCCGACTGCGCCTCCGATGCCGAGGCCTGGAGCGCATCGACCTGCGAGGCCTGTTCCGCCTGCTGGGCCTGGACCTGGTTCCGCTTGGACCGGAGTTCCTCGAGGGTTCCGCCGCCGTCCTGGCCGGTGGCGGGTGGCGTGACGGCCACGAGCGCCGCCACGGCACCGAGGACGGCCAGCAGCAGCCGCCAAACGCGCCGGTCCGACCAGCGGTGCCGGTTCGGAGTCCGGTCACCCGTGCGGTCGTCCGAGCGGTCGTCCGAGCGCGAGGTCGCGCGCATCAGGCGGCTCGGGGAGAGGTTCGGGGGGCAGCTGTGCGACGTTTCCATGACGATCACCGGTACGAGATGACGACTGACGCGCGTTTCGTAACGAAACAGCAATGTACGCGCGCGTCTCGTCACCTGGCAAGCGCGAGTTCGCGTGGCGTCGGGTCCAACTCCGACCCCGGAACCGGGGAACGGTGGGCGCTCAGCGTCGCTGGCAGCTGGGGCAGAACGTCGTGGAACGGGCGTCGATGACCACCCGTCGGAGCGGCCCTCCGCACCGGTCACAGGGCTCCCCGGCCCGTCCGTAGCAGCGCAACTCGTGCTGGAACGCACCGGTGCCGCCATCGGCGGTCCGGTAGTCGCGCAGCGTCGTCCCCCCGGCGTCGATTCCGGCCTGCAGGACCGACCGCAGGGCGTCGACCAGGCGAACGGCGCCAGGACGGCTCAGCCGAGTGGCCCGGGGGTGGACCCCTGCCGCCCAGAGCGCCTCGTCGGCGTAGATGTTGCCGACACCGGCGACGATCCGCTGCGAAAGCAGCTGAGTCTTGATCGCCCGGGTGCTCCGCTGCACCCGCTCCCGGAGGAACACCGCATCGAAGGAGGGGTCGAACGGCTCGGGTCCCATCTGCGAGAGCGTGGCGGACCACGATCGGTCGCCGGCGCCGGCGACGACGATCCGCCCGAATCGCCGGACGTCCCGGAACCGGACGACCGCGCCGTCGTCGAGCGACCAGGAGGCGCGCTCGTACGGGTCGGGTGCCGACCCGCCGTCCGGAACGACGTCGGCCCGGTCGTCGAGCAGCAACTGTCCGGTCATGCCGAGGTGGACGACCAGCTCCCGCTCCGCCCGACCCGGCTCCGGACCCGACAGGCCGGCGATCAGGAACTTCCCGCGGCGCTGGAGGTCGACGATCGTGTCACCGACGGTGTCGAGCGCCGGGAGGAACTTCTCGTGCGGGAACGCCGTGGCGTCGACGACGGTGCGCCCCAGCAGTCGGGGGCCGAGCTGCCGACGAATGGTCTCGACCTCGGGCAGTTCAGGCACCTGCGCAGTGTGCCGTGTCGCCGCCGCCCGCGCAGACGGCGACCGCGGCGGTCCCGCCCCCGTGGCTGCGACCACGGGACTAGCGTGTCGGGATGGCAGTCACGGCGGTCGTCAACCAGAAGGGCGGGGTCGGCAAGACGACGGTGGTGCTCGGCCTCGCCGCTGCCGCCGCGGGTCGTGGGCGTCGGGTGCTCGTGGTCGACCTCGACCCCCAGGCCAACGCCACGACCGGCCTGGGCGTCTGGAACCCGGGATCCACGATCGACGCAGCGCTCGACACGGACCGGGTCGGGTCGGTCCGCTCGGTCGTGGAACCGGCCGGCTGGCCCGAGGGGGACGGACCGGTACCTCACGTCGCCCCGAGTTCACCTCGGCTCGCCCAGAGCGAGCACCAGATGGCCACGGATCTGATCGGCGCCCAGGACCGACTCGCGACCGCGCTCGACGGGGTCGTCGACGACTACGACGACGTCCTGATCGACTGCCCGCCGTCGCTCGGACTGCTGACCGTGAACGCGTTGTTCGCCGCCGATCGTGTGGTGATCGTCGCCGAGCCGGCGGCGTGGAGCCTCGACGGCGTGGAGCAGATCCTGCGGAACGTCACCCGGATCGCCGAGCGACGGGGCGGCCGACCGCAGGTCGCCGGGATCATCGTGAGCCGGCTGGCCAGGACCCGTGATGCGTCCTACTGGCACGGCCAGCTGACCGAGAGCCACCCGGATCTGGTCCTGGAACCGGCGGTTCGGCTCCGGGCGGCGGTCACCGAGGCCGCGGCCCAGTCGGTCCCGGTCGGTTCGCTGACCCGGGACGGCGCTGCGGCCGCCGCCGCCGAGTTCGATGCGCTCAGCCGGGCCCTCGACCCCGACCGGGTCGACCCGGCCCAGACCCCCTCCGATCCGATCGCCGCCACCGGGCAGGCCGCCGACACGGCGGTGGCGAGCCCACCGGCGCTCAGCACCTCGGGAGACTCCTGATGCCCTACGACCCGAAGCGTCCGCGGCGAGCCCTGGACGATGACGCACCCGTCGAGGCCCTCCTGACCGATCAGCTCCCGGTCCCCGAGCCCGGGCTCGACGTCGATACCGGGCCGGAACCCGATGTCGAGCCCGAGCCCGGACTCACCGTTGCGCCCGAGCCCGAGCCCGAGCCGGAACTCGCCGTCGAGCCCGAGCCGGAACACGAGCCTGAACCCGAAATCGACCCGGCTCCGGCCGAACGGTCGCCGGGGCATCGGACCCCGGCCGACGCTGGGACCACGTCGGCCGTTCCGGTCGCACCGGCGCCGACCGAGCAGACCGCCAATCTCGCGGTCGCCGGTGCCACCGGAGCTGCGGCGCTGCTCACCCTGATCATCCTCCTCCTGCTGCGCCGTCGGGCTCGGCGCAACGGCGCCGGCTGAGCAGACGACCCCGGGGTCCGGCGTCGTCCGGACCTTGTTCCACGGACCCGATGCCGGTGGTTGCACGCACGCGCGGCGCCACGGCTAGGGTCGCCCACGCAATGACTGGCCGAGACAGAGGAACGCCGTGACCGTCCGCTCCCGACTCCTCGCCCTGGTCTGCTCGCTCGCCCTCGCGGCGGCGGCGTGCGCCAAGGCCGATCCCCCCAAGCCCGAGTTCAGCGGGGACATCTCCAAGGGCAACCCCACCGCCGAGGAGGTCTCGTCCGTCGAGCCGTCGGAGGAGGCACCGGAACCCACTCCGTTGACCGCCGACGAGCAGGCCCGCCTCGACGCCGAGCTGGCGGCCATCCCCGCCGGTTGCGACGTCCTGGCCGCCAAGGCCTGTCTGCTCCCGTTCCCCAACGACGCCTACACGACCAAGGACACCAACACCGGCACGGGCCGACGGATCAACCTGCCGACGGGACAGCTGCCGAACGTCTCGGGTGAGACGTTCGATCCGTCGGAGTGGAACCTGAACGACGGCTGGAGCCCAAGCACGCCGATCCTCGTGTCGGTCCCGAACTTCGACCCGTCGGCGACCCGGTTGCCCACCCAGTACGACATCGAGTTCTCCACCACCCCCGAATCGGCGACCGTCATCGTCGACCTCGACTCGGGGCAGCTCGTCCCCCACTGGGCGGAGATGGACCAGCGGGCGGAGAACCCGGCCGAGCGGCTCCTCATCCTGCGTCCGGCCACCTCGCTGATCGAGACCCACCGGTTCGCGGTCGGAATGCGCCGCATGTACGGCACGAACGGCGTCCCGATCCCGGCACCGATGACCTTCCAGGTCCTGCGTGGCAACCGCATCGTCACCGACCCCCGGCTGGTCTCGCAGCAGGAGGACTACAACTTCATGTTCACCCGCATGGCTGCGGCGGGTGTCGACCGGACCAACCTGTACCTGGCGTGGAAGTTCACCGTCGCCGGGCCCGACACGCTGGCCGGACGCCTGCTCGCCATGCGCGAGGACGCCATGGGTCGCCTCGACGGCGGGGCGCCGAAGTTCCAGGTCACCGAGGTCACCACCGACGGCGCCCGTGAGGGCATCGCCAAGCTGGTGTCGGGCACCTACGAGGTTCCCCTGTACCTGAACAACGGCGGCGCTCCCGGAGCGCGCATGACCTACAGCCCGCTCAACGGCGACCCGCTCGCGGTGGGCACGTTCACCGCCTCGTTCAACTGCGTCGTGCCCAAATCGGCGACCGAGAACGGCGAGGCCCTCCCGGTCGTGTTCGGTCACGGACTGCTGGGCACGAACGGCCAGGTCTTCAGCGACAACACCCAGCGCACCGCGGCGGCACTCAACGCCGTGTACTGCGGCACGAACACGATCGGCATGTCGGGCGACGACGTCGGTGCGATCGGTGCGGTGCTCGGCAACCTCAGCGCGTTCCCGACGGTGCCCGACCGGCTGCAGCAGGGGATCCTCAACACGCTGTACCTGGGCCGGCTGATGCTCGCCGAGGGCGGCCTCGGTTCCTCACCCGAGTTCCAGGTCGGTGGAGCCAACCTGATGAACACCGACCAGGCCTTCTACGACGGCGACAGCCAGGGGGCGATCATCGGTGCCGCCGCCACGGCCGTGTCCCAGGACTGGACCAAGGCGGTCCTCGGGGTGGGCGGCATGAACTACTCGACCCTGTTGAACCGGAGCGTCGACTTCGACCCGTACTACAGCGTCATGCAGCAGGCCTACCCGAGCCCCGTCGACCAGCAGATCTGGTTCGGTCTGATCCAGATGCTCTGGGACCGCGGCGAGGCGAGCGGCTACGTGCAGCACCTGACCGGCCGGAACTACGACCTCACCCCCAAGCACGACGTGCTGATGACCGTGGCGTTCGGTGACCACCAGGTGGCCACGATCACGGCCGACAACATGGCCAGGACCCTCGACATCCCCGTCTACACGCCCGAGCTGCCCGGCGACGTCGCACCCGTCCTCGGCATCCCCGATCGGGCGGGCCAGGTGGCGGACGCCGGCGGCGTGGCGCCGCAGCGGGCCAACCAGGATCGCAACTTCTTCGACCTCGACCCGATCCGGAAGTTCCCGGCCACGGGCTCGGCGCTGTTCTACTGGTACTTCGGGACGCTGCCCCCGCCGCAGGGCAACATCACGCCGACGATGAGCCCCGAGTACGAGGCGACCTGCGCCGGTGCGGCTGCGGCGACGAACCCGGCGTGCATCGACCCGCACGGTCTGGTGCGACGTCAGGATGCGGTCATCGCCCAGAAGAAGGCGTTCTTCGCCACACCCGGCGAGATCCTGAACGCCTGCCGGTTCGAGCCCTGCACGGGCAGGCCCTGATCCGTTGCTTCGGTTGAGCTGACCCCGGCCCCGACGGGCCGCCGGTCAGCGTCCCCCTCAGGTGGCGACGTCGAACTCGCTCAGGTCGGTGTCGAGCGACTCGCGGAGCAGCCGGGCGGTGGCGCCCCGGCAGTTGGCCCGGGTGATCCGGAACGGTCCGGCGTGCAGCGACGACGCCAGTTCGGTGCCGATCGCAACGGCCCGGCCGACCACCTCGTCGGGGTCCACCACCTCGTCGACGAAGCCGGCATCCCGGGCGCCATCGGGGTCGTAGATCGTCGCCAGGTGCATGGCCTGGGAGAAGGCCGGCGGGTTGAGCCGGCTCCGGCAGAGCTCCACCGCGAAGCGAGGCACCGGCATGCCGATGCGGACCTCGTTGAGACCCAGCTTGAACGGCCCGGCGGCCGCGACGCGCACGTCGGCGCAGCACAGCAGGATGCCGCCCATGGCGAGGGCGTGACCGGTGACCCCCAGCACGACCGGGATCGGGAACTCGAAGAGGCGGAGCCCGAGGAGCGCCCCGCGGCCGAGCAGGCCCCGAGCCTGTTCGGGCCCGGCGGTCATCACCGAGAGGTCGAACCCGGCCGAGAACCGGCCCTCGCGGCCCACCACCACGACGGCCCGAGCCTCGTCCTGGGCGCGGTCGACGGCCGTCTCGAGCAGTTCGAGCACCTCGTGGCTCAGGGCGTTGGCCTTGCCGTCGTCGATCGTGACCACCGCCACGTCATCGGTCAGTTCGTAGGTGACGGGGGCCGGTGGGGAGCTCATCGACGGCACGCTAGTGACCGGGGGGCACCACGATCGACCCGACCGTCCGTGCGAGACTGGCAACCCGGATCGGACCGGCCGATCCACCATCGCCCTGGGGCCCGTTCGTCGTGCTGGTCGTCGACTCCGCCACCCGAGACTTCGTCGGCCTGACGGGGCCCGTCCGCGACCGGATCAACCAGCTCCCCGGCCTGGACGGCCTCCGCGCCCTGGCGGTCGTGGCGGTGCTCGCGTTCCACGCCGGGTTCGACCGCATGGTCGGTGGCTACCTGGGTGTGTCCACCTTCTTCACGCTGTCGGGGTTCCTGATCACGACGCTGTTGATCCACGAGTCCCGTCGGTCGGGTCGGGCCGACCTGCGGAGCTTCTGGTCACGACGGTTCCGCCGCCTGTGGCCGGCCGCGCTGCTCGTCCTGGCGGCGGTGGCGCTCCTCTTCGCGCCGTTCGTGGCCACGGCGGCCCAGCAGGCCTCGATGCGTGGGGATCTGCTGTCCTCGCTGTTCGAAGTGGCGAACTGGCACTTCGTGTTCAGCGGCGACAGCTACGGGCAGTTGTTCGTGTCGCCATCACCGGTCCTGCACTTCTGGAGCCTGGCGATCGAGGAGCAGTTCTACCTCGTGTTCCCGGTGGTCCTCGTCGGGCTGTTGCGCCTGACCAGGGGTCGGCGGCCGGCGCTGGGCGGTGCGCTGGTCGTGCTCACCGCGATCGGGGTGTCGCTGCCGTTCGTGTTCGACCTGAGCGACGACCGGATCTACTTCGGCACCGACACCCGTGCGCCCGAACTGCTCCTGGGTGCCGTGCTCGCGGTCGTCGTGTCGTCGCGGACCGTCCGGCGCCGCCTGGCCCTGCGACACCCCTGGAGGACCGCAGCCGCGTCGCTCGGCGCGGTCTGCCTGGCGGTGCAGCTGTTCTGGT
>CAYMKW010000009.1:23107-45315 GCA_964391365.1 uncultured Microthrixaceae bacterium | reverse complement strand
CCCAGCAACGCAACTGGATCGGCCGCTCGGAGGGGGTCGAGTTCGACATGCAGGTGGTGGCCGCCGACGGATCGACCCGCTCCGACCTGCCGGAGGACACGGCGATCCGGGTCTTCACGACCCGACCCGACACCAGCTTCGGGATGACGTTCTGCGTGCTCGCACACGAGCATCCGCTGGTGGAGGGGATCACCACCGACGAGCACCGTGCCGATGTGGAGCGGCTCGCGGCCCGGCCCGCGGTACCTCCGAGATCGACCGGTTGTCGGCGGAGGGCGACCTCTCGACCCGGGGCTGTGCGACCGGAGCGTTCGCGCGCAACCCGTTCACGGGTCGACCGGTGCCCGTGTTCCTCGCCGACTACGTGCTCGGCAGCTACGGGACCGGCGCCGTGATGGCCGTGCCGGGTGAGGACCTGCGCGACTGGGACTTCGCCCAGGCGTTCGGGCTGCCGATCATCGAGACCGTCGAGCGGCCCGCGGACTTCGAGGGTGGAGCGTTCACCGGGGACGGGCCCCATGTGAACTCCCCGGCGCCGGGCGACGCGTCCCCCGAGCGCTGTGACCTGAACGGACTCGACGTTCCTGCGGCCAAGGCGGCGGCGGCCGCGTGGCTCGAGGCCCGGGGGCTCGGCCGCTCGGTGGTGAACTACCGACTGCGCGACTGGCTCGTCTCCCGGCAACGCTTCTGGGGGTGTCCGATCCCGATCCTGTACTGCGACTCGTGCGGAGTGGTGCCCGTCCCCGATGACCAGCTGCCGGTGCTGGCCCCCGATGACGTCGAGTTCACCCCGACGGGCCAGTCGCCGCTGCAGTCCCACGAGGGGTTCCTCCACACGACCTGTCCCGAGTGCGGGGGAGCGGCGCGCCGGGAGACCGACACGATGGACACCTTCGTGGACTCGTCGTGGTACTTCCTGCGGTTCTGCGATCCGTGGTCGAGCGCCGCTCCCTTCCGCCAGGAGGCCGTGGCCGGTTGGATGCCGGTGGACCAGTACATCGGTGGCGCCGAGCACGCCGTGCTGCACCTCATGTACGCCCGGTTCATCACCAAGGCCCTGAGCGACCTGGGCGTGGCGCCGGCCGACCTGCGCGAACCGTTCCGACGGCTGTTCACCCAGGGGATGATCCGACTCGGCGGCACGAAGATGTCGAAGTCGAAGGGCAACCTGGTCGCCCCGGAGGAGATCATCGACACCCTCGGGGCCGACACGCTCCGGCTGGCGCACCTCTCGGTGAAGCCACCCGAGGAGGACGTCGACTGGGAGGACGTCGGGCTCGAGGGCTGCGCCCGGTTCCTGCACCGGGTCTGGCGGCTGGGGCTCCCGGCTGCGGAGGACACCTGGACCCTGCACGACGGCCCCGCCACGGCGGTCGACGAGCAGGTCCGTCGCGCGACCCACCGCCTGGTGGCCGACGTCACCTCGGCGTTCGAGCGTTGGTCGTACCACGTGGCGGTGGCCCGGTTCATGGCGTTCGTCAACGAGTTCCAGCGGGCGGCCCGCGACGAGCCCGGGTTGCGTCGCAGCACCCACGCGGAGGCGGTCGACACCCTGCTGCTGCTGCTCGCTCCGGCGGCCCCGCACCTGTCGGCCGAGCTCTGGTCGCGTCGACACGACGGCGAGCACGTCCACGAGCGGCCGTGGCCGGTCGCCGACGAGTCGCTATTGATCGAGGACACGGTGACGATGGTCGTCCAGGTCGACGGCAAGGTGCGCGACCGGATCGAGGTGGCCGCAGGGGCCGACGAGGCCGACTGTGTGGCCGCCGCCCTGGCCTCACCCAAGGTCGTCGCGCTCCTCGACGGCTCGGCACCCGCCCGGGTCGTCGCCCGGCCACCCAAGGTCGTCAACGTGGTGCGGTCGTGACGGCAGGCCGCGAGACGCTCGTCGACAGGATCGAGGCGGTCGCCGAGCGCGGCGTCGGCTCGATCACGTTCGTCTCGGGCGACGAACACGAGTCCACCACGTGGACGGCCCTCCACCTCGAGGCTCGGGCCGTGGCGGCCCGCCTGCAGGCCGAGGGGATCGGGCCGGGATCGCACGTCGCGCTGCTCGGACCGACGACCCGACCGCTGGTCACCGCGATCCAGGGGGTGTGGCTCGCCGGCGCCACGCTCGTGACGATGCCGCTGCCCATGCGGATGGGCGCACTGGAGCAGTTCATCGAGCAGACGCGAAACCGGATCCGTCGGTCGGACAGCGACCTGGTCCTGATCGACCCCGAACTCGCAGCGTTCGTCGCACCCGAGCCCGGCGACCCACCGTTCCTGGGCCTCGACGAGGTGGCGGGACCCGGGGCGACGGCGTCCTCGGACGACTACCGCCGCCCCGACATCGACCCGGGCTCGTTGGCGGTGCTGCAGTTCACCTCCGGCTCCACCTCGGAACCCAAGGGCGTGATGCTCGCCCACGAGCGCATCTGCAACAACCTGACGGGGGCCGTGCAGGCGGCGCACATCACCGACGACGACGTCATCGTGTCGTGGCTGCCGCTCTACCACGACATGGGGCTGATCGGGCTGCTGACCATCCCGATGTCCATCTGCGGCACCCTGGTGCAGGGGGCACCGCAGGACTTCCTGGCCCGACCGATCCGGTGGATGCGCTGGCTCAGCGACTTCCACGGGACGGGGACCGCCGGGCCGAACTTCGCGTACGCCCTGGCGGCCCGGAGCCTGAAGCGGACCGATGAGGAACTCGACCTCTCGGCCGTCCGGATCCTGCTCAACGGGGCCGAACCGGTCGACGCGGCCACCTTCGACCGGTTCTACGGCGCCGGCGAACGGTTCGGGCTCCGGCGGGCCACGGCGTTCCCGGCCTTCGGCATGGCCGAGGTCTGCATCGCAGGAACGTTCCCGGAGCCGGGGATCGAGCTGCGTACGGACTGGGTGGACCGGCAGTCGCTCGAGCGCGACCGTCTGGCCGTCCCCGTGGAGCCGGGAGGGTCCTCGGCGACGGAACTGACCCTGCTCGGCCGACCGGTTCCGGGCCTCGAGATCCGGATCGTCGACCCCGACTCCGGCGAGGAACTGGGGGAACGGTGCGTCGGCGAGCTCCACATCGCCGGCAACTCGCTGACCGAGGGGTACTACCGGAACCCCGAGGCGACCGACGAGCTCATCCGTGACGGGTGGCTGCACACCGGCGACCTGGCCTACACCGTCGACGGGCAGCTCGTCGTCTGCGGCCGCATCAAGGACGTGATGATCGTCGGCGGCCGAAACGTCTACCCCCAGGACGTGGAGAAGGTCGTGGGCGAGGTCGAGGGCGTCCGAGCGGGCAACGTGATCGCCTTCGGGGTGGAGGGCCGCCACGGCGCCCAGAACGTGATCGTGGTGGCCGAGACCCGCGAGTCGACGCACCTCGACGACCTGGTCCGTCGGATCGTCGGTGCCGTGACGGAGTCGGTCGGGATCCCGCCGAAGGAGGTCGTGCTCGTCGACCCGGGAACCGTCCCGAAGACGTCGTCCGGCAAGCTCCAGCGGTCGGCCTGCCGCCAGCAGTACCAGGGCGGCGAGCTCGCCCGTCGCTGAGTCCGGAACCGGCCGCGCCGATTCCTTACCGGCGGTAGTGTGCCGGGCTACGGAGGATCCGGCCGGGGAGTTCCTCCCCGCCGGGCGCCGGTGGAGTCGACGGGAGCCGAGGGAACGTGACTGCGGGGGCAGCGAGGTCGGGGGGAGTGGCGGAGCGCTGGCGGCGCGTCGGCACGACGCTGCTGCCCGCCGCGCTGATCCTGCTCCTCCAGCAGGTCCTGTTCCCCATGCCGGTCGGGGCGGTGGCCTCGGGTGCCGTGCTCGGACTCCTCGGCGCCCTCGGGGCGCTCGGCCTCGCCCTCGTCTGGCGGGCGAACCGGGTCATCAACTTCGCGCAGGGCGACCTGGGTGTGCTGCCGGCCACGCTGGCCGTGCTCCTCGTCGTGCTCGGTGGCCTCCCGTGGGTGGTGGGGGTGACGGCCGGTCTCGGCGCCGCCGTCGTGGTCGGTGTGCTCGCCGACGTGCTGGTCGTTCGTCGGTTCTTCGGGGCGCCCCGCCTGCTGCTCACGGTGGCCACGATCGGCCTGGCCCAGGTGCTCGCCTTCGGTTCGCTGCTCCTGCCGCAGCTCTGGGGTGAGGGGCCCGGGATCCGGACGTTGCCGCCGCCATTCGAATGGTCCGGTGAGTTCGGCGGCGTCGTCTTCGACGGCAGCGACCTCCTGGCCGTGGTGGTCGCACCGCTGCTCATCCTGGCTCTGGCCGTCCTGCTCCGTACCACCGACACCGGGATCGCCGTGCGGGCCAGCGCCGAGCGGGCCGAGCGGGCGGCCCTGCTCGGTGTGCCCGTCCGCCGCCTCGAGGTCCAGATCTGGACGATCGCCACCGTCCTGTCGTTCGCCTCCGTGGTCCTGACCGCCGGGGTCACGAGCCTGCCCTTCGGCGTGGGGCTGGGGCTCTCGGTCGTGCTCCGGGCCCTGGCAGCGCTGGTCATCGGCCGGATGACGAACCTGGTCGCGATCGCCACCACGGCGGTCGCCATCGGCGTGCTGGAACGCGGCGTCGAGTGGAACACGAACGACGTGCTCCTGCTCGCGCCGATCCTGGCCGCCATGATCCTGGTCAGCCTGCTGCTCCAGCGGCAGGGCCGCACCCGGGCCGACCGGGACGTGGCCTCGAGCTGGCAGGGGATCGGTGACGTGCGGCCGACGCCCAGGGTCCTGGCGGCACTGCCCGAGGTGCGGGCGGCCCGATGGGCGCTCGGCGGCGTGGTCGTGACGCTGCTCCTCGTCGGCCCGCACCTGATGGGTACGAACGGGCAGTTGAAGGCCGGGGTGGTCGTCGCGTTCGCGTTGGTCGGCGTCTCGATCGTCGTGCTCACCGGCTGGGCCGGGCCGGTCTCGCTGGGTCAGATGGCCTTCGTCGGTGTGGGTGCCGCCATCGGCGCCAGGGCGCTCTCGGACTGGGGGTGGGAACCCGTGACGGCGATGCTGGTCGCCGCCGTTGCCGGCGCCGTCGTGGCGGTCCTCGTCGGCCTCCCCGCCCTGCGACTCGACGGTCTGTACCTGGCGGTGACCACCCTCGCCCTCTCGTTGGCGGCGTCGGCCTGGATCTTCTCGAACCGGATCGCCGAGTGGATCCCGACCGGTTCGTTCCGGCGTCCCGAACTCCTCCGCAGCATCGACGTCGACACGCCGGTGCGGCTCTACTACCTGTCCCTCGCCGTCCTGGCGGTCGTCCTGCTCGCCCTCCGCGGCGTTCGTCGCAGCCGCACCGGCCGGGTGCTCGTCGCCCTGCGGGACAACGAGCCCGGGGTGAGCGCGTTCGGTGTGTCGCCGGTCCGGGCCAAGCTCACCGCCTTCGCCATCTCCGGGGCCGTGGCGGCGATCGCCGGGGTCCTGTTCGTGCTGCAGCAGGGGGCCTTCCGCCCGGTCACCTACGCCCCCGAGGAGAGCCTGACGGTGTTCGTGGCGACGGTGATCGGCGGCCTCGCCACGTTGACGGGCGGCGTGCTGGGCGCCGTGTTCCAGCGTGGGGCCCAGTGGCTCCTCCCGGCACCCTGGTCGTTCCTCGCCACGGGTGCCGGTGTGCTCCTCGTGCTGTTGACGCTGCCCGACGGGCTCGGCGCCCTGTTGTGGCGGGTCCGGGACCGCTTCGTGCGCTGGGCCGCCCGGCGGCACCGGGTCGACTCGCTCGCACTGGAGCGTTCCGCCGGCGCCGACCGGATCGTGGACGCCGGGGTCGAGGCGGTCCCCGAGGACCGGGGCATCGAGATCGCCGAGCACGCCCTGGTCGCTCCGACGACGGCGGTGGGCAACACCGTCGGACCCGCTGATCCCGGAGCCGGGTCGTGACCGGGGTCCCGGCGCCGGCGGAGCGGCTCACGTGGGCCGACTTCCGGGAGTCGGCCCGGGGTGTGGTCTCGCCCCGCCGCTGGGCCGGCACCGCCCGCCACCCCGTCCGGACACTCCGGGAGATGATCGGCGACGGGCCGCTGCTGGCGCTGCTCGTCCTGTTCGGACTGAACGCCGTCGACGAACTCGACCGGACCGCCTTTGGGATCCTGCTGCCGAACATCCGCGATGCGTTCGGGCTCTCCAACACCGGCGTCCTGACGATGCTCGCCCTGATCGGACTCGGTTCGCTGCTGTTGCAGCTCCCCATCGCCTGGTGGGCCGATACGGGCAACCGGGTGGTCATCACCCTGCTCGGCGCCATGGTCTGGGCCGGGTTCTCGATCCTCACCGGTGCGGCCACGGTGCTGTGGGTGCTCGTGGTGGCCCGCTGCGGTTCCGGGATCGGGGCGGCGGTCGTGGCGCCGACCCACAACTCGCTCCTGTCCGACTACTACGCGGTCGACCGTCGGACCTCGGTGTTCTCGTTCCACCGGGCGGCCAACGTGGTGGGTCAGTTCGTCGGCCCGCTGCTCGCCGGCGTGCTCGCCTACGCCTACGGCTGGCGGGCACCGTTCCTGGTGTTCGCCGTGCCGACGGTCCTGCTGGTGCTCGTCGGCACGAGGATGCGGGAGCCCGTCCGCGGCGCCCAGGAGCGCCGGGCGGCTGGAGCGTCAGAGGAGGCGGTCGAGACCGAGGAACCGACGGCGAGCTTTGCCGAGGCGTGGCGGCTCCTCTGGAAGGTCGACGTCCTGCGGCGCATCTGGTACGCCACGCCGTTCCTGGCGGTTTCCTTCATCGGGTTCGTCTCGCTCGCCAGCCTCCTCTACGAAGAGGTCTACCAACTCGACGAGCTCCAGCGGGGCTACCTGGCGGCGCTCGTCGAGCCGTTCCAGCTGGTGGGACTCGCCGTCGGCGCCCGACTGGGGACCCGGCTGTTCCTGCGGGACCCGGCCCTGGTCTTCCAGTTCCTCAAGTGGGTCGCGATCGTCTGCTCGGCGCTCGCCGCCTGCTTCGCCCTGGCGCCGACCCTGGTGCTGGCCGTGATCGCCAACATCCTGCTGACCTCGATCCTGGCGATCCTGCTCCCGGGCCTGCTGGCGACCCTGTCGCTCGCCATCCCGGCCCGGGCCCGGGCGATCGGCTTCTCGGTGTCGTCCTGGTGGGCGATCCCGGGGCTGCTGCTGCTGCCCGCCATCGGCTGGGTGAGCGACACGTTCGGTACCCGGCAGGGGATGCTCCTGATGACCCCCGTGCTGGCCGTGGGCGGTCTGATGATCGCCTCGGGTGGCCGGGTGATCCGGCGGGACATCGACGACGTGTGGACCTCGTCCGCCGCCCGCTCCCAGGCGCTCGTCGACCGACGGGCCGGACGCTCGAAGCTGCTCACCGTGCGCGACCTCAACGTCGGCTACGGCGGCCTGCAGGTGCTCTTCGACGTCAACATGGACGTGGCCGAGGGCGAGATCGTGGCGCTGCTCGGGACGAACGGCGCTGGGAAGTCCACGCTCCTCCGGGCCGTGTCCGGCGTGACCGAGGCCGACTTCGGTGCCGTCATCCTGGACGGCCGTGACATCACCCACGCCCCGCCGAACGAGATCGCGGCGCTGGGGCTCGGACAGGTGCCCGGCGGCGCCGCGGTCTTCGGTGGCCTGACGGTCCGCGAGAACCTGCGCACCGCCGGTTGGCTCCTGCGCCGGGATCGCGACCTGCTCGCCGAGCGGACCGAACGGGTGCTCGAGACCTTCCCGGTCCTCGCCGAGCGGCTCGACGAACCGGCGGCGAACCTGTCGGGCGGCCAGCAGCAGATGCTGGGCCTGGGCATGGCCCTGATCAACCAGCCGAAGCTGCTGGTGATCGACGAGCTCAGCCTGGGGTTGGCCCCGGTCGTCGTCGGTCAGCTCACGGCGATGGTGCGGGAGGTGGCGGCAGCGGGGACCACGGTCCTGCTCGTCGAGCAGTCGGTCAACATCGCGCTCGACCTGGCGACGACCGCCTACTTCATGGAGCGCGGCCGGATCCGGTTCTCCGGCCCGGCCCGCGAACTCCTGGAACGACCGGACCTGCTCCGTGCGGTGTTCTTGGACGGGGGAGCCGACGCCGAGGCCGGCGAAGCCCCCGACACCGATTCCGGCAAGGGCACCGACCGCGGCAACGGCACCGAGGCGGCCGTCCGGGGTCCGTCGTCCGGTTTCCCGTCGACGGAACGCCGGACCACCCGGCCGCGACCCGATGGCACCGATGGGAACCGACCGGCGGGCCCGGCGCTGGAACTGGACCGGGTGACCCGGAGGTTCGGTGGCCTGGTCGCCGTGAGCGAGGTCAGCCTCACGGTGGAGCGGGGGCAGGTCGTGGGCCGGATCCTGGTGGACGGCCGGCCGCTCGACGGCGCGTCCCCGTCGGCTCGGGCCCGCCTCGGTCTGGGCCGGACCTTCCAGGGTGGCCGGCTCTTCCCGGGGCTCGTCGTCGCCGAGGCGATCGCCGTGTCCCTCGACCGGTCCGTCGACGTCCGGGACCCGCTGAGCGCGGCGCTGCGGCTGCCGGCTCAGTACGACAGCGAGCGGGCGGTGGCGGTCCGGGTCGAGGAACTGCTCGACCTGTTCGGCCTGGACGACTACCGCGACGTGTTCGTGGCCGAGCTGTCGACCGGGACCCGTCGGATCGTCGAGCTGGCCTGCGTCGTCGGTCACCAGCCGTCGGTGCTGCTGCTCGACGAGCCGGCCGCCGGGGTCGCCCAGCGCGAGGTGGAGGCGCTCGGCTCGCTGCTCCTCCGCATCCGGGACGAGCTCGACTGCTCGGTGCTGGTGATCGAGCACGACGTCCCGCTCATCCGTTCGATCGCCGACGAACTGGTGGCGCTCGAGGCCGGCAGCGTGATCTCGCGCGGAGCACCCGCTCAGGTGCTCAGCGACCCGCTCGTCGTGGCGTCCTACCTGGGTCAGGATCGATCGGTGGTCCAACGGTCGGGCGTGGCCGCGGACGGCGGCGGAGAGGAGCACACGTGAGCGGGATGCGGTCCAACGGTTCGGAGCCAATCGACCGGGGGAGCTCCCTACGGCGCTGGGGTCCCTTCGTGGCCATCCTCTCGGTGCTCGCCGTGTTCGTCGGGCTCGTCGTCGTCGGCGGTGACGACGGGGTCGCCGTCGACGACACCGTTCCCGAGTCGGGGGTGATGGCCGATCCGGCGAACGTCGAGCTGCCCGAGGGCGTCCTCCCGTTCAGCGTGGCCGCAGCCCGCGGCGAGGAGGGCGACATCGACTGGGGGCCGCGGTGCGACACCGACAGCGGTCGACTCCGCCTGCCGCTGTCACCCCCACCCGAGTGCTTCGCCCCGTTCAGCGGCGACAACGGCGGGGCGACCTCGACCGGGGTCACCGCCGAGACGATCAAGGTGGTCGTCTACACGCCGCAGGCCAACGACCCCATCCTGAGCTTCATCTACGCCCAGATCGGCAACCAGGACACGCCCGACAAGGTCTTCGCCACGTACGCCGGGTTCAACGAGATCATGGGTCGCTACTACGAGACCTACGGTCGACGGGTCGAGATGGTCCAGTACACGGCGACGGGCAGTTCGAGTGACGCCGTGGCCGCCACGGCCGACGCCGAGACCATTGCCCGCGACATCCAGCCGTTCGCCGTGCTGGGCGGTCCGATCCTCACCGAGGCGTTCGGTGACACGCTGGCGGCCAACCAGGTGCTCTGCATCTCGTGCGTCCCGTCGCAGACCGCCGAGTGGTACGAGGAGCGGGCGCCCTACGTCTGGGACATCGGCAAGAACCTCGACCAGAACATCACGCTGACCGCCGAGTACATCACCCGGCGGCTCGCCGGTGGCGACGCCGTGTACGGCGGACCCGAGGTCGTCTCGAAGCCCCGGGTGTTCGGCAGCGTCTACCTGGCCGGCCTCAACGCACCCACCGCACCACGCGAGCGGTTCCGGGAACTCCTGCGGGCCGGTGGGGTGGAGTTCGCGGAGGAGGCCTCGTACGCGGATCCGGTCGGGCTGTCCGGCTCGGCCCGGGAGATCATGGCCCGGTTCAAGGCGGCCGGGGTGACCACCGTCCTGTTCTCCGGTGACCCGCTGGCGCCCCAGGCGCTCACGCAGGCTGCGACCGAACAGGGGTACTTCCCCGAGTGGGTCATCACGGGGTCGGGCCTGGTGGACACCACGATCTTCGGGCGCACCTACGACCAGTCGCAGTGGCGACACGCGTTCGGGCCGTCCAACCTGTTCGCCCGGGTGAGCCCCACGGTCGCCGGGTCCGGGTTCCTGTACCGGTGGTACTTCGACGGCCAGGCGCCCCCCGCCCAGCAGTCGGCCCTGATCCTGCCCAACCTGCAGTTGCTGTACGCCGTGCTGCAGGGTGCCGGCACCGAACTGAGCCCGGAGATGTTCCGGCGGGTGATCTTCGCCGCCGACATCATCGACAGCACCGTCATCAGTCCTCAGATCAGCTGGGGGGAGCGGGGGATCTGGCCGGGGGTCGACTACTCGGGGCTCGACGACCAGACCGAGGTGTGGTGGGATCCGGCGGCGACCGGCGAGGACGAGATCGGCGTCGAGGGCACCGGGATGTGGACCTACGCCGACGGCGGCCGGCGGTACCTGCCCGGCGGCTGGCCGGACGCACCGCCCACGCTCTTCGGTGACGATCCGAACCCGGTGGCGCTCTACCGGGAACTGCCCCCCGGGGTCACCCTCCCGCAGTACGAGCCGCTGCCCCGCTGAGGCGGTGGCCCGGGGTCCTCAGTCGTCGTCCTGGTGGCGCAGGAACTCCTGCAGCTCCGCCGCCAGCTCGTCGCCGGTCGGGAGCTCACCGCCGTCGAGCAGGGTCTCGAGTTCCGTGTCGTCGTCGGAGTCGGCGAGTTCCTCGAGCTGGGTCACCATGGCCTGGTGCTGGGGGTTCTCGGCGACCAGCGCGTCGAGTCGCTCACGGGTCGCGGCGGCCTCCTCGCGGAGTTCGCCGTAGGCGGGTTCGATCCCGGTGGCCCGACCGAGCCCGTCGAGCAGCGAGACGCTGGCCGCCGGGTACGGCATGGAGGCGACGTAGTGGGGGACCTGGGCCCACAGCCCGAACGTCGGGATCCCGTTGGAGTTCAGGACCTGGTCGAGCACGGCGTGGATCCCGGCGGGCACGTCGAGGGTGCCGCGGACGTAGCCGCGCATGTGGTCCGACAGGTCCGGCGACGACGTGGTGATCGCCAGCTTGGCGTCCCGGGTGTGGGGGACCGGTGCGGGGTAGGCCCCCAGGGTCACGGCCGAGCGGCAGTCCAGCTCCAGGGCCAGCTCCACGACCGCCTCGGCGAATGCCAGCCATTCGAAGTCCGGTTCGGCCCCCACGAGCACGGCCACGTCGGCGCCGCGCTCGTCCAGGCCGGCGCGCAGTTCGGTGGCGGGCCAGGTCAACCCGGTGATCAGCCCGTCCTCGAGGTGCATGATCGGCCGCCGCGCCCGGTGGTCGAGCAGTCGGTCGGCGTCGAAGGCCGCCACTGTCTCGGCATCGGCGCCGGTCAACAGCGCCGACATGGCGTTGGCCGATCCCATCCCTGCGTCGATCCACCCCTCGAGGCCGATGACGAGCACCGGTCGGTCGAGTTCGGGGACGACGATCCGCTCGTAGAGTTCGCTCACAGGATTCCCGCCTCCTCGGCCGTGGTCCGGGTGGTGTCGGCCAGCGTGTCGAGCATCCGGCGGAACCCCTCGACCTGCTCCGCCGGGACCTCGCCCATGGCCCCGCCGGCGTACCTGGCGTACACGCCGGCGATGATGCAGGTCAGCTTCCAGAATCCGAACGCCACGTAGTACCCGAGCTGCGACAGGTCCCGATCGGAGTGCTCGGCGTACCGCTGCACCAGCTCGGTGGACCTCGGGAAGCCGTCGAGCGCGGTCGGTGCCGCCTGCGGCAGGACGGCCGGGCCGCCCGGGTCGGTCCAGTACACGCAGAGCAGTCCGAGGTCCGCGAGCGGGTCGCCGAGGGTGCAGATCTCCCAGTCGAGGACGGCGACCACGCTGCCGTCGTCGCCGAGCATGCAGTTGTCGAGCCGGTAGTCGCCGTGGACGATCGACACGCCCTGTTGCTCCGGGACGTGAGCCGACAGGGCGTCGTGGATCTCGTGGACCGCCCGGAGCCCGAGCCCGCCGGGGACCTGCCCCTCGGACTTCTGGAACTGCCCGTACCAGCGGCGCAGCTGTCGTGGCACGTACTCGGCGTGGCGACCCAGGTCGGCCAGTCCGACCCGGTCCAGGTCGACCCCGTGGATCGCCGCCAGGACGTCGACGAGCGACTCGCCGGCGTGGCGTCGGGCTGCGACGTCGAGTTGTTCGGCCTCGGCCGGTGTGCGCACGACGCGACCGTCGACGAACTCCATGACGTAGAACGGCGCACCGTTCACCGCCGGGTCCTCACACAGTCCGACCGCCGGCGGGACCGGCACGTCGGTGGGTCCGAGGGCCGAGATGATCCGGTGCTCGCGGGCCACGTCGTGGGCGGTGGCGAGCACCTGGCCGAGCGGAGGACGTCGCAGGACCCAGCGGGTGCCTTCGGCGTCGGTCACGGAGTAGGTGAGGTTCGAGTGGCCCCCGGCGATCAACTCGAAGCGCAGCGGCGGCGCAGCGAGCGGCACGTTGCGGGTGAACCACGCGGTCACGCCGTCGGCGTCGATCCCCTCGGGTGTGCGCCCGGTCTCGGACACGCTGGCTCCTCGTCGTGGCGACTCCACCCGGACGGGTGGCCCGGGTCACGCTAGTGCCTTCGTCGGGCCGTCCGGCCACCGCCGGTAGAGTCCACCGGCAACCCGACGAAGGAGAGGTGACCCGTGGCCGACGTGACCGATGCGACGTTCGGGACCGAGGTGATCGAGCGGTCCCACCAGGTGCCGGTGCTGGTCGACCTGTGGGCCGAGTGGTGCGGACCGTGCCGGACGCTGGGACCCATCCTGGAGCGGGTCGTGGCCGAGACCGACGGCGCCGTGGAACTGGCCAAGGTCGACGTCGACGCCAACCCGCGGATCTCCCAGCAGTTCCAGGTGCAGTCGATCCCGGCCGTGTACGCCATCCGGGATGGCGCCGTGGCCGACAGCTTCCTGGGCGCGCTCCCCGAGGCCCAGGTCCGCGAGTTCGTGGCGCGCATCAGCGGGCCGGTCGAACCGAGCGAGATCGATCGACTCCTCGGTGCCGGTGACGAGGACTCCCTGCGTGCCGCGCTCGAACTCGACGGTGGTGAGTCCCGGGTCGTGCTGGCGCTGGCCGAACTGCTCGTGGCCGACGGGCGAGGCGACGAGGCGCTCGTTCTCCTGGAGCGGATCCCCGAGTCGCCGGAGACCCGGCGGATCGCCGCCCTGGCCCGCGTCGGTCACCGACCCGATGGCGGCGAGGTGACCGAGCGACTGCAGTCGCTGCTGGACCGGGCCGCCGAGGACGAGTCGGCCCGCAGCGAGTTCGTCGACCTGCTCGAGCTGCTCGACGAGGCCGACCGCACCGACTGGCGTCGCCGCCTCTCGGCTCGGCTGTTCTGAACCGGCGGGGATCACCACGGGTCCGGGGCACGGGCCCCACGGCCCGGCGCAGCGCCACCGGACCGCCCCGGGCGGCGGCCTAGCCTCGGGAACGTCGCCGAGCGCAGCGCGGTGGGTGACCTCGACGGGTGCGCCGTCCCCCAGCGTCCCCGAGGCATTTCCGAGGCGTCGTGTCCCCACCGGGTCCGGACGATCCCGATCCCAGCAGTCAGGTTCGCGGGTCCGTTCGGGCCGCATCCGATCTGCGCAGCTCGCAGGAGGCGGCCCTCGACCAGCTCGTCCGTCGGGTCGGCGGGACGGGGCCCGCTGCGTCGCTCGGTGGTCTCCCCGCGTTCCGGTGGCCGCCCGACCGTCGGCTGGTGGCCGTCGTCGTCGTCCTGGCCGTGCTCGCGTCGGCCCCGTGGTGGTGGCAGCTCCGTCGTCCCCGGCCTGCCGACCAGACCCTGCCCCGTGCGGATGTCACCACGTCGGCGGTGCCGTCGAGCGCTCTCACGGCCGCCGTGGCTCCGGGCGCCGGGTCCCCGGTCGGAGGCGACGGCGGGCCGGGACCGGATGGCGACGGTGAACTCGTCGTCCACGTCGTGGGTGGGGTCCTGCGTCCCGGGGTCCTGCGGCTGCCCGCCGGCTCCCGGGCCGTGGATGCCGTGGAACTGGCGGGCGGTCTGGTGCCGCTCGCCGACAGCGCCCGGGTCAACCTGGCCGCCGAACTGGTCGACGGCCAGCGTCTCGTCGTGCCGATCGTCGGTCAGGAACCGCCGACCGAGGTGCCCTCGTCCCCCGGTGCCACACGACCCGGCGCCGGGACGGTGAGTGGTCCGACCGGGCCGCTCGACGTGAACGTCGCCAGCGTCGAGGAACTCGACGGCCTGCCCGGCGTCGGCCCGTCGACGGCCGCGGCCATCGTGGACCACCGGAGCACGACGGGCCCGTTCCGGTCCGTCGACGACCTGCTCGACGTCCGGGGAATCGGCGACGCCAAGCTCGACGCCATCCGCGACCTGGTGACGGTCGGGTGAGGACGAGTGCGCTCGTCATCTGCGCCGTGTTCGCTGCGCTCGGCGCTGCCCACGGCCCTCCCAGCTGGACCGTCGTCGCGCTCGCCCTGGGGTCGGTGCCCATCGTCGCCACCCTGGCGACCTGGTGGCGCGTCGCCACCCTGGCGACCCGGTGGCGCGTCGCCACCCTGGCGACCCGCCTGCACGTGTCCTTCCGTTCCGCGGCGGCGCTCGCCGTCGTGGCCGTTGTCGTCGCCCTGCTGGCCGGGGCACGGGCCGGCGCCGAGCGCCTCCCGGTCGACACCGGAGTGCAACCGGGTGCCCGGATCGACGCCGTCGTGCAACTCGCCGATGACCCGACGACCTCCGCCGCCGGGGTCCGGGTCGTCGTCCGTCACGAGGGCCGCCGGCTCCTGGCGCAGTTCCCCGGAGTGCTCTCGCCGCTGGTCGCCGACCTCCTCGCCGGCGACCACGTCCGGGTCGTCGGTCGGCTCGACACACTCGACCGCTCCCCGCTGGGCTGGCGACGGAGCCGCCATCTGGTCGGAGCGCTCCGTGTCGAACGAGCGGCCCCCGGTCCGCCGGCGCCGCCTTGGATGCGGGCGGCCAACGCCACGCGTCGGACGCTGCAACACGGACTGGCGGGTCTGGACGAGCGGACCGCTTCACTGGCACTCGGCCTGGTCATCGGTGACGACCGTGGGCAGGAGGACCTCGACCGCTTCCGTTTCCGGGCCTCGGGCCTGGGGCACCTGCTGGCCGTGTCCGGCCAGAACGTCGCTCTGACGATCGTGGCCGTCGGCCCCGTCCTGCGCCGGCTGCCGTTGCGTTGGCGTTGGCTGGCGGGCAGCGCCGTCGTGGCGGCCTTCGTCCTGGTGACCCGGGCCGAGCCCTCGGTCCTGCGGGCGGCGACCATGGCCGTGATCGCGCTCGTGGCAGCGTCCTCGGGTCGTCCGCTCGATGGCCTGCGTGCGTTGGCGGCGACCGTGCTCGTGCTGGTGCTGGTGGACCCGATGCTGGTCCACTCGGTGGGGTTCCGACTCTCGGTCGCAGCGACGGTCGGTCTGACGCTCGCCGCCGCCCCGATCGCCAACGGTCTGCCGGGGCCCCGCTGGTGGCGAGAGGTCCTGGGTGCGAGCGTCGCTGCGACCCTGGCGACGCTGCCGCTGCAGGTGATGACCTTCGGGTCGGTGCCGGTGGTCGGTCTCGCCGCCAACGTCCTCGCCGTCCCGGTGGCCGGTCTGGTCGTGGTGGCCGGACCCCCGGCGGCTCTGGTCGCCGGTCTGCTGCACCCCTCGTTCGGCCGCGTCCTGGTCTGGCCCGTCGGGCTCCTCGTCGAGTGGATCGACCGGGTCGCCACCTGGTGCAGCCGGGTGCCGGTCGGACCGGTGGACGGGACCCGGGCGGCCGTCGTGCTGGCCGGGGTGGCGCTGTTGGCCGCTGCGTTCCGACTGTCGACGCGTCACCCGGGTCGGCGGGCCGACGTCGCGTTGCGGGCCGGATCGGGACTGGTCGGTGTCGTCCTGGCGGTGACGGCTGTGGTGCCCGCCCCGCTCGACGCAGGTGTTCACCGTGTGGCGGGTGGGGCGGTCCTGCAGGTCGACGACGACGGCGCTCGGTCCCTCCGGCTGGCCGACGGGGCCGACCCGCTCGACGTCCTCGACGGGCTCTGGGTGGTCGGCGTCCATCGCATCGACCGGGTCGAGGCGCCCGGTGGTTCGGCTGCGGCGGCGGCCGTGGTCGAGCAGTTCCGTCCCAGGGACGTCACGGCCGGACGGTAGCGTCGCCGGCGTGGCGACCGCTCCTCCCGCTCCTCCGCTCGTGGCCGTGGACGAACCCACGTGGGCCCGACTCGACGGCACCCCCGCGGGGGCTGCGGTGGACCTGGTGCTGGGGCCGGACGGGGCCGTGGTCGGGGCGCCCGGCGGAACCCTCGCCCGGAACGCCGAACCGGTGCTCGACCTGCGGGCCGGAGCGGCGGTCGTCGACCCTGACGACCGGCTGGCCGACCTCGTCGCCGCCCTGCTCCTGGCCGACGTCTCAACCGCAACGGAGCCGCGGCCCGGTGTGGTGCTGACCGACGACCCGGTCGAGACGCGGCGGGTGCTGACGGTCATCGCCGCCCTCCGCCTCGAGCACGATGGAGCCGGTTCGTGACCCGCCGGTTGGCGCTCTTCCGGGGCGCGGACCCGGGCCTGCTCGGCGACGCCGTGGGCGCTGCGGTCGACGATGCTCTGGGCGGGTCCGAACGAAGCGAGGTGCTCGACGACTACCGGGGCGAGGACTACCAGCCCGGAGACGTGGCCATGTCCTGCGGCACCGTCTCGATGTTCGGCGACCGGGTCGTGGTGGCCCGGGACCTGCAGCGGTTCGGGACCGACGACCTGGCCCCGTTGCTGGCCGCCATCGCCGATCTGGCCGACGACGTGAGCCTCATCCTGGTCTGGGAGGGCACCGGGCCGGGTTCCCGCCGCAAGTCGGACCCGCTCACCACGCTGGCCGAGGCCGTGACCGAGGCCGGTGGAACGGTCACGGTCTGCGACCCGCCCAAGGGCAAGGGGGCGACGGCATGGGTGGGGGAGCAGATCGCCGCCTCGGGCATCACCCTCACCCGGCGCAGCGAGTCGGAGCTGGTCGGGCGGTTGGGTGACGACGTGGCCAGGGTCCGGGACGTACTGGCCCAGCTCCGGGCGGTCTTCGGCGCCGGAGCCGGTCCGCTGGACCTCGAGGAGATCGAGCCCTTCCTCGGTGAGGCCGGCGGGGTGCCGCCCTGGGAGCTCACCGACGCGATCGACCGGGGCGACGTCCCGACCGCGGTCGGCAACGTCCGCCGGATGGTCGGTGGTGGCGGTCGCCACCCGCTCCAGGTCCTGGCCACGCTGCAGTCGCACTTCGAGAAACTCGCCCGACTCGACGGCAGCGGCGCCCGTGACGAGCGTTCGGCGGCGGCCCTGCTCGGACTGAAGGGTTCGACCTTCCCGGCCAAGAAGGCGCTGGCGAGCGCCCAGCGTCTGGGGCCCAACGGAATCCGACGCGGGCTACGCCTGGTGGCGGCGGCCGACGTCGACCTGCGTGGTCGGACGGCTCAGCCTGCGGAGAGCGTGCTCGAGGTGCTCGTGGCCCGTCTGGCGGCGCACCGCCGCTGACGGACGGCCTCAGGCCTCGGTGGCGAGGCGCCGCATCAGCCGTGACTTCCGGCGGGCTGCGGTGTTGCGGTGCAGGACACCCTTGGCTGCGGCCTGGTCGATGCGCTTGACGGCGAGACGGACCAGCGCGTCGGCGTCCTCGCCGGTGGCGGCCTCGGCCTGCTTGATCCGGGTCTTCAACTCGGAGCGCACGGCGCGGTTGCGCAGTCGTGCCGCCTCGTTCTGGCGGTTCCGCTTCATCTGGCTCTTGATGTTCGCCACGTCGTCAGTCCTGCGTCTCGTCGTCGGCCGGTGCCTCGGCCCGGAGAGCGTAGCGGGTCACGCCGCCGGCGTCAGGTCCGCAGCGGGGGCGGGCCGGTTCGGCCGACCCGCCCGTTGCGGGCAGACTGTGGGCTCCCCGGCCCCGTGCCGACCGACCCAGCAGGCCTGTGAGCGAACTCTCCCGCATCCGCAACCTCTCGATCATCGCCCACATCGACCACGGCAAGTCGACCCTGGCCGACCGGATCCTGGAGATCTGCGGCGCCGTCGACCCCCGCGAGATGCGGGCGCAGTACCTCGACTCCATGGACCTCGAGCGAGAGCGGGGGATCACCATCAAGCTGCAGTCGGTCCACCTCGAGTACCGGGACCACGTGGTGAACCTCATCGACACGCCCGGTCACGTCGACTTCGGCTACGAGGTGTCCCGGTCGCTGGCGGCCTGCGAGGGGGTGATCCTCGTCGTGGACGCCTCCCAGGGGATCGAGGCCCAGACGCTGGCGAACTGCTACCTGGCGCTCGAGCACGACCTGACGATCGTGGCGGCGCTCAACAAGATCGACCTCCCGGCGGCCGACCCCGACACCTACGCCGGCGAGATCGAGCAGGTGCTGGGGATCCCCGCCGACGAGGTGCTGCGGATCTCGGCGAAGACCGGCGAGGGCGTTCGGGAACTGCTCGATGCCGTCGTGGACCGGATCCCCCCGCCGGTCGGGGACCCGGATGCCCCGTTGCAGGCGCTGATCTTCGACTCGCACTTCGACCAGTACCGGGGCGTGGTGAGCTCCGTCCGGGTGGTGAACGGCCAGATGCGGACCGGGTCCGACCTGCGCTTCATGCAGGCGGGCGCCACCCACGAGGCCCTCGAGGTCGGCGTGCGGACGCCGGCGAACACGCCCCTGGGTGCGCTCGGCACCGGCGAGGTCGGCTACCTGATCGCCGGCATCAAGGACGTCGGCGAGGCCCGCTCCGGAGAGACGGTCACCGAGGCCCGCCGGCCCGCCGGGACCCCCCTCGACGGTTACCGCGAACCGAAGCCCATGGTGTTCTGCGGGCTCTACCCGGTCGAGGGCGACGACTTCGACCTGCTCCGCGAGTCGCTCGAGAAGCTGCGACTCAACGACTCGAGCTTCAGCTACGAGCCCGAGACCTCGGGGGCGCTCGGGTTCGGCTTCCGATGCGGGTTCCTGGGCCTGCTCCACATGGAGATCGTCCGAGAGCGCCTCGAGCGGGAGTTCGACCTGTCGCTGATCGCCACCGCCCCGTCGGTCGAGTACGAGGTGCGCACCACCGCCGGCGAGGACCTCGTCGTCGACAACCCCTCGGAGCTTCCGCCCTCGCCGAGCATCGATCACATCCGGGAGCCGTACCTCAAGTGCTCCATCATCACCCCGACGGAGTACGTGGGCACCCTGATGGACCTGTGCCAGACCCGCCGCGGCGAGATGGACGGCATGGACTACATCTCGCCCGAACGCGTGGACCTGCGCTACCGGTTGCCGCTGGCGGAGGTCGTCATCGACTTCTTCGACCAGCTCAAGTCGCGGACGCAGGGCTACGCCAGCCTCGACTACGAACCGGTGGGCTACCAGGCCGGTGACCTGGTCCGCGTCGACATCCTGTTGAACGGGGAGCCGGTCGATGCGTTCTGTTCGATCGTCCACCGCGACAAGTCCTACGACTACGGCAAGCGGATGACCGAGAAGCTCCGGGAGATCATCCCCCGCCAGCAGTTCGACATCCCGATCCAGGCGGCGATCGGCAGCAAGATCATCTCCCGGGAGACCATCAAGGCCTTCCGCAAGGACGTCACCGCCAAGCTCTACGGCGGTGACGTGTCCCGCAAGCGGAAGCTGCTCGAGAAGCAGAAGGCGGGCAAGAAGCGGATGAAGCACCTGGGACGCGTCGAGGTGCCCTCAGATGCCTTCATCCGTGCGCTCCGACTCGATGACTGAGCCGGACGTCGGCCGCGGACCGGACGTGCGGGTGCCCGGTGCTGGCACTCGCGTACACTGAGTGCCAATGCTCGACGACCGGAAGTCCGCCATCCTGCGTGCCGTCGTGGAGCACTACGTCTCGACGGCCCAGCCGGTGGGCTCGAACGCCGTGGCCGCCCGGGCCGACGTGGCGGTCTCGCCGGCCACTGTGCGCAACGAGATGACGCTGCTCGAGCGGGACGGCTACCTGGCGCAGCCGCACACCAGCGCCGGTCGGATCCCCACCGAGAAGGGCTACCGGTTCTTCGTCGACTCGATCCCCGAACGCGGTCGGGTCGACCTGTCCGAGGCCAGCGCCCGGCAGGTCCGGGAGTTCTTCACCGCCGCCCACGGCGAGCTCGAGCAGATGCTGCACGACACGACCCGGCTGCTGACGAACCTGACCCACACGACGGCGGTCGTCGTCGGTGACCAGGTGTCCGTGGCGGTCGTCCGGTCCGTGCAACTCGTCGACCTGAGCCCCCGGGTCCTGCTTCTCGTCCTCGTGTTCAACAACGGCGACGTGGTCAAGCGGACGGTCGAACTCGACGTGGACGTGGACGCCGACGAGGTGGGGCGGGCCCAGGCGGTGCTCGTCGAGCACCTCGTCGGCCAGCCCTGGTCACGGGTGACCTCGTGGACGGCCCCGACGGTCCCGTCCGCCGGGGCGACCCCCGGCGAGGCGAGCGTGCTCGACGCCGTGGCCACGTCGCTCGGTGCGGACGAACGGCCCGACGACAGCCGGATGTTCGTCGAGGGCACATCGTTCCTCGCCGGTTCGCTCGAGGCCCGCGAGACCGTGGAGCAGGTGCTCGGGATCCTCGAGCAGCAGTTCGTCGTCGTCTCCCTGCTGAAGGAGCTCGTCGACCGGAACGTCACGGTCGCCATCGGCTCCGAGACCGGACTCAGCCCGTTGGCCGAGTGCTCGTTGGTGCTGTCGCCGTACCGGGTCGACGGCGAGGTGGCCGGCACGATCGCCGTGCTGGGCCCGACCCGCATGGACTACCAGGAGACCGTCGCGGCGGTGGCCGTGGTCTCGCAGCGTCTCACCCGGATCCTGACCGAGGGCTGAGGCGACGTGGACGACCTGTACGAACTGCTCGAGGTGGACCGTGACGCCGGGGCCGAGGAGATCAAGCGCTCGTACCGGCGGCTCGCCATGCGGTACCACCCCGACGCGAACCCCGGGGACGAGGCGGCCGAGGCGCGCTTCAAGCAGATCGCCGCTGCCTACGAGGTGCTCTCGGACCCCGAGCGGCGTGCCCGCTACGACCGGTACGGGACGACCGGCGGGTTCGACATCGGGGACCCGTTCGGATCCGGACCCGGTGGACTCGGCGACCTCTTCGAGGCGTTCTTCGGCGGAGCGAGCCCCTTCGGGGCCTCCCGTCCACAGCAGCGGGGCCCCCAGCGAGGCCCGGACATCGAGGTCGTGGCGTCACTCGACCTGCGTGAGGCGGTGGCGGGTGTCCAGCGGGACCTGACCTTCCGCACGGCGCTCGCCTGCGCCGACTGCGTCGGCACCGGGGCGCAGCCGGGGACGACCATCGAGCGGTGCACCGAGTGCGAGGGCAGCGGCGAGGTCCGATCGATCCGCCAGACGGTCCTCGGCCAGATCGTCACCGCCGCACCGTGCCGTCGCTGCGGCGGCACCGGCGACGTCCTCGAGGCCGCCTGCGCCTCCTGCGAGGGCGAGGGTCGGATCCTGCAGGACGTCACCATCACCACCGACATCCCGGCGGGGGTCGACACCGGCACGACGCTGCGGCTCACCGGCCGGGGAGCGGTCGGGCCGAGGGGTGGCGCGCCGGGCGACCTCTACGTCCGGATCGAGGTGCGCGAGGACGAGCGGTTCGAGCGCAACGGGATCGACCTGATCGAACGGCGTCGGATCTCGGTGTCCCAGGCGGCCCTCGGCGCCCGCCTGCTCATCGACACCCTCGACGACCCCACCGATCTCATGATCCCGCCGGGGACCCAGCACGGTCACGTCGTCTCGCTCAAGGGCAAGGGTGTCCCTCGGCTCAACGGTCGGGGCCGCGGCAGCCTGCACGTGGTCCTCGAGGTCGTCGTGCCGACGGACCTGTCCGAGGAGGAGGAGACCCTATACCGCCGGCTCGCCGAGCTGCGTGACGAGGAGGTCGGCATGGCCGACCGCGGGTTCAAGGACTGGATCCGCGACGCACTCCAGCGGTGAGCCCGGAGCAGCGTCCGTGGCGGAGCGCTGCGGCGCTCGTCTACGTCGACGACCTGGACGCCGATGAGCTGGGCCGGGAGGACGACCACCACCTCCGACGCGTGTTGCGGCTCCGACCGGGCGACGAGCTCTGCCTCTGCGACGGGAGCGGTTCGATCCGCCCGGCGGTGCTCGCCGATCCGGGCCGACTCGACCTCGCCGGCGATGTCGAACGGGTCGCGCCGCCCCCGTACCCGATCACGGTCGGCGTG
>CAYMKW010000009.1:5179-23097 GCA_964391365.1 uncultured Microthrixaceae bacterium | reverse complement strand
CTGACGGAGGCCGCCATGTCCATGTCGAAGTTGATCACGGTCGGCGTGGCGCCCCCCAAGGGTGACCGGCTCGACCTGCTCGTGGCCAAGACCTGTGAGCTCGGCGTCGACCGGATCGTCCTGTTCGCCGCCGAGCGGTCCGTCGTCCGCTGGGACGCCGGGCGCGCCGAGCGGGCGCTCGAGCGACTGGGACGGGTCGTGCGCGCCGCCGGCGCCCAGAGCCGCAGGACCCACCTGCCCGAACTGGCCATCGAGGACCTGGGAGCACTCCTGGCCGCCGGCGCTCCGATCGCCGACCTCGACGGCAGGCCGCCTGCATCGGAGGACCGGACCCTGCTGGTCGGGCCGGAGGGTGGATGGAGCGACGAGGAGCGCGCCGCTGCGGACGCCGGAGGTGGCCGGGTCCGACTGGCGGCCGACGTGCTGAGGGTGGAGACGGCGGCCATCGCGTCCGCCGTCGCGCTCGGGTTGGCGCGTCCCGCCTGAGTTCGGAGATCGCCCTCCGAGGTCGGCCGCCCACCCTGCGGCTCAGGAGTTCGCACTCGCCCACGGAGAGTGGCACACTGCAGTCGCACTGAGTGGGGGCGGAGTGGTGTGTCAGAGCGGCCCGAAGGGCTGCACCAGCGTGACGGGAGCGGATGTGAGTACCGAGGATCAGATCGAACAGGAGCACTACGGGCGGGTCGTCGGCGGCCGACTCCGGCAGATCCGGAAGCAGAAGAACCTGTCGCTCCAGGAGGTCGAGTCGATCTCGGACCACGAGTTCAAGGCGAGCGTGCTCGGCGCCTACGAGCGGGGCGAGCGCTCCATCTCGGTGCCCCGCCTCCACCGTCTCGCCCGCTTCTACCGGGTGCCGGTGGATCAGTTGCTCCCGGGTGACGACGGCGAGGCCCCCGAGCCGGGCGAACGGGATCAGTCCCCGACCAAGTCCCGCATCGACCTGGCCAAGCTCGACGAGCTGGACGGCCCCGACGCCGAGATGCTGGCCCGGTACCTGCGGATGATCCAGGTGCAGCGCCAGGACTTCAACGGCCGCGTGCTCACGATCCGGCGCGACGACATGCGGGCCATCGCCTGCATGCTCGGGGTCAGCGAGGACCAGGCCGGTGGCCGCCTCGAGGAGCTCGGGCTCGGCTGACTCAGCAGTCGGTCCGGACGTCGTAGAGCGTCCAGTCTCCCGGTCCGGCCACCCCGTCGACCCGGACCCCTCCGATGCAACCGGCGCCGTCGAGCTCGGCCAGCAGGTCGGTCTCGTTGCTCCGTCGGTAACGGCGGTCGTAGCTGGGGAAGCTGACCACGTGGTCGACGCGCCGGTCCCGCAGGAAGGCGGCGTACTCGTCGGTGGACGCGAACGGTCCACGGTGGAGCCCCTCGGGGAAGAACTCGGCGTCCAGGACTCCGCCGGCCCGCGCCACGGCGTACAGCCCGTACTTGCCGTCGAACCCGCTGAGGACCCGGTAGGTGTCACCCTCGGTGACGCCGTCCGATGCGGCGAACGCGTCGATCTCGGGAATCGGGTCCCGACGCAGTGCGCCCCAGCCGAAGTCCATTCCGAACGGTCGGTACATGGGCCACTGCAGGGCCACGAACACGACGCTGAGCACCACCGGGGTCCACACCGGGATCCGGACCCGACGCTGGTGCTGGATCCCGACGAGCACGAGCGGCACGAGGACGACCAGCAGTCGCATGCCCGCCGTCTGGAACAGCGCCGCGATCTGCGTGACCAGCGTCGTCTGTGCGACGACCGGGGACTGGAACACCGCCCACACGGCGGGGAGCGACAGGGCGACGCTCAGCGCCCAGCAGCCGAGCAGTGGCCAACGGCGCTCGCGACGCTCGAACGGCAGCCAGACCAGGACGACGACGGCGACGATGGGCATGGTCACCGCCGGGTGGGTCACCTGGGCCGCCACGACCAGCACGACCGCCAGCACACGGCGGCTCCGGTGCCAGCACCCCATGGCGAGCAGGGTGAAGGTCGTCGACCAGAGGAACGGCAGCTGGCCGAGCAGCGGCGAGATCACGAGTGCCGGGTTGGTGAGCACCGCCACCGCCCACCAGCCCCTGCGCAGGGAGGGCATGGTCCAGAAGGTCGCGGCGACGGTGCCGGCGAAGCCGAGGACCAGCCAGAGGCTGACCGCCCGGTCACCGAGGAGGGGCCAGGCCAGGGCAGAGGTCAGCCACGGGATCGACGCGTACGGGAAGGTGAGCGCCTCGCCGTTGGCGAGCACATCGATCCGCCACGGCACCCCGTCGCCTCCCCAGATGCGCTCGGCGATCCACCAGACGTGGACGTTGTTGCTGAGCGAGTCGTGGGTGATGAACACCGGTCGGGCGAGGATCATGATGCCGATCACGACCCACGCCACGCCGACCACGGCGAGCGCCACCCGGCCCGAACGGTCCCATCGGTCGCCCTCGCCGGGAGCCGGTGCGGCGACCGTCGGGGTCGGTACGGTGTCGGTACGAACGGGTTCGGTCATCGCAGGGGTCTGGATCCCGGGGCGCAGCCACGTGGCGGCCCGGTGCGGGCGCCCATTGTGGCCGACCCGTCCGGCCCGCGGGTCCACCGTGCGGCCGGAGCATCAGGATGACCCCGATGAGCGCCCCCGACCCGAACCCGAACCCGACCGGCGTCGCACCCACCGGTCGGTCCGTGGCGGACGCGGCCGTGGGCCTGGCGTGGTGCTCGATGCTCTGGCCGCTGCTGTTCCTGGCCGACGGCGCCCCGACCCGGGAGGTCGTCACCGCCTGGATCGCCGTCGCCGCCGGCGTGCTGGCAGCCGCGGCCGTCGACCGGCTGGCGGGCCGGGACCGGACGGTCGCGGTGCGGTTGGCCGGTTGGTTGGCGGCCTCGGCCGGAGCCCTGTGCGTGGCCGTGACCCCGGCCGGCCTGTCCACCGTCATCCTGGGGGTGCTCATCGGCGCCGCCGTCGGGCTGGCGGCCGGTCGACCCACCTCCGCCCGTCGCCTCGGCCTCGTCGTCGGGGGCGCGCTCGGTGTCGCGGCCACGGTCGTCCTGTTCCTGGGTCCGTCGCCGGACCCGGTCGTCCTCTGGTTCGTGGTCCTCGCCACGGCGACGCCCGTGCTCGCGGCCCTCCCGGGGCGAACCGCTCGCCGGGCCGGACCGGCCGGCGCCGAACCAGCAGGTGCCGTTCGAGGTCGGTGGTCGGCGGTCGTGGTGGTCGCGGCCGCAGTGGGGTTGCTCGCCTGGACCGGGGCGAACGACCCGCAGCTCTCGTGGTTCGGCCCGGTCGTCGCCCACGGCCCCAGGGATGTGGGGATGGTCGCGCTCACGTTCGACGACGGGCCGAACGTGCCGTACTCGCTGCGGATCGCGGAGGTACTCGAGTCGCGGGGAGCGCAGGGCACCTTCTTCCTGGTGGGGAAGGCGATCGACGAGGAGCCGGCGGCCGCCCGGGAACTGATGGACCGTGGCCACCTGGTCGGGAACCACTCGTACCACCACGACTACTGGCGTTGGCTCGATCCCGGCTACCCGGAGCTCGACCGGACCCAGGACGCCTTCGAGCGTCACCTCGGTGTGTGTCCGGCGCTGTACCGGCCGCCCCACGGTCAGCGAACCCCGTTCGTCAGCGCGCAGGTCGCCTCCGAGGGGATGCGGACCATCACCTGGGACGTGTCAGGCCTGGACTGGTCGCTCACCGACGGTGACGAGGTGGCCCGACGGATCCTGGCCCGGGTGCAACCCGGTTCGATCGTCCTGTTGCACGACGGCCTCGACGGGGTCGCCGACGCGGACCGGCAGGTCGTGCTCGATGCCCTGCCCACGATCCTCGACGGACTCGAGGAGCGGGGGTTGCGACCCGTCCGGGTCGACGAACTCGTCGACGTCCCCGACTACCTGCCCACCTGTTGAGCCGGCCGGTCCGGCCGGGGTCTGTTGAGCCGGC
Source organism: uncultured Microthrixaceae bacterium (assembly GCA_964391365.1). GTDB lineage: Bacteria > Actinomycetota > Acidimicrobiia > Acidimicrobiales > Microtrichaceae > SXMI01. Next base: position 19,180 of record CAYMKW010000009.1, on the reverse strand, counting down.
CGGTCCGGCCGGGGTCTGTTGAGCCGGCTCGTCCGGATCCGCTCAGCGTCGCCGGCGCAGGAGCCGCCGGGCCACCACGAGGGGGCTCAGGGCCAGCGCTGCGAGTCCCGCGGTGGCCAGCACGGGCGGCACCAGGCTCGGGACCGGCTGTGAGCGTGGCCGCCGCATCGTCACCCGGAACGCCGCGCCCACCATGGCGGCCAGGTCGATCACGACGTCCTTCATCCGTGTCCGCGACCGGAAGATCGGGACCGGCACCAGGATCGAGTTGTCGATGCGCATCCCGAGCCGCGACATGACGATCGCCACCTCGACCGTCTCGGAGTACTTGTAGCCCTGGTAGTAGTCGAGCGCCTCGGCGAGCGCCCCGAGGCGGAAGATCCGGTAGCCGGACTCCACGTCGTGGAGCCGGACCCCTCCGGACCACATGGTCGCCCAGGTGCTCATCACCCAGTTCCCGGCCTGCTTGTAGAGCGGGTAGGTCGACAGGTCCCGCCGGACGATCAGTGCATCCAGGTGGTCGGCGACCATGGTCGAACGGAGGTCGTCGAGTACCGCCAGCTCGTGCTGTCCGTCGGCGTCGATCGTGTAGATCAGGTCGTCGGCGTCGAGTTCACCGTCGGCGAGCCGCCGTCGGAGGTCGGTGAAGGCCAGGTAGTAGGCCTCGCTCATGCCCTGGTTGACCTCGTGGACGAGCATCCGGGCCTGTGGGTGGCCGGGGAGGAACTGCTCGATCTCGGACCGGGTGCGGTCGGTGGAGCCGTCGTCGACGACCACGAGCTCGTCCACGTACCCGTAGAGCTTCCCGAGGACGTCGCGGACGGTCGGCTCCTCGTTGTAGGCGGGGACGACGGCGATGCGGCGGGGTTCGCTCACGAGGTTCTCCTCGGTTCAGCCGGCGGGAGCGACACGGTTCGCCACGTACCAGTCGAACGACCGGCGCATGCCCTCGTCGATCTGGACCTGCGGCTCCCAGCCGAGGACCTCACGGGCGGCATCGCTGCGCACGGTCTGGGCGGCCAGGTCGCCGGGCCGCGACGGCCCGAAGCTGACGTCGACCGTCCGGCCGGTCTCGCCGACGAGCTCGGCGGTCTTCTCGGCGACCTGGCGGATCGTGACCGGCTCGGGGCCGTTGAGGTTCACGACCTGGTTCTCGGCGGCGTCGCCGAGCGCCAGGACGTGCGCCCGGGCCAGGTCCGTGACGTAGACGAAGTTCCTCGACTGCATGCCGTCGCCGTCGATGGTGAGCGGTTCGCCGCTGAGCGCCTTGCGGAAGAACGCCGACATGACCGTGGTCTCCCGCATGTTGGGGCCGTACGGGATGCCGTAGCGCAGGATCGTGTACGGACGGTCGTACAGGTTGTGGTAGTCGCGGCAGGCGAACTCGGACGCGATCTTGGTGGTGATGTACAGGTGGCGGTCGGTGTCGGGGCTGAACGGGCTGTGCTCGTCGACCACCTCGTCGGTGCAGGCCCCGTAGACCCACACGGTCGACGCCAGCACGACCCGACCGGCCTCGGCCCGTCGCGCCGCCTCGAGCACGTTGACCGTGCCGAGCACGTTCACCGCCACGGCCGTCGACGGATCGGCGAACACGTCGTTGACGTCGGCCATGGCCGCCAGGTGGAACACGGCGTCGGTCCCGGCGACGGCCGGCTCCAGCGTGCCCACGTCGGTGATGTCGACCTGGTGGAACTCGACGTCGTCGCGCTCGGCGGGTCGCGTGTCGAGCACCCGGACGCCGTAGCCGGCCGCGAGCAGCGCGTCGACGACGTTCGAGCCGATGAAACCGGAACCGCCGGTGACGGCGACGACGCCGCTCACGACGCCAGCGCAGCGTGGACGGACTCGACGACGAGGTCGGCCTGCTCCTCGCTCATGATCGCCGAGACCGGCAGGCAGACGTGCCGGGCGCAGAGCTCCTCAGCGCCGGGGAGGGGGCCGTCGGCGTACGGAGCGAAGACCGACTGGAGGTGGAGCGGTGCCTCGTACACCTCACCCGAGAGCGCCACCTGGTACTCGGAGCGGAGCCGCTGCTTGAGCTCGGCCCGGTCGACTCCGTCGGGGAGGAAGGCGATGTACTTGTAGTAGTTGCAGAAGGAGTCCGCCGGGATCTCGAGCGGCCGCAGCGGGCTGTCGGCGAGGAGTTCGTCGTAGCGGGCGGCGATCCGGCGGCGGTGGGCGACGAACTCGTCGAGCCGCCGCATCTGCGAGAGCGCGATCGCCGCGTGCGGCTCGCTCATCCGCCAGTTGTACCCGAGGCGGGTGTGGTCGTTGGTGAGGAAGGAGGCCTTGCCCTGGTCCCGGTAGATCAGGGCCTCCTCGGCGATCCGGTCGTCGGCGGTGACGATCATCCCGCCCTCGCCGCCGGCGATCACCTTCGTCGGGTAGAAGGAGAACGACCCGGCGACACCGAACGTGCCGGCCATCTGCCCGTCGAGTGAGCTGCCGTGGGCGTGGGCGGCGTCCTCCACGAGCCAGAGTCCGTGCTCCTCGCAGATCCGCTGCAGCTCGCGGACGCTCGGCGGCACGAACCCGCCGATGTGCACGGTGACCACGCCGACCGTGTCGGGTCCGATGGCGGCCTCCACGGCGGCCGGGTCGAGCGCCATGGTGGCGGGGTCACAGTCGACGAAGCGGATCCGGGCACCCGAGGACAGGGTGGCGGCCGCCGTGGCGAAGAAGCTGTTCGCCTGGACCAGGACCTCGCCCCGCGACGCCTCGAGCACCCGCAGCGGGATCTCGAGGGCGCTCGTGCCCGAGCTCACGGCGATGGCGTGCGGGCTGGCATGGGCCACGGCGAACTCGGCCTCGAGTTCCTTGCCGATCGAGCCCAGGGTGAGCTGGCCGCTCTTCAGGCACTCGTCGATCCGGCGGAGGATCTCCTCGCGGTCCTCGTCGGGGAAGTGGATCGCGGCTGCGGGGACTCGCATCTGGCGGAACCTTTCGGTCGGGTGCGCGGGACCCGAGGAGGGTCCGGTTCCCCGCTGATTGGGGATCGGCGAATGGTAGTCCCGCGCCTCCGAGCGACTGCGAACCCGGCCGCCCTCGGTTCATCGTGTCCGACTGGATTCGACCCGATCCCGGCCCGATGTCACGATGAGTGATCGAAGCCCTCCGGTGCGTCCCCGGGACGGATCGTGGTGGGTCCGGTCCGGGTGGACTCCGGACCGGAGGAGCAGCGGCCGGTGGGCCGGGGACGAGGTGGACGGTGGAGGAGAGGACGCTCGACGCAGGGGCGCTCGACGGCGGACGGCCGGATGGCGCACCGGTCGTGGATCGGCCCGGGTCGCGGCCACGTCTGGTGGTTCCGGTCCTGGCGTTGCTGTTGGCGGTGGCCGGTCTGGTGCTCGGGGGCGCTTCCCCGGCCGGAGCCGGCCCGACGGTGGGCTCGGGCATCGACCACATCGACGTTGCACTCGGCTCCCAGCGCGTCCGGGTCTGGGGGACCGACGGCTCCCTGATGAAGGAGTTCCCGGTGTCGACCGGATCGCGCGGGCGGACACCCTCCGGTTCGTTCCGGGTCTACCGGAGGTCGGCCTCGACGGTGTCGACCACCGACTACATCACGACGATGCAGTGGATGACGAACTTCACCGGCGGGATCGGCTTCCACGGGATTCCTCGCAAGTACGGCCAGGCCCTCTACACCCCCCTCGGCGAGCGGCCCGTGTCGGCCGGTTGCGTCCGGATGGCCGACGAGGATGCCGAGTGGATCTACCGCAACGTGCCGAACGGGACCCGCGTCAACGTCAAGTGACGGGTCCGACCTCGGGGAGCAGCAGCTCGAGTCCCGGATGGATCAGGTCGGGGTCGGCCGGATCGGCGAGCCGGTCGCGGTTCGCCTCGATCAGCGCCAGCCAGTAGCGGACGATCTCGTCGTCCCCGGGGGTTCGGCCGAGCCGGGCCCGCAGCTGCTCCGTTGCGATCGACCAGAAGTGCTCGCCGTCGGCGACCCGGTGCACGGTCGTGACCGGGGCTGCAGGGGTGGTCGGGACTGCAGGGGTGGTCGGGGGAGTCGCGAGGTCGGCGCTCGGACGGTCGGCCGGGGGAGCAGCGGGAACTCGTGCTGCGGGAACCGGCGCGACCATCGGCCCCGGGACGGCTGGCTCCGGGGTGGTCGGCACCGGGATGCTCGGCACCGTGATGGTCGACGGAGTCGTGGTGGATGCGGTGGTGGGTGCGGCCGTCGGGGCCGCTGCGCTCGTGCCCGTTGGATCGATTGCGTCGGGTCCGCGGTCGGCGTCCGGGCCGACGTCGAGGAGTTGGATCTCTGGGGCGCCCCCGGAGATCGTCGTGTGGTTGAGCGTCGCCCCGGACTCGGCCGTCGCTCCGGCCGGAGGGGCACTCCCGGTGGCGGCCGCTCCCACGGCCGCCGTGAGCAGGCCAGCAGTGGTCCCCATCAGGCGTCGCCACGCGGGGGATCGATCACCGGTCCACCGGTCGGCGGTGCACCACGCACGCTGCCGGCCGGCACGGCCTGTCCGGCCGGCGAGGAGCCGGTGCAGGGAGGCGACGGTCGTGCCGGCAGCCGCGGCGGCGCCGGCGGCCAGCGCCGTCCACCCCCCGACGGTGGCGACGGCGTCGACCAGGGCGGTGGCGTTCGACGGCTCGGTGGTCATGGTGGGTGCTCCTCTGTCGTTGGTGGGGGCCGGGGCGTTCTCGTCCCGGCCCGGGGAGCGCTCGGTGCGCTGCGATCGTGGTCGGCCGGTCGACTCCGACCTCACGGCGGGATGACGGGCGTGGTGCTGCCGTCGCGTCGTGTCGCCAGGGGCGGCCCGCAGCCGTCGGGTGCCGCGAGGCCGATCAGCCCGGACTCGCGGCGGAGCAGTCGGCCGGTGGTTGGCGGAGCGGCAGCCCCGCCGACGGCCGGCAGCGGGAGCGTGGGGAAGTCGAAGACCTCGCCCGTGCTCGGCCGGAGTACGAACACCCTCCCGACGCCGGCGCAACGGGCGTCGGCGGTCACCGCCACGTCACCGGCCCGTCCGACACGGACGGTCCGTTCGCCGAGCACCACCGACGGGGCCACCTCCCCGGGTGCTGAGTCGTCGGGGCCCGATGTCGTCGCCGTGGCGAGGTCGGGCGGTTCCGGCGACCTCGGTTCGCTCCACCCGCTCGACCGGAGGGTGCCGACGGCGACGACGAGCGCTCCGATGACCGCGACCGTTGCGGCGAGGGCCGCCGGTAGTTGGCGGACGGACAACGGGACCGGTCGGCGCCATGTCAGGCCCGTCGTCGAGCGGGCTTCCCGTCGCCGGTGCAGCCGGGGCAGTCGGGGCAGTCGGGGCCGCCGGGGTAGTCGGGGGGCCGGGAGCGCCGGCAGGCCCCGGCCGGGCCGCCGTCCTGCTCGCCGACGGGCCCACTGCTGGTACGCGCGGGCGATCCGCCGGGGATCCGCTTCGTCGCCGAGTCGGTCGAGCCGTCGCCGCAGGGTGAGCGAACCGGTGAGCGATCGGGCCAGCCGGTGGGCGGCCCGGGTGATGGCGATCCGGTCGAGACGCTGGCCGGCGGGGTCGTCGGCGATCCGTCCTGCCGACCCGAGCGAACACCACCGAGTGGTCCCCCCGCCACCGTCGACCACCAGGTGGTCGAGCGTCACGGCACCGTGGAACCACCCGCGGGCGTGGAGGTCCGCGAGCCGTCTGCACCCGTCGCCGAACCACGCGGCGCGCTCCGCCGGCGTCCCGTTCCAGGGGTCGGCCAGGCTGGCTGGACCGCCGTCCACCGTCCAGAGTTCGTCACCCGACGGGGCGCTCCGGTGGTCGACGAGTTCGACGACGCCGTCGCCGTCGAGCGATTCCAGGATCGTGGCCTCGCGTCGGAGCGCCGTCCGGGCCGGCCCGCGAGCCCGCTTGACGACGATCTCCCGTCCCTCGTGGACCCGCCGTTCGATCCGTTCCTCGCACAGATCCCGGGCGTCGGAGTAGTCGGGTTCGACGGTGAGGTGTGCGTCGCCGGGCGAGCCGGCTGCGAGCTGATCGACCTGGAGTCGACGGTCCGTCCTCACTTGACCACCACGGCTCGGGCCCGGGCGACGACGTTCGTGTCCGTGGGGGCTCCCGGGAGTGCACGCAGGGCGATCCGGTCGACGGTCAGTTCCGCCAGGACCTCCACCGAGTCGGAGCGGACGTCGACGTCGAGGCGACGGAGGGTTCCCGGCAGCCTCGCCGCCGCCACGTGCGCGCCGGCGACGCGTCGCGCCGCGTCGGGGTCCACGACCGGCACGCCGTCGAGCTGGATGCGTCGGGTGTCGATCATGGCGGCGGCGTCATCGGCCGCCGACGCCAGGATCCCCTGGGTCCGCCGCTGGGCGGCGTGCACGGCCACCAGATCCACGGCGATCCCACACAGCGCGACGGCGACCAGGGCGAGCGTCGGCACCAGCACCAGGACCGATCCCCGCTGGCCACGTCGCTCCCGCCACCTAGTCACTGCAGGCCGTCCGGCTCGGATCGTGGTTCGGGCCGCGGAGCATCTCTCGGCGGGGATCGACCAGCTCCCGACGTTCGACGCGGACCCACACCGGTCGCCACGAGTCGACGAACGGCACCCGCACCGCCGGGATCTCGACGGCGAGTCCGACCTGCGCCGACGCGCAGGGGCCGAACGACCGGAGGTCGGCGTGGGTGAGCTGGACCCGTGAGTCGATGACGCCGTTCCCTCGCAGCGACCGCCGGGCGGCCAACTCGCCGCGGTACGCGGCGGTGAGCGGGTCGGGTGCCTCCGTGTAGGCGCGCAGGTACTCGCGGGCGGCGGCGTCGAGCGCGACCTGCGCCCGCAGGGTCGTCCACCCCCCGGCGGCGATGACGCCACCCCCGACGAGGAGCAGTGCGACGAAGAGGAGCGACTCGGCACCTGCGAGGACGCCCCGTTGGTCGTGGCGGACGGCCCGCCGGCTTCGAGCGGTCACGTCCGACCCTCCCGACGGACGGTGAGCGTCCGGTCGATCGCCCCGACGACCGGCCCGGCTCGGACGAGCCGCGGGACCAGCCGGACGCCGGGGTAACGGACGAGCACCTCCACGTCGTCGGGTCCCGTCGACAGGACGCGCAGGTCGACCTGGGCCGCCAGCGGACCGAGCCCACTCCGGGCGTTGCGCAGCACCGCAGCCGACTGGGTCGTGACGTCGGCGGACCGGGGTGTCTCGGCGATCCGGCGGGCGGTGTCGTAGGCGACGGCCTCGACCGTCGAGCGGGCCCAGAGCCCGACCGCGACGTTCGAGCCCAGCCCGAGGCCCGCGACCATCATGGCCACGCCGAGCGCCGCCCCGATCGTGCCCGAGCCGCGCTCACCGGCCGATCTGTTCGACCTGCGCCCGGGTCCGCTGCGATGCGCTGTTGACCAGGAGGTCGAACCCCTGCCAGAGGCCGATCCCGATGAAGGCCACGACGAGGACTGCGATCGCCGTCGAGATGACTCCTTCGCCGGCCTGGTTCCGCGTCCGTCGGGCGGAACGCGGGCGGGTTGGCTCGGGCCGATGCCCGGTCCCGGTGGTGTCGGCGGTCGGTTCGGTCGTGTGGTCCACGAGGTGTCCCCTTGGTGGTTCGGTGTCCCGTCGCTCGACGGTCGCACTGGTGTGATGGGGCGCCCCTCCGGGCGCGAGCGCGGTGGCGGGTGGGCGGGGCTCACCCGGTCACCTGGCGAAGGGCGGCGACGAACGGGACGGCGAGGAGGATCAGCCCCGGCACCAACGTGGCGATGGTCACGGGGATCCACACCAGTTGCGACCGACGCTCGATCGTCTCGACGAGCGCCCGGTGCGACTCGGCACGCGTCGCCCTGGCCTCGGCCGCAACCAGGTGCCCCAGGTCACCGGCGTCGCGGTGCATGCCCAGCACCTTGACCAACCGGCCCACTGCGGGGAGTCCGGTGCGGGCCTCCCATCCGGCCAGGGCGACCGATTCGTGGACGCCTCGGCGGAGGTCCCGGCTGACGACGCCGAGGTCACGGGCGGCTCGTCCCCGTCCCCGTTCGGCGAGTCGTTGCAGCGCTGCGGGCAGCGAGTAGCCGGCGCCGATCAGGATGGCGAGCTGTTCGCCGACGACCGGGAGCTCGAGTCGGAGGCGGCGTTGCTGTTCGGCGACCCGGGCGTCGAGCAGTCGCTCGCTCCCGACGACCCACGCCACCGGCGCCCCCGACAGGAGCATCAGCGCCCCGAGCTGTGAGGTTCCTGCACCGACGGCGACCGCACCGCCCACGCAGGTGGCCACCACCGCGCCCGAGAGCTGCTGGGCCCGGAACGTGCCCACCCCGCGTCGGTCGTCGGCGCGCAGGAGTCGGATCGCCAGTTCGTCGTGTGCCCCGAGCATCCGACTGATCCGATCCAGCAGGTGCAGGACCGCCGGTGACAGGACTGCCGCACCGGTTCCGACCTGTGCGGCGGGTGGGTCGACGCCGAGGACGTTCGCTCCCGGCAGGAACGGAGCGAGCCGACGGCGCAACGGTCGTCGGCGGCCCCACGGCGTCTGTGCCAGGAGCGTGGCGACGCCGACCCACAAGAGCACGAGTCCGAACAGGCCGAGCGCGGCGCTCACGGCGCGAACACCCGGGGCTCGGCGGGCAGCCGCATGAGGCGGCCGGCCCAGATCCAGCAGACCACGACGAGTGCTGCGGCGGCACCGACGAGCACCTGCGCGGTCGGGGTCCGGTAGGCGTCGAGGCCGTCCCCGACGTTCGCCCCGGCGATCCCCATGCCGATGGGCACGGCGACGACGAACCACCGGGCCAGGCGGGCCCCGGCCTGCCGGGCGTCGGCCTCACGGCGGTCGAGCAGATCCTGTCGCCGTGCGGCCGCCAGGTCCGCCAGGCGAGGGTCCGGGTCGCCACCGACCTGATGGATCACGAGGAGTGTCTCGCAGGTCGCGTCGGCAGTGGCATCGGCGAGCCGCTCGGCCAGGACGTGCAGCATCCCGTCGACGTCGGTCCGGAGGTTCCACTCCCGCTGCGCCGCCCGGAATGCGGGTCGGATCGCCTCGGGGGCGCGCTCGCCCACGTCGAGCAGCGCCTGGGGGATCGACCGACCCATGGGGCCCACCTGGATGCGGAGTTCCTCGACGAGCCTCGGCCAGTGCGTGCGGGCGGCTGCCAGGGCAGCCCGGTGGCGGGACCGCCAGTAGGTCGTGGGGATGGTGGCGGCCGTGGCGGCGGCGATGAGCGAGAGGGGGCTCCACCCCACGGTCAGCGTCGTCAGCACGGCCGCGCCGGCCGCCGCACCCGCCGTCGCCCGGATGAATCCGATCATTCCGATGGCGTGGAGACCGATCCGGTCGAGGGCGAGCCGGCACCGCCGGGTCCACGATGCGACGGCGGAGGTGCCGGGACGCCCAGTCGATGGCCACCAGAGGGCGGCGGTGCCGGTGCCGGCGAGGGCCGCGAGGAGGAGGGAACTCACGGTTGGCCCTCCTGCTCGCCGGCTCCCGCCAGCACCGACCGACAGTCCAGTCCGCGGCGGGCCAGGCGTTCGCCCGCCCGGACGGGGTGGAGGCCGGTCCACTCGAGGCCGGCCGCATCACGCCGGAAGACGTCGGTGCAGGTGAACGTGACGGCCTCGGCGCCGGCGACCTGGTCCTCGAGCGCCACGATCGAGGTCACGCGCGGTCCGGCCGGCGTCCGTTCCGTGTGCACCACCAGATCGACCGCATCGCTCACCAGGGCGTTCAGCGCCGGGAGCGGAAGGTGTCGGGCGGCCTCCGAGAGCTGGGCGAGGAACCGCAGCCGGGTGAGCGCCTGACGGGCGGACCCGGCGTGGATCGTGGTGTAGCCCGTCACTCCCGACGACAGGGTCAACAACAGGGGGAGCGCTTCGCGGTCGCGCACCTCGCCGACGATGGCGACGTCGGGTGCCATCCGTAGGAAACCGGCGACCAGACGGCGGAGGTCCACCCCGGGCCGGTCCGGTCGGTCGGGTCGGGTCTGCATGCTGGCCGTGTTCGGGGCCTGGACGTCCGCCTCGAAGACCTCCTCGGCGATCACGACACGAAGCGACGGGTCGAGTTCGGCGGTGCAGCAGCCCAGCAGGGTGGTCTTCCCCGAGCCGGGGGCGCCGGCGAACAGGATGGTGAGTCGCGCCCGGACGGCGGCGGACAGGAACGCCGCCGCCCCGGCGGTGAGCGAACCCCGGGCCACCAGGGTGGAGAGGTCGGCCACGGCGACGCCGGTGAACTTCCGGATGTTCACGAGCAGGTGGCCGCCCCGGGCCAGGTCGGGGTGGACGATGTGGATGCGGGCGCCGCCGCCCAGCACGGCGTCCTGCAGGCCCTCGGCCGGGTCGAGCTTGCGGTGCGACGCCGACGAGTCGTCGAGCAGCTTCGTCAGTGTCCGCTCGACGTGGGCGTCGTCGTGGAAGACCTCGTCGTGGTACCCGCTCGGCCGCGAGTGCCGCTTGGCGAACACCAGGTCCGGACCGTTGATCATGATCTCCCACACGTCGTCGTCGTCGAGCAGCGACTCGAGCGGGCCGTAGCCGGCCAGGTTGCGGTACGCCCGCTCCGCCACCCGGTCCGGGTCCCCCAGACCGCTCCGACCGCCACCCCACGACGCAACGGTGTCGTCGATCAGCTGACGCAGCGCCCGACGGCCGTCCGGTGTGTCCACGTCGACCTGTTCACGTGCGGCCAGTTCCTGAACGGTCCGCTCGATCAACAGCAGCGGGCTCGACTCCCTTGCGCTCATGTCCGGGCCTCCGGAGTGGCCCGCAGGCCGGCGCGCACCAGTTCGTCGATCAGGACGCCGGTGGCTCGCCGTGGGAGGGGGCCCACGTCACGGTGGATGCGTTCGAGCCGCGCCTGCTGCGCCACGACGGCGATCTGTTCGGCCGGGAGCCCCGATGCGGCGGCTGCGGTGCGCCGGTCGTCCACGCCGCGTCGCCACGCCGCGCACACGGCCAGCACCGGTTCGTCGCCTCGGATCCGCCGGACCCGATCGGTGGTCACGGCCAGCTGGTGGAGGCCGTGGAGGCCGCCGCGGCCCACCACGACCGCCACGTCGGCGGTGCGCAGGGCGGCGTCGCCGAAGGGGTTGCCGAGGGTGTCGTGGTCCGCATCGACCGTGGCGCCGGTGTCGACCACCACCGCGGCGAACGTCCGACGCAGTCCGTCCAGGGCGGCGAGCGCCGCTGACGGGGCTCGGCCCGGTGCGTCGGTCGCACCGGGCAGGAGCACGCGGTAGTGGCGGGTTGTGACACCTGCGGTGAGTGCCCGGATCCGGTCCGGGTCGACACGGTCGCGGCGGTGCAGTTCGACGAGGTCTGACAGCCCGGCCGTGACCCGGACGAGGTCGTGGTAGAGCGCCAGGCCGCCGGTCGCCGAGGCGTCGACGAGCACGGTGTGGACCTCGGCGCCCGGTGTGTCCGGGGCGAGTGCACCCAGTCCGTCGGCGATGAGCATGGCGGTGGTCGTCGCCCCGGACCCTCCGGCCCCGGCCACGGCGACCAGGAGTCCGGGAGGGGGCGGTCCGTCCAGGTCGACCGCCCGAGCACGCACCGGCGCCGCTGCGCTCCGCCGCAGGTCGCGCAGCAGATCCAGTAGTTCCTCCGCGCCGACCCGCTCGTCGAGCCGCGCCACGCACCCCAGGTCGGTCCAGTCCGGCGCCGCTCCGCCGTCGTCGACCAGCGCGGTGGGTGTGCCCAGTTCCGCGGCGAGGTCGATCAGGTCCCGGTCCGAGGTGGTGGCGTCGACCAGCAGCAGTGCCACCGGTCGGCCGGCGCCGAGCACCGCCCGGACCTCGTCGGCGGACAGGCAGCGGAGCAGCTCGACCGCGACGCCGGCGGACATGGACCAGCGGGACAGTCGGGTCGCCCACTCCCGCCGGCCCCCCGGGAGTGCGACCACGACGTCCACGTGCCCGATGGCCGGTTGCTCATCCACGGGCGCTCCCCGGGGTGGGTACGACGAGGGTCAGTTCGTGACGGACCGCCGCGTCGACCAGGGCGGTGGCGACCGTCTCGTCGGCGACCGCGAGCTCGACCCGGGCTCCGAGTGATCCGCCGATCGCCGTCGGGTCGCCATCACCGTCACCGCCCGGAGCGCCGACGACGACGGCACCCCGGACGACCAGATCGGTGATGCCCCGCTCGTCGTCGGTGGCCAGCACGTCGACGCTCACGCCGGGCCGGAGATCCCGCGGCGTCCGCGCTGCGGACGGCTCGATGGTCACGAGCGTGGACCCCGGCGGCCGGAGCGTGCCGCCGGCGCCCACATCCGACGGAGCGAGCAGCGCACCGGCGTCGACCGCACGCAGCAGCGTCCGTCCGGCGAGCTCGTCGCGGAGCTCGGCGGCGAGAACGGGAGCATCGGCCGGCAGCTCCGCCGGGATGGCGGACAGATCGTCGACCGAGAGGACCGTGCCCGCCGGGAGCGGTCCGGCGGCGGTGAGTACCGACGTGGCTGGCGGGGCGACGGCGGCGCGGTGTGCGCTCAGCACGCCTCCGACGGCGACGACCACCAGCGCTGCGCCGGTCATGCTCCTCCCGGTCACCGGCCATCCGGTCGGCCGGATGCGACGCCGATTCGGTGTGGGGGTTCCGTTGGGATCGGCATCCTGTCGGGCCCCGGGCCCGGTCGTTCGGTGGGTGTTCGGCACGAGGAACTCCGTCGGGTCGCCGGGCTGGTCCGGTGCGGAGTTCTACGGGCGTGGCGGCCTGCCGACAACGGGGATCCGTGCCCGCGCGCTCGGTCGACGGGTCCATCGGCCGACCGCGGGTCGGAGCGCCGTGGGTTGAGCCGCCGTCGCAGGTCTGCCGTAGCGTGTTCACGGTCGACCGGGTGCGAACCCATCGACCGCCAGAACCAGCGACGGAACGGGACCCAGCATGAACATCGAGGAGTTCTACGACGCCGACCCCCGCCGGAGGTCGTCCGACGAGGTGAACCTGGGCCGTGAGTGGCTCGACGGGTCCGGCCGCCGCTACGAGCTCAACTGGGTGGTCGACACGGGCGAGCTCTACCTCATGGCCGAGCCCTCCGAACCGGTCGAGATGGACCCGCTCGGCGACTCGTTCGTGCCGGACATGCCCGTCGAGCTGATCACCGTCGAGATCCTCGCCACGATCGCCGAACGTGCCGACCTCGACGCCACGCTCGCCGACTGGGCCGGCGCCATGGAGGAAGCCGACGGCGTCGGCTGGATCCGTTCGCGTCTGGACCAGGCCTGAGCACGCACCCCGGACCGGCCGGGCCGTGACCCGGGACGGCGGTAGGGTGAACGGGCAGATGGACGGAGCAGACGGTCCCCGATCGGGGACGACACCGGTCGGCACGGGCCTGACCACTGGCGCTCCCGGAGAGCCGGCGAACGCCGGGTCCATGCTCGTCAGGGTTCCGGGGAACCACCTGATGGCTGAGCTGCTCGGCCCGGGCGACGAGTTCCTCGACGTGGTGGAGGATGCCTTCCCCGACACCAACGTGACGGTCCGGGGCAACGAGATCGTGACCTCGGGCGACAACGCCGCCCGGGTCGGGCGACTCTTCGAGGAACTGGTCGTCCTGGTGGAGCGCGGGCACCGTCTGGACGAGGCCGCGCTCAGGCGGACGATCGACATGGCCCGGGCCGATGAACGGCCGTCCGAGGTGCTGACCCACGAGGTCCTCCGCACCCACCGGGGCTCGACCGTCCGGCCGTCCACGAGCGGCCAGAAGCGCTACGTGGACACCATCGCCCGCAACATCGTGACATTCGGGATCGGACCCGCCGGCACGGGGAAGTCCTGGCTCGCGGTGGCCATGGCGGTCCAGGCCCTGCAGCGCAAGCAGGTGGAGCGGATCGTGCTGACCCGACCTGCCGTGGAAGCCGGTGAACGGCTCGGTTTCCTGCCCGGTGACCTGATGGCCAAGGTCGACCCGTACCTCCGGCCGCTCTACGACGCGCTCCACGACATGGTCGGCCCCGAGGGGGCGCAGCGCTACCTGGAGCGGGGCACCGTCGAGGTGGCGCCGCTCGCCTTCATGCGAGGGCGGACCCTGAACGGCAGCTTCATCATCCTGGACGAGGCGCAGAACACCACAC
>CAYMKW010000009.1:0-5169 GCA_964391365.1 uncultured Microthrixaceae bacterium | reverse complement strand
TGTTCCTCACCCGCATCGGCTTCGGGTCGAAGGCGGTCATCACCGGTGACGTCACCCAGGTCGACGTCCAGGGGGGGCGGTCCGGACTGGACGAGCTGGAGCAGGTGCTCGAGGGGATCGAGGGTCTCGGGTTCGTGCACCTCAGCTCGCGTGACGTGGTCCGCCACCGCATCGTCCAGGACATCGTCGACGCCTACTCCCGGCACGCCGAACGGTGAGCTCCTCGACGGGCGGCCCTGCCGTGGACTGTGTCGACCGACGGATCGCTGACGACACCGACGTGGACGTGGCGGCCTGCTGCGACCTGCTCTCCGCCGTCCTGGCCGCCGAGGGTGTGGCGCACCGGGCGACGGCGACCATCCTGCTGGTCGAGCCGGACGAGATCGCATCGCTGGCCGCCGAGCACCTGGGCCACGATGGTCCGACCGACGTCCTGTCGTTCCCGATCGACGGTGCCGGCCCGGTCACCGCCGAGGAGCCGTGGGTGGTGGGCGACATCGTCGTCTGTCCCCGGGTCGCCGCCCTGGGCGCGCCCGCCCACGCCGGAGACCTCCCCTCGGAGCTGGCCCTGCTCGTCACCCACGGCGGGTTGCACCTGTGCGGTTGGGATCACGCCGACAGCGCTCAGGAAGCCGCCATGTGGGCTCGTGAACGTGACCTGCTGGAGCGTCACCACGGGCCGCTGGCTGGCGACCCGTGGGCCGCGGCCGGGACGGGAGGTGTCCGGTGAGCGGCACCGACGTGGCGCTGTTGGCGGTGATCATCGTCCTGGTCGTCGCGGCGTCGGTGCTGGCGGTGGCCGAGACGGCGATCACCCGGATGACCCGGTCGCGGGCGGCGGCGCTCGCCGAGCAGCACCCCCGCCGCGGTCCGCTCGTCCAGCGGATCGTCACGAACCTGGAGCGTGACCTCAACGCCGTGTACCTGTCGGTGAACATCGTCCAGACGGTCCAGGCGGCTCTGGTCGGTGTGCTGGCCGCCCGGCTCTTCGGCCCGCTCGGTGTGGCCGTCGGCATCGTGTTGAACGTGGTGGTGCTCTTCACTCTCGCCGAGGCCGCACCCAAGACCTGGGCGTTGCAGCACACCGACCGGGCTGCACTGCTGACGGCCCCCATGGTCGAGGCCATCGGGCGCATCATGCGATGGCCGGCGCGTGGGTTGATCGGTATCGCCAACATCGTGCTCCCGGGCAAGGGGCTCAAGCAGGGGCCGTTCGTCACGGAGGAGGAGATCCTGGCGCTCGCCGAGGAGGCGGCCGAGGCCGCCGTGATCGAGGAGTCCGAGCGCGAACTGATCGAGTCGATCATCGACTTCGGTGACACGGTCGTGCGTGAGGTGATGGTGCCCCGACCCGACGTGGTGTCCGTGGACAGCACCTCGACGGTCCGGGCGACGGTCGACCGGGCGATCCAGGTCGGTATGTCCCGGCTGCCCGTCTACGGCGAGAGCTCCGACGACGTGGTCGGTGTGGTCAACGTGCGCGACGCCTTCCGGGCCGAGCGGGAGGGCGCTGGTGACGACGCCGTCACGACGGTCATGCGGACGGCCTACTTCGTGCCCGAGACCAAGCCGGTCCGGGACCTGTTGGCGGAGATGCAGTCGACCAAGACCCACCTTGCGGTCGTCGTCGACGAGTACGGCGGCACCGCCGGCCTGGTGACGCTCGAGGACCTGTTGGAGGAACTCGTCGGTGAGATCACCGACGAGTTCGACAGCGAGACCGACGACCTCCAACGGCTCGCCAACGGCGAGGTGCTGGTCGTCGGCACCTACAACGTCGGGGACCTGAACGAGGAGCTCGACCTGCAGCTGCCCGAGGGCGACTGGGACACCGTCGGCGGGCTGGTGTTCGGCAAGTTGGGCCGGGTGCCGGTGCCGGGCGACGCCGTGGACGCCGACGGGGTCCGGCTCGTCGTCGAGCGGGTCGACGGCCGCCGCGTCACCCGGGTCCGCCTGCGGGGCGCACGGCCCGACGTGGTCGCCGACCAGGTGCAGACGTGACCGAGCCGGCCTTCCGATCCGGGTTCGCTTCACTGGTCGGTCGCCCCAACGTCGGCAAGTCGACGTTGTTGAACCGCATCCTGGGCGAGAAGGTCTCGATCGTCTCCGACAAGCCACAGACGACGAGACACCAGATCCGGGGCATCCTCCAGCGCCCCGATGCCCAGCTGGTGTTCGTCGACACGCCGGGCATCCACAAGCCGAGGACGGTGATGGGGGAGCGGTTGAACTCGGCGGCGACCGAGACGATCGGCGACGTGGACGTCACCTGCCTCGTCCTCGACGCCTCCCAGCGGATCGGTCCGGGCGACCGGCGCATCGCCGCCCGACTCCCGAAGGGGTCGGTCGTGGTCATCAACAAGATCGACCGGGTCACACCCGAGGCGCTGCTCGAGCAGCTCGCGACGGCGTCCGGGTTCGAGGCCGTCGAGTGGTTCCCCGTGTCGGCCCGGACGGGCGAGGGTGTCGAGCCGTTCGTGGACCACCTCCTGTCCCGGTTGGAGGAGGGACCGGCGTGGTACCCGACCGACGTGTCGGTCGACGCCGGCGAGGGCTTCCGCGTCGCCGAACTGGTCCGTGAACAGCTGCTGCGGGTGGTGCGCGAGGAGCTGCCCCACTCCATCGCCACCCGGACGATCGCCTGGGAGTGGCCCCGCATCACCGTCGAGATCCTCGTCGAGCGGGAGTCTCAGAAGGGCATGGTGATCGGCAAGGGCGGCTCGGTGCTCAAGGAGGTCGGGAGCCGGGTCCGTCAGCAGTTGCCCGAGGGCGCCTTCCTCGAGCTGCGCGTCCGGGTCGAGCGTGACTGGCAGTCCCGCCCGGGGGCGCTCGAACAGCTCGGCTACTGATCCGATTGGTGCGACCCGTCGTCGTCGGTCGGTCCGGGGCATCGGGTACGGTGCCCCTGTGGAGTTGACCGAGCTCGACGGGTCCAGGATCCCCGTCCACGTCGCCATCGTGATGGACGGCAACGGCCGGTGGGCGCAGCGTCGAGGCCTGCCCCGGACCGACGGTCACGCCGCCGGCGAGGAGGCGCTCATGGACACCATCTGGGGTGCCCTCGACGCCGGCGTCCGCTGGCTGACGGTCTACGCGTTCTCCACCGAGAACTGGAAGCGACCCGTCGACGAGGTCCGCTACCTCATGAACTTCAACGAGCGCCTCCTGTTGACCCGGCGCGACGAGCTCGACGCCAAGAACGTGAAGATGCAGTTCATCGGTCGACGCGACTGGCGGGTCCCCAAGCGGATCCTCCGGCGAATCGACGAGACGCTGGCGCTCACGCAGGACAACACCGCCATGACGGTGTCCATGGCCTTCAACTACGGAGGACGCGCCGAACTGGTCGACGCCGTGCGGGCCATCGTGGCCGAGGGGACCCCGGCGTCCAAGGTCGACGAGCGGACGATCCGCCAGCACCTCTACGACCCGACGATGCCCGACCCGGAGCTCGTCATCCGCACCTCGGGCGAGTACCGGACGTCCAACTTCCTGCTGTGGGAGATGGCCTACTCCGAGCTGGTCTTCACCGACGTGCTGTGGCCCGACTTCCGGCGGAGCGATCTCTACGCGGCGATCGACGAGTTCCAGCGCCGGGACCGTCGGTTCGGTGGGCTGACCGACGCCGACCCTGCCGCCGGCTGATCCGGCACCACCGCCATGGGTCGGCCGGTGGCCGAGCGGGCCGTGGGAGACTGACCCCGTGAGCCTCTACCGCGACGTCGCCGTGGTGCTGCGGACCTACAAGCTCGGCGAGGCCGACCGGGTGGTCGTGCTGCTCTGCCGAAGCACCGGCAAGGTCCGGGCGGTCGCCAAGGGGGTCCGCCGCACCAAGTCGAAGTTCGGTTCACGACTGGAACCCGGGTCGCACGTCGAGGTGCAGCTCCACGAGGGTCGCGGCGAGCTGGACCTGGTCACCCAGGCCGAGACGGTGGAGTCCCGGCCGGCGTCGCGGGCCGACATGTCGCGCCTGTCGCACGTCGCAGCGGTGCTCGAGGCCGTCGATCTGGTCTCCCAGGACCGCCAGGCCAGCGTCCGGACCTTCGACATGCTCGTCGGCGCGCTCCGGACGATCGAGGACCGGGATCCGCCGCTGCTCCCGGCGGCGTTCTACCTGAAGCTGCTGGCGGCCGAGGGCGTGGCCCCCGAGCTGTCGGTCTGCGTGGCCTGCGGGGCCGACGACACCGAGGTGGCGCTGGCACTGGAGGCGGGCGGCGTCCGCTGTCGTACCTGCGGCGGGGGGCGACCCGTGTCGGACCAGGCGCTCGCCGTGGCCCGGGCGGTGCTCGGCGGAGGACTCGTCGCCGCCCTCGACCTGCCCGAGGGCGACGTGACCCACGAGGTCGACTCCATCGCGACCGCTGCGCTCGAGGGTCACCTCGAACGCCGACTCCGGTCGGTCCGGGTCCTGCACGGCGCCTGAGCGGATCGCATCGCTGCGGCCGGACGCGGTCCGGACGCGACGACGGCGACCCCGGAGGGCCGCCGTCGGTCGAGGTCGGATGACCGTCGTCGTCAGGGCACGACGGGTTCGTTGGTGAGTGCCCGGTACGAGTAGATGATCGCGACGAGCGCCACCGGGATCGACACGAGCAGGCCGACTCCGCACAGGAGCGCACCGGCGATGTAGACGACCCAGGACACGAGCAGGATCAGGAACACCTGACCCATGTTGTCCTTCACCCAGTTGAGGCTCGTCGTGATCGCCTCGACCGGGCTCGTCCCCTTGTCCAGGGCGAGGATCGGGGCGTAGGCGGTGAAGATGAGCCAGATGATCCCGGGAATGATGCACAGGAGGAACCCGACGAAGGCCCCCAGGCCGACCAGGATCACCGTCAGGATGTACGGCACCATGTTGTCGGTCTGCGTCAGCATGGACACGCTGGGCTGTTGGCCCCGGGTCACCCCCAGGCCGGCGCGGTAGACGCCCGCCTGGATGATGAACGACACGACCATGACCACGATCGACAGCGCGAGCGACCAGACCAGGGCGAGGAAGCCGCCGCTGTTCGGCGTGAGGATCCCCTGGAGGATGTTCAGCACGATCACCGCGACGAACACCGCCAGCACCAGGAGGATGAACGGCCCGACGTTCTCGCTGAACTTCTTCCACCCGTAGGAGATCGCGGAACCGACGTCCAGTTGGGGCATCTCGGCACCACCGCCGCC
>CAYMKW010000008.1:36380-47214 GCA_964391365.1 uncultured Microthrixaceae bacterium | reverse complement strand
AATCCGTGCGGGTGACGAATCCATGCGAGTGGGGACACGGTCACCTAGGGTGAGTCCATGACCGACACCGTGCATGCCCGCCGACCCCGGACCCTGCTCGCCGCCCTGCTCGCCGGGACCGCGCTGCTGCTCGCCGCCTGCGGTGGCGGCAGCTTCGAGGACAAGGCGGCGACGACCACCACCACCCAGGATGCCGAGCAGGACACCGGCGGCTCCGGGAGCGACGACACGTTCAGCGCCGAGTCGATCGCGCTCGGCGAGGAGATCCTCAGCCAGTTCGACATCGACGGCACCGAGGTCGACGAACTGGAGACGGGCTGCCTCGGGACCGCACTGATCGACGCCCTCGGCGAGTCCGACGCCCAGGACCTGCTGACGACCGACACCCCCACCTCCGAACAGCTCGAGGCCACGGGCGCCGCCTTCGACGCCTGCATCTCGGGCACCACGCTCGCCGGCGCGCTCACCGCGCTGTTCTTCGACGAGCTGCCCGGCTCCCCGACGCCCGACCAGTCGGTGGTCAGCTGCGTCGCCGGCGAGATCGACGGGACCACCGGTCAGCTGATCGTCGGTCTCGTCGACGCCAGCGACACCGGTGGGCTGCCCACCGAGTTCCTCGACACCCTCGACGTCTGCGTCCCCGACGAGGTGGTCGCCGACCTGTTCGTCGAGGAGCTCAGCTCCGACGGCACCTTCGACACGGTGCAGGCGACGTGCATCGCCGAGGCGATCGCGCCGCAGCTGTCGATCAGCACTCTGGCGGCCGCCGGTCAGGCCGACGGGCTGCCCGCCGATGTGCAGGCCCTCATCGAGGAGGCCACCGTGGCCTGCCTCGCCGGCGGCTGATCAGCCGGCGGGCGCCGGATCCAGTTTCGGCAGGGCCACCCGGCCGGTTCGCTGGACGCCGACGATCCCGAAGGGCCGGAGGGCCTCCTCCAACTCGTCGAGTCGGTCCGGATGGTCGTCGGCGGTGACGGTCAGCTCGTCGGCACCGACGTCGAGGACCCGACCGTCGAACCGCTCGAGCACCTGATCGATCCGGTCCCGGTCCGCCGGCGTGGCCCGGACCGTGAGCAGGACGAGCTCTCGCTCCACGGACTGGCGTGGGTCCAGTTCGGAGATGGCGATGACGTTCACCAGCTTGTCCAGCTGGCGGACGATCTGCTCCAGAGGCGCCGACTCGACGTCGACGACGACGGTCAGGCGCGAGAACCGGTCGTCGTCGGTCGGGGCGACGGCCAGCGAGAAGATGTTGTAGCCGCGGCGGGCGAAGAGCCCGGCCACCCGGGCGAGCACCCCGGCCCGGTTCTCGACGAGCACCGAGAGGACGTGGTGACGGGGCGGCGGCCCGGCGGGAACCGGCAGGTTCACCGCGCACCTCCGCTGCGGGGGTCCGGCTGGGACGGGTCGACGACGATGTCGGAGTTGCTCCGTCCCGCCGGAACCATGGGGAAGACCTTCTCGCTCGCGTCGGTCCGGAACTCGAGCACCACGGGACGGTCGTCGATCTCGTTCGCCTTGTCGATCGCCGGGCCCACCTCGTCCGGGGACTCGACCCGCATGGCGACGCAGCCCATGGCCTCGGACCACTTGACGTAGTCGGGCAGGTCCGGTGACAGGTACACCTCGGAGTACCGCTCGTCGTAGAACATCTCCTGCCACTGGCGGACCATGCCCAGGTAGGCGTTGTTGAGGATGGCCACCTTGACCGGGATCCGCTCGGTGGCCGCGGTCACCAGCTCCTGGGCCGTCATCTGGAAGCAGCCGTCGCCGTCGACCGCCCAGACCATCCGGTCGGGGCGACCCACCTTGGCGCCGATGGCCGCGGGGACCGAGAACCCCATGGTGCCGAGGCCACCCGAGTTCACCCAGGTGTACGGGTGGTTGAACCGCCAGTACTGCGAGGTCCACATCTGGTGCTGACCCACGCCCGAGGCGACGATGCAGTCCTCGGGGGCCCGCTCACGCAGCTGCTCCAGGACGAACTGGGGCTTGAGCAGGTCGCCCTCGGCCGACGGCTCGTAGACCAGCGGGAAGCGCTCCTGCCAGCCGGAGACCGTGGAGCGCCACTCGCCCCGGTCGGGCTGCGCCGCCGTGACGTCACCACCCGACAGGTCCCGCACCGCCGTCACCAGTTCCTCGATGACGAGCCGGCAGTCGCCGACGATCGCCACATCGGCCCGACGGACCTTGCCGAGCTCGGCCGGGTCGATGTCGACGTGGATCACCTTGGCGCCCGGGGCGAACGCATCGACCCGGCCGGTCACCCGGTCGTCGAACCGGCTGCCGAGGGCGATCAGCAGGTCCGCCTCCTGCATGGCGGTCACGGCCGTGTAGTTGCCGTGCATGCCGGGCATCCCGAGGCAGAGCGGGTGGTCGTCGGGGAAGGCGCCGCGGGCCATCAGGGTCGTGACGACGTGGATGTCGGTCAGCTCGGCGAGCTCGCGGAGCGCCTCGGCGGCCCGCGCCTTCAGGATGCCGCCCCCGGCGTAGATCACCGGGCGGCGGGCCGCGAGGATCAGCTCGGCGGCGGCCCGGATCTGCTCGGGGTCACCCTGTGTGGTCGGCGCGTAGCCCGGCAGGCTCGAGGCCACCTCGGCGTCCGAGGGCCAGTACCAGTCGAGCGCCGAGTTCGGGTTGACCGGATCGACGATGTCCTTGGGGATGTCGACCAGAACCGGACCGGGGCGGCCGGTCGTGGCGATGTGGAAGGCTTGTCGGATGGCGAGCGGGATGTCCTCGGCCCGCGTGACCAGCTCGTTGTGCTTGGTCACCGAGCGGGTGATCCCGACCGTGTCGCACTCCTGGAAGGCGTCGGTCCCGATCGCCGGGGACGGCACCTGTCCGGTGATGACGACCATGGGGACCGAGTCCATGTAGGCGTCGCAGAGCGGCGTCACGATGTTCGTGGCCGCCGGACCCGAGGTCACCATGGCCACGCCCGGGCGACCCGTGGCGTGGGCGAACCCCTCGGCCATGTGGCCGGCGCCCTGCTCGTGGCGCACGAGGATGTGGCGGATCGGGCTGTCGATGATCGGGTCGTACACCGGCAGGATCGCACCGCCGGGAAGGCCGAACATGACCTCGACGCCTTCGAGTTCGAGCGCCTTGATGAGTGCGGCGCCTCCGTTGGTCTGCATGTCCCTCGTCTCGCTTCGCTCGCTCGGTCCGGCCGTCTGGGCCGTAGGTGCGCCTCAGGACGCTACGAGTCGGAGATCCTCTGCGGGGCGGCCGCCGTGCACGCCGACAGTCTGCCAGCGGCCTCGCGGCGTTGCCAACCACGGCGGGCGCTCAGCCGGACGGCGCACCCAGGAGCGGCCAGACCAGGGCCCGCGAGTCCGGGACGAACGGGTCGCGCTCCAGACGCTCGGCGAGTTCCTCGATCCCGACGACCAGCGACTCGGCCACCTCGCCGTCGGTGTGGCGAACCGTCCCGTCCCAGGTCGTCGACCAGATCCGGGCGATCTCGTCCACGTGGTCGTCCCGGTAGCGGCCCCGACCCAGCTCGACCAGATCCACGCCCTCGATGCCGACCTCCTCGGCGAGCTCCCGGCGGGCCGCGGACTCCCAGTCCTCACCGGCGGTGACGACACCGCCGACGGCCAGGTCCCAGGCACCCGGCCAGAGGTCCTTCTCCTCCGACCGGCGGTGCACCAGCACGCCGCCGTCGCTGGTCCGGACCACGACGAACGTGCAGCGGTGCCGCAGGCGGTCCCGCCGCATCTCGGCGCGGGTGACGGTGCGCAGCACCCGGTCGTCGGCGTCGACCACGTCGACGAGTTCCGACCCCGGATCCGGCTCCACTCCCCCATCGTGGCACCGGGGGCCGGGCCTCGGCGATGCTGGACCCGTGCCCGTGGCCGTCTACCCCGGATCGTTCGACCCGCTGACCGTGGCGCACCTCGCCGTCGCCACCGCCGCCCTGGAGCAGTTGCAGCTGGAGCGGGTCGACCTGGCGGTCGCCGCCGCGCCGCTCGGCAAGCCGCACCTCGCCGAGCGTGGCCTGCCCCGACTGGAACGGGTCCGCGCTGCGATCGGTGACCGACCCCGCCTGCGGGCGGTCGGGTCGACCTCGCCGCTGATCGCCGACCAGGCCGCGGGTTACGAGGTCGTCGTCCTGGGCGCCGACAAGTGGGACCAGGTGCTCGACCGCTCCTGGTACGAGGACGATGACCACCGGGACCGGGCGCTCGCCGCCCTGCCGGTGGTGGCGGTCGCACCACGGGACGGCTGGGACGTGCGGGCATGGCCCGGCGTCGACCTGCGGATCCTGGAGGTGCCCGCCCACCTGGGTGAGGTCTCGGCGACGGCGGTCCGGGCCGGGCGCAGCATCTGGGCGGCCCGTCCCGACCGGGACTGAACCGATCAGCGCGCTGGCGTCACCTTGGCGACCAGCTCGGCCTCGCGGCCACCGAGCAGCGCCCGGGCCGCGACCAGCGCCAGGGCCAGCAGCGCGGCCCCGACGACCGGGGCCAGGAGCGAGACGAACGCCGTCGTCGTCGGACCCCGACCGACCGCCCAGACCACGGCCAGCGCGACCGGAACGGACACGACGCTCAACACGATCATCCCGACCATCAGGACGCTGCCCGCCAGACAGCCCTGGCCGGCATCGCCGGCGGCCAACGGGTTCGGGCTGTCGGGGAGGGCGAACGGCGCCAGGGCGGCGCTCAGCACCGAGGCACCGGTCGCCAGGAGGATCGACCCCGTGACGAGCAGCAGTCCGGCCGGCAGCCACGGCCAGCCGCCGGAGATCAGCGCCAACAGGAGCACGAGGGCCACGGCGGCCGGCGCCATGACCACCAGTGAGGACAACGCCTTCGAGCGGCTCAACCGGCCGCCGTCGGCACCCGCCCCCACCTCCCACCACAGCGCCGGACCGTCGTAGCCGTAGGCGTTGTTGCCCTCGAAGAGGACGGCGAAGTGCAGGAGCCCGGCGGTCAGCACGAGCCGCCCGTCGCCGGACTCCAGCGGTCCGCCGAGCGCACCCGCGCCGAGCAACGGCAGCGCGGCCAGCGCACCGACCCCCAGGAGCAGCGCGACCACCGTGTTGACCGCCTCACGGGGGCTCCGGAACTTCGTGCGCAGCGTCCGGGCGGTGAGCGAACCCACCGGACCGGACGGCAGCCAGCCGAGGATCCCCGATCGCACGCCGGCGCGGCCGGTGCGCGGCACGCGGGCCCCGTCGCCCCCTCGGGCCGAGGTCGTGGCGAGCCGACCGGTCGTGGCCGTGTGGATCCACCAGAGCGCCGGGAGCCACACCAGCGACGCCGACAGGTGCAGCAGGGCCGCACCGGGACGGTCGGCGACCGCAGCGAACGCCCGACCGAGCTGGCCCGGGGGCGTCCAGGCCCACCGGTCGGCCTCGGCCATCCAGCGGGCTCCGGTCCACCCGGCGGTGATGCGTGAGCCGACCTGGAGGACCAGCCACAGGCCCACCGCCGCGATCGCGGCGAGGAACTGGCCGAGGTGACGCCAGCGCCCGGCGGTGAGCGCACCGAGGGCGTTCGCGGAGCTGCGGCTGACCAGCAGCAACGTCGCCCACCAGCCGACCACGACCAGGACCAGGACCGCCCACGAGGCCGGTCCGCCGCCTCCGTAACCGATCGCCAGTCCGAGTCCGGAGAGTGCGCCGACCAACGCCGGTGGACCCACCGTGGCCGCCGCGAGCACTCCGGTCGACATGGCCGACGGCGTCACCGGGGTGGCGGCCAGCATCCGGACGTCCACCGTCGACTCGACCCCGGCGGCCGCAGCCAGGAGGGCGGTGGCGACCACGACGGCCGGGAGCAGCACCACCACGGCGGCGTCGGCGTTGGCGAACCCTCGGCCGATTCCGGCGGTCAACGCACACGCGAGCAGTCCGGCACCCGTGGAGAAGACCAGCGACAGGCCGGTCTGGATGCGCAACTGCGTGCTCCCGCGCAGACCGTTGCGCAGCAGCGACCACTTGAGACGGACGAGCGCCCGCACGACCGACGCGGTCGACGGCTCAGCCGTTCGGGTCACCGGGACCGTCCAGCCAACCGAGTCGTCCCGCATCGGACGGTGCCGCCCCCACCAGGTCGATGAACGCCCGCTCGAGCGAGGTCGCTCCCCGGACGGCGTCCATGGGCCCGGCCGCCAGGACCCGGCCGTCGGTGACCACCACGACGTGGTCACAGGAGCGCTCGACGAGTTCCATGACGTGGCTGGAGAACACCACCGTGCCGCCGCCCGAGCAGTAGCGGCCGAGCACCTCCCGGACCGTCACGGCCGACACCGGGTCGACACCCTCGAACGGCTCGTCGAGGAGCAGCACGGCGGGCCGGTGCAGCAGGGCCGCCGCCAGCGCCGTCTTCTTGCGCATGCCGTGGCTGTACCCGCCGACGAGCGTGGCGGCCGCCTCGGAGAGTCCGAGCACCCCGAACAGCTCCTCGGAGCGCTCACGGACCACGGTGCGCGGCATCCCACGGAGCTCGCCCAGGTGGTCGAGCAGCTCCCAGGCGGTCAGCCGGTCGAACAGGTGCATCGGGTCGGGCACGACACCGAGCAGGGTCTTGACGGGGAGCGGGTCCTCCCAGGTGTCGTGGCCCGACACCCAGACCCGACCCGAGTCCGGCCGCTGGAGTCCGGCGGCCATGCGCAGCGTCGTGGTCTTGCCCGATCCGTTCGGGCCGACGAGCCCGCAGAAGCTGCCGACGGGGACGTCGAGGTCGAGCGAGTCGACCGCCACCCGGGGACCGAACCGCTTGGTGAGGCCGCGGGCGCACAGCGCCGGGGCGCCCGGAACCGGGCCGGTCGTCACGGTCGCGTGATCGCACCCATGTCGGCGCCCTGGGCGAGGGCGGCGTACTTCGCCAGCACGCCGCTGGTGTAGCGGGGCTCCGGGAGCTTCCAGTCCGCCCGGCGGGCCTCCAGGGTGGACTCGTCGACGAGGAGGTCGATCGTGTGGTTCCGAACGTCGACCCGGATCGTGTCGCCCTCGGCCACGAGGGCGATCGGTCCACCGTCCACGGCCTCCGGGGCCACGTGGCCGATGCAGAAGCCTCTCGTGCCACCGGAGAACCGCCCGTCGGTGATCAGCGCCGTGTCGTCGCCACGTCCGGCCCCCTTGATCGCCGAGGTGATCGCCAGCATCTCGCGCATGCCCGGGCCGCCCTTGGGTCCCTCGTAGCGGATGACGACGACGTCCCCGGGTTCGATGCGACCGGCGAGCACCGCCTCCATGGCGGCGTCCTCACCGTCGAAGACCCGCGCCCGGCCCTCGAAGTGGTCGAAGTCGATGCCCGCCACCTTCACGACCGCCCCCTTGGGGGCGAGCGAACCGCGCAGCACGGCGATCCCGCCGATCTCGTGGATCGGCGTGGCGAGCGGGCGGATCACCTCGCCGTCGGGTCCGGGCGGGTCGATCATCGCCGGGTTCTCGGCCACCGTCCGACCGGTCACGGTGACCTCGTCGCCGTGGATCATACCGTGCTCGAGCAGCATCGCCATGACCACGGGCACCCCGCCGACCCGGTCGACGTCGAGCATGTGGAACCGGCCGTTGGGCTTCGTGTCGGCGATGTGCGGCACGCGTGCCGCCACCCGGTTGAAGTCCTCGAGCTCCAGGTCCACACCCGCCTCGTGGGCGATCGCGAGCAGGTGCAGCACGGCGTTGGTCGAGCCGCCGAGCGCCATGACCACGGCGATGGCGTTCTCGAGCGCACCCTTCGTGACGATGTCGCGGGGCCGGATGCCCTGACGGAGCAGTTGCACCACGGCGGTCCCGGACGCGTAGGCGTAGTCGTCGCGGCGGCGGTCCACCGCCGGCGCCGACGCCGAACCGGGAAGCGACAGACCGAGCGCCTCGCCGACCGAGGCCAGCGTGTTGGCGGTGAACATGCCGGCGCACGAACCGATGGTCGGACAGGCGTTGGACTCGATGGCGAGCAGTTGCTCGTCGTCGATGCTCCCGGTGGCGTGGGCGCCCACGGCCTCGAACACGCTCACGATGTCGAGCACCTCGCCGTTGAGGTTCCCGGGCAGCTTGGAACCGCCGTACAGGAACACCGACGGGACGTTCAGCCGGACCGCCGCCATCATCATCCCCGGGAGCGACTTGTCGCAGCCGGCGAAGGTGACCATGCCGTCGAACCGCTCGGCGTGCATGACCGTCTCGACCGAGTCGGCGATCACCTCGCGGGAGACCAGCGAGGCGCGCATCCCCTCGTGTCCCATCGAGATGCCGTCCGACACCGCGATCGTGCAGAACTCGACCGGGAACCCGCCGGCGGCGCGCACCCCGTCCTTGGAGCGCTTGGCCAGCCGGTCGAGCGGCATGTTGCAGGGCGTGACCTCGTTCCACGACGAGACGACGCCGATCTGCGGCCGGTCCCAGTCGTCGTCGGTCATCCCGATCGCCCGCAGCATGGCCCGCGCCGGGGCCCGGTTGGGGAAGTCGGTGACGTCGTGGGAGCGGATCTTGAGGTCGGGTTCGGTCGGCTCGGCCATGGCGGACACCCTAGGGCACCCTCAGGGCGCCTCCGCAGGTGCCGGGACGCGTGCGCAGGCGAGCTTCTCGACCCGGACGACCACCTCGTCGGCGCGGACCTCGGCCACCACGCAGCGCTCGGCGAACGCCGACCACCAGCCGTCCGGTTGGAACCGCAGGAAGGCCAGACGCGACCCGGCCACGACGCTCTCCAGGTCGTTCGCACCGTCGAGCCGGCCCGGTGCGACGCCGGGGTCACCGGTCCCGGCGTTGAGCGTCAGGTACTCCGCCGGTCGGGTGCCGTCGAGCAGCCCGCCGACCTGCTCGGCGCGCTCGGCGGCGACGGCGTCGGCCTGCCGGTCGGCGAGCAGCTTCCCGATGCCGGCGGCGAGCACGAGCCCCAGGACGACGACCACCGTCACCACCACTCCCGGGCGGTCGACGGCGAACTCGACGACGGGGTTCCTGCGCGAACGGGACACACCGCATGTTCCCACGGTCGTTGCGACCGGGAGGCGACCGTGCCGGGACGCGACGGGGCCCGCACGACAGCCGACGTGCGGGCCCCGGAGCCGAACGGGCGTCGACTCACTGGCCGTCGACGACGTCCTTCGCCTTCTCGGCGGCCTGGTCGACGAGGCCGTCGACCTGGTCCGGCGTCTTGTCCTTGATCGCCTCGGCGGCGTCGTCGATGACGTCCTTGACCTTGTCCGCGTTGTCGCCCAAGAGATCCTTGGCCTGGTCTGCGAGACCCATGGGTTTTCCTCCTCTGCACGTCCGGGTCGATCCCGGATCGACGGAGAGGTTCGCACAGGTCCGGGGCGTCACGCGCCTGTGCCATCCTCTCGGGCGTGACGGAACGGAGCGGACTGCGGATCGGTGAGCGACTCGGCGAGGACGGCGCCCGCAACGGCGAGGCCGTCGCCCTGGACCCGAGCGACCTGTGCACCCACGGCGTCATCGTCGGGATGACCGGATCCGGCAAGACCGGGCTGGCCGTGGCACTGATCGAGGAGACGCTCGCCGCCGGCGTCCCGGTGCTCGCCATCGACCCCAAGGGCGACCTGACCAACCTGCTGCTCACCTTCCCCGGGCTCGCCCCCGAGGACTTCGCCCCGTGGGTCCCGGAGGGATCTGATCCCGCCCAGGTCGCCACCCAGTGGCGTGACGGCCTGGCCGAGTGGGACCTGGGCCCGGAGCAGATCGCCGCCCTGCGCGCCGCCGTCCCCATGGGGGTCTACACGCCGGGCTCCACGGCGGCGACACCCCTCAACATCGTGGGCACCCTGACCGCTCCGGGCGGCCCGGAGGGTGCTGACCCCGAGTCGCTCGCCGCCGAGATCCAGGCCGTCACCTCCGGCCTGCTCGGCCTGGTCGGCATCACCGGCGACCCGCTCGCCAGCCCCGAGCACCTGCTCGTGACCAACCTGATCCACGCGGCGTGGGCCGCGGGCGAGCCGCTGGACCTGCCGACCCTGGTGGCCCGGGTGCAGACGCCGCCCATGCGCACCCTCGGCGTGATGGAACTCGACACCGTCATCCCCCCGAAGCAGCGCACGGCGCTGGCCGTGTCGCTCAACGGGCTCCTCGCCACCCCCGGGTTCCAGACCTGGAGCACCGGCGCCCCACTGGACGTGGCCCAGTTGCTCCGGGCGCCGGACGGCCGTCCCCGCCTGTCGGTGGTGTGCCTCTCGCACCTGTCCGACCCGGAGCGCCAACTGGCGGTGAGCCGGATCCTGGGTGCGCTCATCCGGTGGTTCCGATCCCAACCGGGAACGGACCAACTGCGGGCGCTGGTGTACCTGGACGAGGTCGCCGGGTACGTGCCACCCACCGCCGAGCCGGCGACGAAGCAACCGATCCTCACCATTCTGAAACAGGCCCGTGCCTTCGGCGTGGGCATGGTGCTCGCCACGCAGAACCCGGTCGACCTGGACTACAAGTCCATGTCGAACGCCGGGACCTGGCTCGTCGGTCGACTCCAGACCGAGCGTGACAAGGCCCGCCTGCTCGAGGGCATGTCCTCGGCCGCCGGGACCGTCGACGTGGCCGACCTCGACCGCTCGATCACCGAGCTGGCGAAGCGCCAGTTCTTCCTGCACCAGGCCAAGGGGGGTGGTCCCCGGCGCTTCACGAGCCGATGGGCCATGTCGTACCTGCGGGGACCGGTGACCGGACCCCAGCTGGCCGCGCTGCCCGGACGGGACGAGGTCCCGGCGGCTGCAGCCGCACCGGCAACGACGGCAACACCGGCGCCACCTGTGACACCGGCGGGCGCCGAGGCACCACCGGGCGTGGACGCTGCGCCGGGCGTGGACGCTGCTCCGGTCGCCGGTGTCGACGGCGAGACGACGGTGACGCCGCCGACCGCAGCGGACG
>CAYMKW010000008.1:5070-36280 GCA_964391365.1 uncultured Microthrixaceae bacterium | reverse complement strand
CCGGTCGCCGGTGTCGACGGCGAGACGACGGTGACGCCGCCGACCGCAGCGGACGGGGTTCCGGTCCGCTGGATCGATCCGGGCGCCCCGTGGCTGACCGAGGTCGGCGGCAACCCCACCTCGACGGTCCACCAGGCCGGGATCGCCGTCCGGGTGCAGCTCAACTTCGACGACACCAGAAGCGACACGCACCACGCCGTCGAGTGGGAGGCCGTCCTCACCCCGCTGAGCGACCTGACCGACGCCGCAACGGCCGTCTCGGTCGACCACGACGAACGTGACCTCCGCACCGAGGCCCCATCCGGGGCGCGCTACCTGCCGTGCAGCGCCCGGATCGACACCAAGACGTTCTTCACCCAGTTGTCCGGCCAACTGAAGGACGCGCTCGTCCGGGACCAGGTGCTGCGCGTGCAGCACAACGCCCGCCTCAAGCTGTGGGGCCGGCCGGGAGAGTCCGACGAGGAGTTCGCCGGTCGGTGCGACGCCGCGGCCCAGACCGCGGCCGACGCCGAGGCCGAGAAGATCCGGGCCCGGCTCGCCCAGCGGATCGACCGGCTCCGCAGCGCCGTGGACACCGCCGAGCAGCGGGCCGAGGGCGCCCGGCAGGCCGCGAGCGACGCCAAGGGCACCGAACTGACCGGACTGGGTGGGACGCTGATCGGCGGACTGCTCGGCGGCGGCAGCCGGACCCGGGGGCTGGCCTCGGCGGCCCGCAAGGCCATGTCGGGACGTGAACGCATCAACAAGGCCCAGCAGCGGTCCGAGGCCGCAGCGGCCGCGGTCGACGCCAAGGTCGACGACCTCCAGGCCGCCGAGGCCGAACTCGCCGAGGCGCTCGTTGCGATCGACGACGAGTGGCGCGACGTGGCCGCCCAGGTGGAGACGGCGGAGATCCGACTGAAGAAGACCAACGTGTCGGTGCAGATGTTCTCGCTCGTCTGGATCCCGGTCTGAGCGACCCCTCCGAGCCGACCGGACGGTCGCTCGACCGGTCGATCTGGGCGCTGGCCGGTCCGGCACTCGTCACCCTCGCGGCCGAGCCGCTCTACCTGCTCGTCGACACCGCGATCGTCGGACGCCTCGGCACCGACGCCCTCGCCGGCCTGGCTGTGGCGTCCGGCATCCTGTTGTTCGTCGTCGGGGCGTGCATCTTCCTGACCTTCGGCACCGCCGCCACGGTCGCCCGGGCCCTCGGTGGCGGCGACGCCCCGGCCGCCGCCTCGCTGTCGGTGCAGGCGCTCTGGCTGGCGGCCGCCTGTGCGCTGGTGGCCACACCCCTGCTGGTGCTGCTCGGCGAGCCGCTCGTCGGCCTCTTCGGAGTGGGGTCGGGGGCGTCCGAGGCGGCGCTCCTCTACCTGCGGATCAGTCTGATCGGCCTGCCCGCGATCCTCCTGACCATGGCGTCGACCGGTGCGTTGCGGGGGCACCTCGATGCCCGGCGGCCGATGGCGGTGGCCATCTCCGCCAACGTCGTGAACCTGCTCCTCGAGCTGCTGTTCGTCTTCGGTCTGGGCTGGGGGTTGGCGGGGTCCGCAGCGGGCACGGTCGTGGCCCAGTGGGGCGGCGCCCTCGTGCTCGGCGCGGCGGTCCTGCGACTGGCTCGTACCCAGCGGGTCGGCCTGCAGCCGCACCCCGAGCAGCTCGCCGGGTTGGCGGTGGTGGGACGCGACCTGTTCGTACGGACCGTGGCGCTGCGCGCCGCGCTCACCGGCACGACGTTCCTGGCGGCTCGGCGTGGGGCGGCCGCGCTGGCCGCCTACCAGGTGGCGTTCCAGTGGTGGACGTTCCTCGCCTACCTGCTCGACGCGCTCGAGGCGGCGGCCCAGAGTCTGGTCGGCCGGTCGCTCGGGGCCGGCGACCCGGCCCTGGCCCGGCGGACCGCCGGACGGATCATCGCCTGGAGCGTCGGGAGCGGGTTCGTGCTCGGTGCGCTGACCGTGCTCCTGGCGGGGCCGATCAGCCGCTTGTTCACCGACGACACCGAGATCCTGGCCATGGTCGTCACCTCGCTCTGGTGGGTCGGCTGCACCCAACCACTGAGCGGCGCCGCGTTCGCCCTCGACGGGATCCTGGTCGGCGCCGGCGACCAGCGGTTCCTCGCCGTGGCGATGGTGGCCTCGCTGGGCGTGCTCGCGATCGGCGGCGCCGTGTTCCTGGGCGTCGGGACTGGACTGTGGGGACTCTGGCTGACCGTCGGGCTGTTCATGGCCAGTCGCGTGGTGCTCCTGGGACGGCGCTACCGGACCCCGGCCTGGGAACGGCTCGGTTCGGCGCGCTGACCGGGACCGCCGGTCAGGACGACCGGACTCAGGACGACCGGACGCAGGTCGACTGCACCCACACACCCAGGTTCGACTGCGCCCGCTGGACGGCGGGGTTCGCGATGAGCCCCCCGGCGCGCTCGGCGGCATCGGGAGCCCGCGGATCGAGCCCGGCGACGCCCTGCCAGACCCCGCGCATGGTCTCGAGGTCCGACTGCACGGCGGCCGACGGGGCGATGTCGACCATGTGACCGAAGAGACGTCCGAGCGAGGCGAACAGCGTCGTGAACCCCTGGGGGTTCTCGAGCAGGCTGGTCAGGTCCAGGTCGGCGCCGGTGACGTCGGACAGCGCCGAGCCCGTGAGCAGGGTGCAGAGGTCGTCCTCGGCCACCAGGGCGTCCATACGGGCGACGAGCTGGTCGACCGTCACGTCGCCGCTCGACGCCGCCGGGCGACCGGACGACCCGGAGGTCGTCGGCGGAGCGGACGGGGCGGTGGGCAACGGACCCGGTTCGTCCACCCGACCCGGACCACCAACCTCGATCGGGCCGCTGTCCGATGCGCACGCCCCGAGCACCAGGACCGCCAGCACGACGACGACGGCACCAGCAAGGGTCCGACGCCGACGGGGCGAGTGCGGGCAACGACTCACGGGATCATGGTAGGCACAGCCGCTCAGCCCGGGGTCGCGGCGAACGAACCGACGGCGCTCGCCAGCGTGAGGAGTGCGGTGAGGACGAGCATCCACAACACCAGGGTCCGGAACCGTTCCTCGCTGAAGCGCCGGTGCGCCCAACCGCCGAGCAGGGAACCGACCGGCCACGCCGGGAGTGCCAGGACCGAGGCGAGCAGCAGGGTGGCATCGAGTCGACCGGCCACAGCGAACAGGGCGATCGCCACCAACCCGGTGGCGGCGAAGAACACGACCAGACTCGCCCGGAACGGGCCCTTGCCCAACGATCGGCCGTGCAGGTCCATGATCACCGGCGGACCACTCACTCCGACCGAGGTGTTGAGCACCCCGCTGACGAAGCCCGCAGCCACGTCGACGCCCGGATGAGGGTCGACGATCACCCACCCGCGGGCGAGCACCACGACGGACACCAGAACCGAGACCGAGATGGCGACCTGGAGCGGCGCCGCGGGAACGGTGATGAGCACCGCGAGTCCCAGCATCATCCCCGGGACCGACCCGGCGACCAGACGTCGCACGACGGGAACGTCGGTGTCACGTCGGTGCCGGACCGCCACGGCACCGTTGGACAACAGCCCGTAGACGGCGCTCAGCACCACCGCCTCGGAGGGACCCACCGCGACGGCCATGAGCGGAACCGTGATCAACGCGAATCCGAACCCGACGAACGAGTTGAGGAACGATCCGCACAGGAGTGCGACCGCCACGAGGGCCAGGGGTCCGGGCTCGAGCACCTCCGGGCGATCGCCGGTCAGCCCGTGCGGCTGTTCAGCAGGGCAGTGACCGCCTTGCCGTCGGCCTTGCCGCCCGTGGCCTTCATCACCTGACCGACGAAGAAGCCCGTGACCTTGACGTCACCGTCGCAGAACCTCTGCCACTCGTCCGGATGGGCGCTGATGAGGCCGTCCACGATTCCCTCGAGCTCAGAGGTGTCCATGGCCTCGAACCCCCTGGCGGCGGCGATCGAGGCAGGATCGCCGCCACGCTCGACCAGCTCGGCGAGCACCGTCTTGGCCTGCGTCGCCGTCAGCTCCCCCGCGACCTCCATCCGGACCAGGGCCGCGAGGGCACCGGGGTCCAGGTCGACGGCCCGGTCGTCGGCCAGGTTGTGCACGGCGTGGGTCACGGTCCGCTCCGGGTCGGCGCCGGCGTCGACCGCCGCCAGGCAGAGCGCATCGAGTCCGCGTTCGACGACGATGGCCGCCTGAGCACGCCCGACGCCGGTGCGCTCGACGAGCCGGGTTCGACGGGCGGCCGGGAGCGGGGGCAGCGACGCGCGGATCTCCTCGATCCACGCCGGGTCCGGGTCGAGCTCGACCAGGTCGGGGTCGGGGAAGTACCGGTAGTCGTCGGCCTCCTCCTTGGAGCGCAGCGTGTGCGTCCGGCCGTCCTCCTCGTCCCAGTGGCGCGTCTCCTGGACGATGCGCTCGCCGGCCTCGATGAGGGCCACCTGCCGGGCGGCCTCGGCGTCGATCGCCCGACCCAGGCTCCGGAGCGAGTTGATGTTCTTGATCTCGCAGCGCGTCCCGAGCTCGGTGGCGCCCCGGGGCCGGACCGACACGTTGCAGTCCACCCGGAGGGAGCCCTCCTCCATCTTCCCGTCCGACGCGCCGACGGCGACGAGCACGGACCGCAGTTCGCTCACGTAGGCCCGGGCCTCGTCGGCGGATCGCAGGTCGGGTCGCCCGACGATCTCGAGGAGCGGGACGCCCGCACGGTTGAGGTCGACCAGCGAGTAACGGGCGTCGTGGATCCGACCGCCACCGCCCACGTGGGTCGACTTGCCGGTGTCCTCCTCGAGGTGCGCCCGCTCGATCCCGGCCACCTGGCCCGAGGGCAGCTCGAGCGAGCCGTCCACGTTGATCGGCAGGTCGTACTGCGAGATCTGGTAGTTCTTCGGCTGGTCCGGGTAGAAGTAGTTCTTGCGGGCGAACACCGACCGCTGGACGGTGCAGCCCAGGGCCAGTCCGACCCGGATCGCCAGTTCGACGGCACGGACGTTGAGCACCGGCAGGGAACCGGGGAGGCCCAGGGTCAGCGGGTCGATGTGGGTGTTGGGCTCGCCACCGAACTCGGCGGTCGCCGAGGAGAACAGCTTCGTCCGGGTCGCCAGCTCGGCGTGGACCTCGAGCCCGATCACGACCTCCCAGCGTTCCGGGTCGACGCCGCTCACGATGCACCCCCGGCGGCGGCCTCGAGCACGGCGGCGACGCGGAAGGCGGCCACCTCGCCGAGTGCCGGTGCCATGACCTGCACGCCCACCGGCAGGCCGTCCGCGCCGGTCCCGAAGGGCACCGACAACGCCGGGTGACCCGCCAGGTTGGACGGGATCGTGCACACGTCGTTCAGGTACATCTGCACCGGGTCGGCCGTCTTGTCGCCGAACGCGAAGGCCGTCGTCGGTGAGGTCGGCGACACGAGCGCGTCGAAGCGCTCGTAGGCGGCGTCGAACTCCTCACGGATCAGGGTCCGGACCTTCAGCGCCTTGCCGTAGAACGCGTCGTAGTAGCCGGCCGACAGCGCGTAGGTGCCCAGCACGATCCGACGCTTCACCTCGTCGCCGAACCCGGCGGTCCGGGTGGCCACCATCATCTCGCCGGCGGTCGGGGCGTCGACCCGACGCCCGTAGCGGACGCCGTCGTAGCGGGCGAGGTTGGACGAGGCCTCGGCGGGGGCGACCAGGTAGTACGCCGAGAGGCCGTAGGTCACGGCCGGGACCGAGACCTCCTCCACCTCGGCGCCGGCGGCGGCGAGCACCTCGGCCGCCACGCGGACCCGGGCGGTGACGTCCGGGGCGATCCCCTCGCCGAGCATCTCGGCGACCAGGCCGATCCGCATGCCCGCCACGCCGTCGGCGAGGTGATCCGAGACCGGCGGGAAGTCGACGGGCAGTGAGGTCGAGTCACCGGCATCGTGACCACCGACCACCTCGCAGACCAGGGCCGCGTCGGCGACGGTCGAGGCGAACGGGCCGACCTGGTCGAGCGAGGACGCGAAGGCGATCAGCCCGAGCCGGGACACGAGCCCGTATGTCGGCTTGACGCCCACGACTCCGCAGAGCGCGGCCGGCTGGCGGATCGAGCCGCCCGTGTCGGAGCCGAGCGAGACGGCGGCGAACCCGGCGGCGACGGCGGCCGCGGAACCGCCCGACGAACCGCCGGGCACCCGGCTCAGGTCGTGGGGGTTGCGGGTCGGTCCCGTCGCCGAGTGCTCGGTGGACGACCCCATGGCGAACTCGTCCAGGTTGGTCTTGCCCACGACGACGGCCCCCGCGTCCTGCAGGCGGGTCACCACGGTGGCGTCGTAGGGAGGTTCCCAGCCCTCGAGGATGCGCGACGAGCAGGTCGTCGGGACGCCGCGGGTGCACAGGTTGTCCTTGACTGCCACCGGCACCCCGGCGAGCGGACCCGGGTCCTCACCGGCGGCGACCCGTTCGTCGATCCGACGGGCGGCCGCCCGCGCCCGGTCCGCCAGCACGAGGTTGAACGCGTGGACGTCGCCCTCGGCGGCGTCGACGCGACCGAGGTGCTCCTCGAGCACGTCGAGGGCCGAGCGTTCGCCGCGGCGGACCGCGCCGGCGAGCGTGACCGCGGACGGCGGGGCCGCCTCCGGCACCACCGAGGCGCCGCTCACGGCGTTCCGCCCAGCACCGGTGGAACCCGGAACTGGCCGTCCTCGGACGCCGGCGCCTGCGCCAGCACCTCGTCGCGGTCCAACCCCGGGCCGGGCTCGTCGGCGCGCAGCACGTTGACGACACGAACCGGCCGCGCCATGGGCTCGACGCCGTCGAGGTCGAGCGCCTCGATGTCGGCGGCGTGCCCCAGGACGTCGGCGAGCTGGTGGGTGAAGCGGGCGACCTCGTCGTCGTCGAGTCGCAGGTGCGCCAGGCGGGCGACCGCCGCCACCTCGTCCGCCGAGATCCGCCCGGCCGACGGATCGCTCACGCCGTCACCCGGGCGATGAACTCGACGGTGCGCTCAGCGATCATGCCGGCGTCGTGGTCCATCGTCGCCACGTGGTAGCTCCGGTCACAGGACACCCGCTCGACCGGACCCGCCACGGCGGCGGCCAGGAGGTCGCTGTCGGCGGGCGGCACGACGTGGTCCTCCGGGCTCGTGAACAGGAGCAGCGGCGAGGTGATCCGGCCCAGGTCCTCGACGACCTCGGCGGAGGCCTCGAAGAGGGTGAGGAGCGGGGCGAGCGGCGTCTGGGAGTAGGCCGTCTCGACCACGTCGGGCGCCGCGATGTCCGAACCGATGCCGTCCATGAGCGTCTCACCGGACTCCACCATGGCCGCCACCAGCGCCCGCATGTCGTCGCTCGGGGCGACCGCCGGGTTGATGCAGACGAGCCCGGCGATCGACGGGTGGCGCGTGCCGAGCCAGCACGTCAGGGACCCGCCCATGGACAGGCCGGCGACGACGACCTGCTCGCAGCGCTCGGCCAGACCCGAGTAGGCGGCCTCGGCAGCTGCCGACCAGTCGCCCCAGCCGGTGCCGAGCATGTCCTCGACGGTCGTGCCGTGGCCCGGCAGACGGGGGAGTTCGACGGTGTGGCCGGCGGCGGCGCAGGCCTCGGCCAGACCGCGGACGGAACCCGGGTTGCCGGTGAACCCGTGGAGCACGAGCACGCCCACCGGGCCGCCGTCCGCCGACCAGGCCTCGGCTCCCGGAATCACCTCGACGTCGTCGCTCACCTGGCCTCCAGTCGCAGCGTGCGGGCCGGGCCACCCCTCGGCGGTCCCGGCCGGAGAGTGTACGGCCCGTCGGGGCACCACCCACTACGCTCAGCCCGCGACAGCGACCGACGGACGACCGATGGAGGGCACCCCGTGGCGAAGTACCAGTTCCTGACCGAAGAGTGGCTCGACGCAGCGAAGCAGATCCGCGAGGAGCTCGACGACGGCTCGGCGACGCCGGCGCACTCGATCAAGATGAACCTCAACATCACCGAGGTGCCGTTCGGCGACGGTGAGGTGCAGGCGCACATGGACACCTCCGACGGCGAGATGAAGATGGACCTGGGCCACATCGAGGACCCGGAGCTGACCGTGGCGCTCGACTACGCCACGGCCAAGGCGATCCTCGTCGAGCAGAACCCGCAGGCGGGCATGCAGGCGTTCATGGCCGGGAAGATCAAGGTGCAGGGCGACATGACCAAGCTCATGGCACTCCAGCAGGGCGGCGGCGACGCCGGTCTGCAGGCCGAGGTCTCCGCCCGGATCCAGGAGATCACCGAGTAATCGTGATCTCCGAGTCACGGTGACCACCGAGTAGCGGAGATCTCCGGGTCGCGGAGATCACCCCGCGACGGCATCGGGCGTCACTCCCGGAGCAGCCCGGCCAGCGCCACGCCGACCACGGCGACCGCGGCCCCCACGCCGTAGGCGATCGAGTAGGACGACCCCGCGGCCGCCCCGGTCGCACCGGCGGCCGCCGTCACCTGGATCGCCTCCAGCAGGTTCATGCCGACGGTCGTACCGACCTGCGCGACCAGCAGCTGGGTCGCTCCGGCGATGCCCAGATCCTCTTCGTGCACGGCGTTGGCGACGCACGCGGTGAGCCGCGGCTGCGCCGCGCCGATGCCGATGCCCGAGAGGGTCAGCGCCAGGACGATGGCGGCGGTGGTCGGATCCGATGCGACGAACGCGAAGATCGTCATGGACAGGCTGAGGGCGATCGTCCCCGCCACGACCGTCGTCCGCGCCGAGATCCGGGTTGCGAGCCACCCGGCCACCGGACCGGCGATGGCGAAGGTCAGCGGTCGCGGCACCATCAGCAGGGCGATGGCGTCGGCCGACAGGCCCCGCACGTCGGCGAGGAGCTTCGGCGCCAGGATGAAGCCGCCCATGTAGCCGAACTGCACCGCGAAACCCACCGCCACCGGGACGGCGAAGTTCCTGCGCCGGAACCATCCGAGGGGGATCAGGGGGTGCGGGACCCGCCGCTCGACCCGCACGAACGCCCAGAGGCCGAGCGGGACGAGGGCGAACGACGCCACGACCCACGGGTTCGTCGGCCCCCAGGCGGCGGCCCGGTCGATCCCGATGAGCAGTCCGGCCAGCGCCACGGCGAGCGTCGCCTGCCCCTGGATGTCGAAGTGGACGTGCAGGCGGCGAGGCGTCTCGGGAAGGAGCCACCAGGACGCGAGCGTCGCCACCGCCAGGAGCGGGGCCTGGAACCAGAAGATGGCCCGCCAGCCGTAGGCCTCGACGAGGGGCCCGCCGACGACCAGGCCGAAGACCGGCCCCCCGGCCACGACCAGCGACCAGAAGCCCAACGCCCGGGAACGGTCCTCGGGGGCGAACATGCGGTTGATGAGCGCCAGCGAGGACGGCCCCGTGGCCGCCCCGATCGTGGCGCCCAGGACCCGGAAGGCGATCAGCGACGGACCCGACCAGGCGATCGCCGTCAGCGCCACGAACACGGTGGCGCCGACCATCCCGAGCACGTAGACGCGTCGGTGGCCGTGCAGGTCGCCGAGCTTCCCCGCGGTGGTTCCCGTGAGGGCGACCGCGATCGTCGGCCCCGAGATCAGCCAGACGAGCGACTCGATCGAGGTGCCCAGGTCGGCGGCGATCTCCGGCCGACTGACCGCCAGGATCGTGATGGTGCTCGCCACCCAGAACGTCCCGAACAGGACGACCCAGGTGACCAGCCACGGCGAGCGGTTCCGGCCCCTCCGGTCGACCGCACCGGCGGGGGCGGCGGGATGCCCGCCCCGCTCGATCAGGTCGGACCAGGGGACGACGACCTCCTCGTCCACGCCGGGGGCCTCGATCGACACCGCCGTCAGCCGCTCCGGCGGAGGTCGGGTTCCGCCGTCGGTCACGGGGCGAGGCTACGTCACGTCGACCGCCGGTCCGGTTGGGGTGGCCGCCGTGAGCGGCGGCTGGGGAACACCACGGACAGCAGACCACCCCAACGGGACCGGCGGTCCGCCGGCGGCACCGCCGACGACTGGCCCCGTCGAAACGCTACGACGCCGCGCCCGCCGATCGGTGGACCCCCGTGGTCCCCGCCCCGACCTGCGCCGGGGTCGCCGTGCGCAGCACACTGGGAGGGTGCAGGACACCGCTCCCCCCGCTGCCCCGACCCCGGCGCGGACGCCGCTCGTGCAGCGACTCGCCATCGCCATACTCCTGCTGCTGGGTGTCGGCGGTCTGGCCGCGACCGTCGTGCTCGCCACCACGGGCAACGATTCCACCTCGGCGGCCACACCCGACTCCATCGACCGGCTGATCCCGGCCTCGGGCGCCGAGGTGCTGGCCCAGTCGACCGTCGGGGTCGATCTGGCGAACGGCTACGACGCCTACCTGATCATCAACGGCGTCGAGATCCGGACCGCCGAGGACGGGCTGAGCAAGGACCTGGGGACGGGCCGGGTGGAGTTCACCCCGGGATCCGGCAAGCCGATCGAGTCGCTCCAACCCGAGCAGAACTGCGTGGTGGCGATCGTCTGGCGACAGGTCGAGGGACCCGACCGCTCGGAGCCGGTCTCCTGGTGCTTCGGCGCCGCCTGAACGGCTCGACCTCAACCGAGGAGCTCGGCGAGCTCCGCCAGTGCCAGGGGCACGTCGTCGGGACGGGGCCCGACGAGCACCGCCCGCATGCCCACGGCGCGGGCACCGGCCACGTTGCCCGGGGCGTCGTCCACGAAGACCGTCTCGGAGGCGGTCACCCCGAGCCGCTCGAGCGCCAGGTGGTAGACGCGTGGATCGGGCTTGCGCAGGCCCACCGCCGAGGAGTCGACGACGTCGTCGAAGAGCTCGTCGAGGGGGATCATCGGTCGCCAGAACTCCTCGAACTCGGCGGCGTTGTTGGTCAGCAGACCCGTCCGGCGTCCGGCGGTCCGCTGCTGGCGGCAGTACTCGACGAACGGGTCGCGCACGCCGCCGCCGGCCATGGCCGCCAGCAGGTCGAACGGCTCGATCGGTCGGCCGATCCGGGAGGTGGCGATCTCGACGATCTCGTCGCGGGCCACGACCAGGTCGATCTCGCCGCGCTCGAGTCGGTGCCACGGGTGGTCGGTGTCCTGGTCGTAGGGGCCGAACACCACGTCGAGCAGGACGTCCGGATCCAGCCCCTCGGCTCGGGCGTCCTCGACCAGAGCCGTGAACGGGGAGTCGATGAACACCCCGCCGAAGTCGAAGATCACGGCCTGGACGGTCGGTTGGTTCACGTCGGGAGCTCCCCCGTCTCGAGCAGTCGTTCGAAGGCGGCCTCGTCCAGGACGGGCACGCCCAGGTCGGCGGCCTTCGCCACCTTGGAGGCTCCGGGGTCGGCACCCAGCACCAGCGCGGTGGTCCGCTTGGAGACGCTCCCCGGCGACTTCCCGCCGCGGGCCTTGACGGCCTCCTCGGCCTGCTCACGGCTGTAGCGCTCCAGCGTGCCGCTCACGACCACGCTCCGCCCCGTCAGGGTCTGGGGCAGCACCGACCGCTCGGGGCCCCGGGTGTTCACACCGGCGGCCACCAGTCGGCCGACGAGCTCACGGTTGCCGGCGTCGGCGAACCACTCGTGGACCGACGCCGCGATGACCGGACCGACACCGTCGACGGCGCCCAGGTCCTCGATGCTCGCCGAGGCGATCGCATCCAGGCTCCCCAGCGAGGTTGCGAGCACCTCGGCTCCGGCCTGCCCCAGGTGGCTGATGTTGAGACCGAACAGCAGCCGGGCGAGCGGCCGGGACCGGGCCGCGTCCACGGCGGCCCGGAGGTTCTCGACCGAGGTCTCGCCGTAGCCGCGCAGCTCGCCGATGCGCTCGAGGTCGAGGGTGAACACGTCGGCGACGTCGGTGATGAGACCGAGGTCCATGAAGGTCTGGACCTGCGTCTCGCCGAGCCCCTCGATGTCCATGGCGCCACGGGAGGCGAAGTGGCACACCGCCGCCCAGCGCTTCTGCGGGCAGGCGGCGTTGACGCAGAGGTGCTGGGCCTCGCCCTCCGCCCGGACCAGCGGCTCACCACAGGACGGGCAGTCGACCGGGAAGACCCACGGCACCGAGTCGTCGGGCCGGAACTCGAGGACGGGGCCGACCACCTCGGGGATGACGTCGCCGGCCTTGCGGACCACGACGGTGTCGCCGGGACGGACGTCCTTGATCCGGACCTGGTCCTCATTGTGGAGCGTCGCCATTCCCACCGTGGAGCCGCCGACGAAGACCGGCGCCATGACCGCGAAGGGCGTGGCCTTGCCCGTCCTGCCGATCGAGACCTGGATCTCGAGGAGCGTGGTCGTACGTTCCTCGGGCGGGAGCTTGTAGGCGATCGCCCACCGGGGCGCCTTGGCGGTCGCCCCGAGCGCCTGCTGGATCCCGAGGTCGTCGACCTTCACGACCACGCCGTCGATCTCGTAGTCCAGCTCGTGGCGGTGCTCGACCCAGTGGGCGCAGAACTCGTAGACCTCGTCGAGGGAGGCGCACGACCGGGTGACCGGGTTGACGGGCAGGCCGAGCGCACCGAGCAGCTCGAGCGCGCCCGAGTGGGTCGGCGGGGCGTCCATCCCGACGAGCTCGCCGAGCTGGTACGACCAGAACGACAGGCCCCGGGATGCCGTCACCGCCGGGTCCTTCTGGCGCAGCGATCCGGCGCCGGCGTTGCGGGGGTTGGCGGGGAGCGGTCGGGGGCGGCGACCGGCGGCCACCGCCTCCTCGTTCTCGGCCTCGGTCCGCTCCCGCAGCCGTCGGAACGACTCGATCGGGAGGTAGATCTCGCCGCGGGCCTCGACGACCTCGGGGACCGGACCGACGAGTTCGGCCGGGATGGCACCGATGCCGCGAACGTTCTCGGTGACGTCCTCGCCGGTGCGGCCGTCGCCCCGGGTGGCCGCCAGGACGAGGGCGCCGGACTCGTAGCGCAGCGACACCGCCAGTCCGTCGATCTTCAACTCGCAGACGTAGCGGACATCGTCGGCGCGGCCCAGTTCCGCCAGGCGGCGACCGGTCCGCTCCCCCCAGGCCCGCAACTCGTCGGCATCCATGGCGTTGTCCAGACTCATCATCCGGACCCGGTGCTGGACCGGGGCGAACTGCGATGACGCGGCGCCGGACACCCGCTGGGTCGGACTGTCCGGCGTGATCAGGTCCGGATGGGCGGACTCGAGCGACCGGAGTTCACGGACGAGCTGGTCGTAGTCGGCGTCGGGGATGGTCGGAGCATCGAGCTCGTAGTACGCCCGGTCGTGGGCCCGGATGCGATCGCGCAGGAACTCGACCCGACCGGCCGGGTCCAGGTCCGCGTCCGGTGACGCGGGCTGTTCCTTGGGGGTGTCGTCCGACCGAGGCACGGCCGCAGGCTACCGCCGGGCTGTGACGGCCCCGGCGCCGTCCGCGCCGGTCAGGCGCCGGTCCCCGACACCGACGGCGCCGGTCAGGCGCCGAGTGAGAGCCGGGCCGCCATGCTCTGTCGCCGCAACCGCGACGACAGATCCGTGCACAGGTCGACCACCCGGCCGGCGCCCGGCGGGTCGAAGTGGGCCAGCCCGTCGGTGGCCGACACCAGCGAGTGGAGGCGGAGCTCCATCGGGTCGACCCCGTCCGCCGACAGGAGGGCGAAGGCCGCCGTGAGCCGCTGCCAGAGCGAGTCGCTGCGGGTGCCGAGCGGTCGGTCCACCGGCACCGCACCCCAGGCGATCAGACCGCCGGCGGCGACGAGGCGGCCGAGGGGTCCGGCCCACGGGCCGACGGTCGGATCGGCCGGCAGCGAGACGAACGAGACCCCGGAGCCGACGAGCGTGTCCCAGTCGGTGCGCCCGGGCACGTGCAGGCCGATCCGGTGCGCCACCCCCGTGTCGCTGGTGCCGGCGGCCGGCCGGAGCGGCGTGCCGGTGCGAAGGGGACCCCGGTCGAGGGCGTCCACCACCGGGTCGAGCAGCGCCGAGCGGACCTGGTC
This sequence comes from uncultured Microthrixaceae bacterium, assembly GCA_964391365.1. Taxonomy (GTDB): domain Bacteria; phylum Actinomycetota; class Acidimicrobiia; order Acidimicrobiales; family Microtrichaceae; genus SXMI01. The sequence continues at coordinate 22,434 of CAYMKW010000008.1, read as the reverse complement.
CCGGCCGAACGGGAAGGTCGGATGGAGGCTGCCCACGAGCCCCGGCTCCGACAGGACCACCACCTGGGGCACGTCCGGCCAGGCCCGGGCGATGCGCTCCGAGATCGCCACCGCGCGGGCGGCGACCGCTCGGGTGGCGAGCGAAACGGCGGCGGACTGCTCCACGCCGGCGGTGCGCAGCGACAGGGCCGTGGTGACCGGCCCGAGCACCGGGACCCGCACGGCGGTCACGTTCGACGCGCCCGACGAGAGGAACGCCTCGAGCACGCCACCGTCCGGGTCGACCGAGCCGGAACCGACCGAACCGGGGTCGAACGAACCTGGGTCGAACGAACCGGGATCGAACGAACCGGGATCGACCACGAGCGCGCCCGTCGTCGGGCCATCGGGGTCGAGCGACACACCGGCGATCCCGTCGACGACCTGGCCGAGCAGCGACGCCGACGGACGGGCGAGCACCGGCACGGTCGGGAACCGTTCGTGGGCCCGGCGGGCGAAGTCGACGGCCTCGGGCACGTCCGTGAACGGGACGGGGCCGACGGACGTCGCCAGCCCGAAGAGCTCACCACGCACGACGTCCACACACCGTTAGTAGCGGTGGAGGACCGCGAGGGACAAATCTGTCCCGGTGGACGCACCCCTGTCGTTGTGGATCTGTCGGGCACTCTGGGCCGCGCTGCCCGTCACGCTCGGGGACCTGCTCGCCGACGTGCTGGCCGGTCACGAGGGTCCCGGTCGGTGGGTGGCGATCGTGGCCGCGTGGCTCGGCTGGGCCATCGGACTCGGGTCGACGCTCGTGCGTGATCCCCGGGCGCTCACGGTGCTCCGGGTGCTGGCCCCCGTCCCCGTGGTCGTGGCGCTGCTGGCGGCGGTTGCGGCCACCCCCGGACCGGCCGGCTGGATCGGAGTCGCCATCGGCGCCGTCCTGGCCGTGGTGGCGTTCTCCGCACCCATCGGCGAGTGGGCGATCGACGGCGGCTCCTATGGCGACGAGCACCGTTCGCCTCTGCGTTGCCCGGCAGCCCTGCTCGCCGGTCCGGTCCCACTCACCTGGGTCCTCACCGTGGGCCCGGCGATCGGCGCCGTCGTCGCCGCACTCGGCGAGGCCTGGGTCCCGGCTGCCGTGCTGGCGGCCACCGGAGCGGCCACGGCCCGGGTCGGAGGGCGTTCGCTCGACCGGTTGGCGCGTCGGGCCCTCGTGTTCGTCCCCGCGGGGGTGACGCTGGTCGACGCGCTGGCGCTCGCCGAACCGGTGCTGCTCGCTCGCCGGTCGGTGACCCGGGTCGGACCGGCGCACGCCGACACGACCGCCCTCGACCTGTCCGTCGGGGCCACCGGCCTCATCGTCCAGGTCGACCTGGACACGCCGGTGTCACTGGTCCGGGCCACCCGCCGCAACCAGGTCGCCGAGGCGGTCGAGACGACCTCGGTGCTCATCGCACCCACGCGGCCGGGCGTGTTCCTGCGAATCGCCGAGGAACGCGGCCTGAAGGTCCGACGCGACTGATCCGTCAGGCGCGGGCCACTCCCCCGCCGAGGACCACGTCACCGTCGTAGACCACCACGCTCTGGCCGGGAGCGACCCGCGGACGGGCGGTCTCCCAGCGCAGGACCGCCGAGCCGGAATCGGGATCGGTGGACTCGACCACCGCCGGGTCGGCCGGACCGTGCGCCGAGGTCTGGGCGAGCACGGTGCCCGTCGGGGCGTCACCGTTCCACTCGACTCCGTCCAACTCGACGAGGTCGCGACGCAGCCGCTCGGGCGGTCCGACGACGACCCGTCTGGCCGCGACGTCGACGTCGACCACGTAGCGACGGTCCGGGCCGCCGGCGAGCGCCAGTCCGCGTCGCTGTCCGATCGTGACCAGTTCGACCGCGTCCGTGCGACCGACGACCCGGCCCTCGGCATCCACGACCTCGGCTGGGTGCAACGGCGTCCGAGCACCCAGGAACGCCGCCCGACCGTCGGAGGCGGTGACGAAGCACACGTCCTGGCTGTCCGGCTTGTCGGCGGTCCGCAGACCGAGTTCCCGCGCCCGGTCCCGGACCTGCGACTTGGTCAGGTCGCCCACCGGGAACAGGACCCGCCGCAGGGCGGCGTCGTGGAGCGGGTGCAGCACGTAGGACTGGTCCTTGGCCCGGTCCGCACCGCGGGCCACCCGGGCCCGGCCGCCGTGCTGCACGATCCGGGCGTGGTGACCCGTCACCACGGCGTCGAAACCGAGCACGTCCGCCCGGTCCAGGAGGGCGTCGAACTTGAGGTGCCGGTTGCACTCGACACACGGGTTCGGGGTCCTGCCCGCGGCGTGATCCGAGACGTACGGGTCGACGACCGTTCGCTCGAACCGTTCGGAGAAGTCGAACACGTGGTGCTCGAGGCCGAGCTGCGCAGCCACCCGACGGGCGTCCTCCACGTCGGCGACGGAGCAGCATCCCGTGTCCGACGGCCCGCCCCAGAGCCGCATCGTCACCGCCTCCAGCTCGTGGCCGTCACGGCGCAGTTCGGCGGCGGCGACCGAGGAGTCGACCCCGCCGGAGAGGGCGACGAGCAGCCGCACGGTCAGCTCCGTCCCGCCGGGTCGTGCGAGCGCAGCCGCTCGACCGCGTCGGCGATCACCTCGACGGCCCGACGCACGTCCGCATCCGAGGTCGTCGGTCCGAGGGTGAGCCGCAGCGGCGCCCCCACGATGGCGCCACCCGCTCGGTCGATCGCCTCGAGGACGTGCGAGCTCTCCAGGGCGCCCGAGGCACACGACGACGCGGCCGAGGCCCGGACCCCGCCCCGGTCGACCAGGAACAGGAGGGGCTCGGCCTCCACACCCGGCACCATCACGTGCGCGAAGTTGGCCAGCACCTCGACCCCGGGATCGGTCACGGTCGGCACCAGGCCATCGATCCGCTCCCGGAGACCGCGCAGCAGGTCGTCACGACGGCGAGCCACCTCGCCGACCACCCGCGACCGTTCCGCCGCGGCCGCGACCAGGGCCGCCGCGAGCCCGACGGCGCCGGCGACGTCGACCGATCCCGAGCGTCGGCCCCGCTCCTGACCACCGCCGTGGAGGAGGGGCCGCAGGGCGACGCCGCGGCCGACGACGAGGACACCCGAGCCGCGGGGCCCGCCGAACTTGTGTCCGGACAGGGTCACCAGGTCGGCCGGCGCCGCAGCCCTGGCCAGGTCCAGCCAGGCGGCCGCCTGCACGGCGTCGGTGTGCAGCGGGACACCGGGAGCGTGCCGCTCGATGACCTCCGCCACGGCGTTCAGGTCGTTCGTGGTGCCGAGCTCGTTGTTGGCGAGCATCACCGAGACGACCCCCACCCCCGGTCCCGTCCCGGCCGCACGGGCGGTGGTCAGTTCGTCGAGCGTCCCGGCGAGCGCATCCCGGTCGACCCGGGCGAACCGGTCGACGGCGACGACCCGTCCGTCGAGCGCGAGCACGGTGTCGAGCACGGCGTGGTGCTCGCTCGCCGGGCAGACCGGCACGCCGCTGCGGACCGGCAGGCCGCCCGTGACCGCGTGGACATCGGACTCGGTGCCGCCGGAGGTGAAGACGACCTCACCCGGATCCCGGCCGAGCACCTCGGCCACCTGCTCGCGCGCCTCATCCAGGGCCCGGACCGCGTCGCGGGCCAGCGCATGCGTGCCGCTCGGGTTGCCGTAGCGGTGCTCCCGGAACGGGGCGGAGGCCGCCAGCGCCTCGGGTCGCGGCCGGGTCGTGGCGGCATGGTCCAGGTCCACCGCCGGCAACGCAGCCCGGGCCGACGGAGAGGCCGACGGAGGGGCCGACGGAGGGGTCGACGGTCGTTCCGACACGCGGGTCACCAACGTCGTCGCAGCTCAGGCGCGGGCCAGGTCGCGGAAGGGGACGTCCTTGTCGAGGCGCACCTCGGCGGGCAGCCCGAGCACCCGCTCGCCGATGATGTTGCGCTGCACCTGATCGGTGCCGCCGCCGATCCGGGGCGCCCACTGCGACATGAAGAAGTCCTGGAAGCGGCCGTCGAACGGGGCGTCCTCGCGGCTGAGCGTGCCGGCGGCGCCCTGGAGCTCGACGATCAGGTCGCCACCCGTGGCGTAGAACTCCGAGACGATGAGCTTCATCACCGAGCTCTCCGGCCCGGGGAACTCGCCCCGGGCCGCAGCGGTGCGGACCCGGTAGACGAGGAACTCGAGCACGCGCTCGAGTTCGTACAACCTCGCCAGTCGCTGACGGACCACCGGTTCGTCGGTGCGTCCGGCGGACCGGGCGAGCTCCACGACCTGGGACACCGTGTACATGCGGCCGCCGCCGATGGAGGCCCGCTCGTGCGACAGCATCGACAGGGCGACCCCCCACCCGCCGCCGACCGGACCGAGCGTGTCGGCCACCGGGACCCGCACCTCGTCGAGGAACACCTCGTTGAAGTGGATGGCTCCGTCGATCTGACGGAGCGGCCGGACGTCCACACCCGGCGCCCGGACGTCCACGACCAGCGCCGTGATCCCCCGGTGCTTCGGCACGTCCGGATCGGTGCGCGCCAGCAGCACGCCGAGGTCCGCGTAGTGGGCACCCGAGGTCCACACCTTCTGTCCGGTCACCACCCACTCGTCGCCGTCCCGTTCGGCCCGGGTCGACAGCCCCGCCAGGTCGGAACCGGCACCGGGCTCGCTGAACAACTGACACCACACGTCGTCGGCGCGGAGGATCCGGGGCAGCCAGCGGGTCCGCTGCTCGTCGGTCCCCCACTCGACGACGGTCGGGCCGACCATGTCGACCCCGACGGTGAACATCCGGCCGGCGACGTCGTAGTCCGCCTCGACGGCCGCGAACACACCGGCCAGCGACGGCGACAGCCCCCGACCCCCGTACGACTCGGGCCAGTGGGGTGCGGCCCATCGGGCCTCGGCCTTGACCCGCTGCCAGCGACGGGCCTCGTCGACCATGGCCGCGTCCTCGACCTCGGTGGTGGCCCGGTAGGTGCGCATCTCGTCCAGGAGCGACCGGTCACGCCGCTCGGCGTGGGCGTCCAGCCAGGCGACCGCCTCGGCGCGCAGCGCTCGCTCCTCGGGCGTGTCGTCGAAGTCCATCGACGGAGAGTGTGGCCCAGGTCCGGGTGGGCCACCCACTCAGCGGGAACCTCAGCGGGATCGGATCGGCGCTGCGATCGGCGCTGCGATCGGCGCCAGTCCGAGCGCCGCATCGGCGAGCAGGTTGCCCCGTCGGGACTGGTAGGCGGAGGCCACGCAGACGAGCCACACCTCCGCGGTCACCGGGGCGCTGACGGGCTGGTCGATCCGTCGTCGGACGCCCTCGGCCAGCTCCGTGGCCAGGCGCAGGCGGTCGGCCGGGTCCAGCCGGTCGACCCGGAGCAGGAACGCCCGGACGAGCGAGAAGTCCTCGTCGTCGAGGCGGGAGACGTCGAGCGAGGCGACGAGCGCCTCGAGCCCGGCGGGCGGCAGGAACGCGACCGGCACCTCGGTGCCACGTCCGGCCCGCTCCCGGATCACGACGGTGCCGGCGGCCAGGTCCCCGGGCCGCTGGGTGTCCCGGGTCCCCGTCGCCACCGTCAGCGCCAGGAACCCGAGCGACAGGTACGTGTCGATGATGGCGACGGCGCCGCGCACGACCGCCTGGCGGGGTGTCGACGGCGAACCGTCACGATCGACCACACGCAGACCGAACAGCGCCTTGCCGGGGCTGCGTCCCCGCGAGAGCACCTCCACGGTGACGGGGATCACGACGATGCTGGCGACGACGACCACCAGGATCATCAGTTCGGGGCTCACCCCCGTCGCGATGGCGGCCCCGGCCAGCAGGAACAGGGCGATCCCCACCACGATCTGCAGCACCAGGTCGACCAGTCGGGCCAGCGTCCGGGTGGCGACGCCGGCGGTGGGCAGTTCGAGCAGGACCGCCTCGGGGGTGACGACGCCTGCGGGCACCGGCCTACGTTAGTGGGCGGGATCGAACAGGGAGCCGGCAGGACGCCGTGGACATCGACCGCTACATCCAGCGCCACGAGGCCACCTGGCGTCGGCTCGGCGACCTCAGCCGTCGGGCCGGCGGCTCGAAACGTCGTCTGGCATCCCTCAGCGACGACGAGGCCGACGAACTGGTCGCTCTCTACCAGCGGGTGTCGACGCAGTTGTCGCACGCCCGGACCGTCTACGCGGACCCGGACCTGAACGCCCGGCTGTCGCGCGTCCTGGGCGAGGCCCGGCTGGTGCTCTACCGGCGCCGGGGACGGCCCGGCCGGGCGGTGGCCACCTTCGTCACCACCACCTTCCCCGCCGCGGTCTGGCACGCACGGCGGTTCGTGGCGGTGGCCGCGGCCTGCTTCCTCATCCCGGCGGTGGCGGCCGGACTCTGGCTGGCCAGGTCACCGAGCACGTTGGACGCCAGCGTGCCGACCGAACTGCAGCAGGTGATCGCGGAACGCGACTTCGCCGAGTACTACCGCTCCGACGCCGCCCAGAACTTCGCCGGGCGGGTCACCGTCAACAACACCTACGTCGCCTTCACCGCGTTCGCCCTGGGGGTGGTGCCGGTGCTCGGGCCGGCGTTCATCCTCGGCTACAACGGCCTGAACGTCGGGGTGATGGCGGCGGTCATGCACCGCGCCGGCGAGGGCGCCCAGTTCTGGGGGCTGATCCTGCCCCACGGACTCCTCGAGATCGCCGCCATCATCGTGGCCGGCGCCTCGGGGCTGCAGATCTCATGGGCGATCGTGGCTCCCGGCGACCGGACCCGGGGCGATGCGCTCCGCGACGCCGGGCTCCGCTCGGTCGTCATCGTCGTGGGGCTCATCGCCTGCTTCGTCGTGGCCGGGTTCATCGAGGGGTTCGTGACGCCCTCGGACCTGCCGACGGCGCTGCGAATCGCGGTCGGGGTCTCGGCGTTCGCCGCATTCGTCGTCTACGTGGTGCTGCTGGGCCAACGGGCGGCGGCCGGCGGCGCCACGGGCCTGTGGGGTGAGGACCGACGCGACGCCCTGGACCTGGCCGAGGACGCGGCGGCCTCCGGCGCCACGATCCGCGCCTGAGGTGTCCGGGCCGCTCAGAGTCGGCCCGTCTGCTTGGCGAGCAGGTAGGCGTCCGCCAGCTCCCGCGCCAGGTGCCCGGGCGCGGCGTCCACGACGGTGACGCCCAGGCCGCGGAGCCGGGCGGCGGTCCGGCGGCGGTCGGCCAGCGCCGTCGTGGCGGCGGCGCGACGGTGGACCGACTCAGGGTCGTCCGCCGGACCGTGCGCCCAGGCCTCGACCTCCGGGTCGCGCACACCCGCCACGACCACCAGGTGGGTCCGCGTCACCAGGGGCAGCGCCGGGAGCAACGAGTCCTCGACGGCGGGCTCGAGGAGGTCGCTCAGGACGACGAGCATCGCCCGACGCCGGTAACGCACCAGGACGTGGCGGAACGCGGTCGGGTAGTCGGACTCGCTCAGCTCGGGCTCGAGCGCGTACATCGCCTCGGTCAGGCGACCGACCTGGTCCCGGCGCCGTGCGGGCGGCACCTCGGCGCGGATCCCTCGTCCGAACGCCACCAACCCGCACCGGTCGCCGAGCCGGGTCGCCACCTCGCCCAGGGCCGTCACGGCGTCGACCGCGTGCTCCAGCCTGGGCACGCCGGCCACCCGCCCGGCGGTGACGCGGCCGGTGTCGAGCACGGCGACGACCGTCTGGTTCCGCTCGGCCCGGAAGGTCCGTACGATCGGTCGACCGGCTCGGGCCGTCGCCGTCCAGTCGATGCGTCGGAACTCGTCGTCCGGCCCGTACTCGCGGAGCTGCTCGAACTCCGTGCCCGTGCCCAGGCCCCGTGCGGAGCGGAGCCCGACCTCCAGGATCCGGCCACGGCGGATCGCGAGCTCGGCGTCGTCGCGGGAGCGGAACGGCGGGTGGACCCGGAGCACGCTGGCGAGCGGGACCTCACGCTGTCGGGACCCGAGACCGAGGGGTCCGACGATGCGGATCGCCACGCGGGCCAGCTCGAATCGACCCCGTCGCATGGGCTGGAACGGGGTGGACACGCGCACGACGTCGCCGGCGGGGACCCGGACGTCGAAGCGCCGAGCCGCGGCCCGCAGCGACGGTGCCAGTTCGTCGGCGACGAGCAGCCGGACCGAACGGGTCGCGTCCGACCGCACGACCCACTCGAGCGTGGCGGTCGTTCCCGCCACCACGACCGGGGGGTGGTGCCGCTCCAGGGTGAGGGCGCCGGGCCGGACCGCAGCCAACGCGTCGCCCACCGCGAGCAGGACCGCGACCGCCGCCAGGATCCCGGCGACGGCCCACACCGACGGCAGCGGGACCGGGGCGACCGCCAGCACCACGCCCAGGGCGAGCACGACGAGCGCCAGCCTGCGGGTGGGGACGACGGACACGTGGTGACCTCAGCGCGGTGCGGGCACCGACGCCAGCAGGCTCGTCAGGATGCCGTCGGCGGTCGTCCCCTCGAGCTCCAGCTCCGGCCGGACGACCAACCGGTGCCTCAGGGTCGGCACGGCCACCGCCTTGACCTCGTCGGGTGACACCCACGCCCGACCCGACAGCCACGCCCAGGCCTTGGAGGCGTGCAACAGCGCCGTCGCACCACGGGGTGAGACGCCCACCTCCACCGCCGGCAGCTCGCGGGTGGCCCGGCACAACGACACGATGTACTCGAGCACGGTCGGCGCCACACCCACCCCGGCCACGAGCCGTCGGGCGGCGTCCAGCTCGCCGGCGCCCGCCACCGGTCGGACCCCGGCGGCGGTGACGTCGTGGGGATCCAGGCCACGGTGGTGGCGGTCCAGCACCGTGAGCTCCTGATCGGCGGTCGGATAGCCGACCACCAGCTTGAACGTGAACCGGTCCAGCTGCGCCTCGGGCAGCGGGTAGGTGCCCTCCTGTTCGATCGGGTTCTGGGTGGCGACCACGACGAACGGATCGGGCAGCGGCCGGGCGAGCCCCTCGACGGTGACCTGCCGCTCCTCCATGGCCTCGAGCAGCGCCGACTGCGTCTTGGGTGGCGTCCGGTTGATCTCGTCGGCGAGCAGGAGGTTGGTGAAGATCGGGCCCTCCCGGAACCGCATGCCCACCGAGGTGCCGGGATCCAGGACGAGCTGACCCGTCACGTCCGAGGGCATGAGGTCCGGGGTGAACTGGACCCGCTTGGTGTCCAGGTCGAGCGACCGGGCGAGCGCCTTGACGATCAGCGTCTTGGCGACCCCCGGCACCCCCTCGAGCAGGACGTGGCCCCGGATCAGGAGCGCCGTGACGAGGCCCGACACCACGCCCTCCTGTCCGACCACGACCTTGGCCACCTCGTCGCGGACGGCCAGCACCGCCGCCCGCGGGTCGGGCCCGTCCGGGAGCGCCTGCTCAACGGGGATGTCGGACACGGGAGACCTCCTCCTCCAGTGCGTCGAGCGCACCGGCCAGTCGGACGAGCGCCTCGGGGCTCGTCACCTCACGGATCAACAGCGTCGCCACCTCGTCGGCGGACCGACCGCTCTGACGTGCGGTCCAGTCCACCAGTCGGGCGGGGTCGGGTGCGGGACCGAGTCCGGCGGCCGGACCCACCCGACGGGCGAACTCCGCCCGCAGCGCCGCAGCGGCACGACCGGTGGCGGAGCGACGACGGCCCAGCTCCCCGACGGCGACGACCAGCTCCGAACCGGCGATGCGGACCGGGGCCGGCTCACGCACCACCCGTCCCAGCCGACGGGCCCGGAACCAGGCGTAGCAGCAGAAGGCGACGACACCCGCGACGAGGGCCGCCCGGACTCCATCGGGCAGGAGCCCCAGGGGGTTGGTCGCCTGACCGGCGGAGGCCGCCGGGTCGGGGCTCGGCTCGGCCCGGACGAAGGTGATACGCCGCCCGCCGTCCTCCGACGGGCCCTGCGATCGCCCTCCGAGCCCGGCGAGTTCGACCAGGACGGCGGCGTTGTCGAGGGGGCGCCCGCCGCCCTCCTTGTCGGGCCAGAGCCTGGCGTTGGCGATGAGCTCGGGGCCGGAGAGTGTGACGACCCGGCCGTCGCCCACGGGCTCGACGACCACGTGGGCGTCGGCGCCATCACCGAAGCAGGACGAACGACCCTCGACCGGGATCGGCGCGGCGAACCAGGTGTCGATCGGGCCGAGCGCAGCCAGTTCGGCGACCTCGCAGACTCCGGGGTCCGTCGGTGCCGCGGGCTGTCGGGCCAGGACGTCGTCGTCGGGGACCGCGCCGGCGATCGGGTCACCTGCGAGCGGACCGAGGGCGCCCTCGCCCAGGGGCGCGCCGGGGTCGGGGGGCGGCGAGCCGAACACGACGACGGCGCCCGAGGCGGCCGCGTCGCGGAGGGAGTCGAGCTCGGCGAACGACGCCAGGTCCGGCGCCGGGACCACCAGCACGTCGCCCGGCCCGTACCCCTGCTGGGCGACCGAGGTCGCCGTGCGGCTCTCCCAGTCGGCGCCGCGGTCGGCGACGATCCGGGCCAGGGCGGCGTACCCGGACGGTGCGGTCGACCGGGCGTCGAACGGCGGCGGAGGCGTGGTGCCGAGCGACACCACGACGACCACCACGGCCAGGACGACGACCACCAGCGTGAGCGCGGCGCCCCGTCCGCCCCTCACGGCCGTGCCCCTCCGACCGGCTCGACCGGCGCTCCACCGCCGGACGGAACCCGGGGTGCCTGCAGGACCCGGGCCGCGGCATCCCGCAGCGCGCCGAGGTCGGACGGGCCGACCGGCTGGAGGCGGTACCAGGCGGCCTCGAAGACCCTCGAGGCCAGGTCGAAGTCACCGGCCGCCGACGGTGTCGTGCGGTTCAGCTCGTCGCGCAGCTCGGTCGTCGTCAGGCCGGCGACGTCCGGGAGCGACCGGGTGTCGACGAGCCTGCGGACGAGCTCCCGGTAGCGGGCCCGGACCGCCTCGGCCCAGGCCCCGTCGGCCTCGAACCGCTCGGCATCGGCGGCCCACTCGGCGGCCGGCCTGCGGTGCTCGACGTCCACGGTCGACTGGTCGGCCACCTCCGGTCGACGGATGCGGTTCCGAACGGCCACGACGACCACGGCCACGACCGCCACCAGGGCCGCGACGACGAACAACCAGGCCACCACCCCGCCGACACCGCCCCCGAAGGTCCCTCCGGCTCCGCCGAACGAGGGCGAGACCAGGTCACCCACGAACTCGGTGATCCGCTCGAGCGCCCGGTCCAACCAGGATGGCGTGTAGTCGAACGCAGGGTCCGACATGACCCGCTCGACGTCGTCGACCACCGGGCCAGGACCCTGACCCCGGAACAGGACCGACTCAGGCCAGGCCACGGCGCACCATCCGCTCGTCCAGGTCGGCGCCCTCGGAACGACACCGGAACTCGACCCACGCCCGGGCGGCGATGCAGGAGGTCAGCGGAACGGTGACGAGCACCACCAGCCCCGCGGCCTGCTGGACGAACAGCGCCACGGTGCCGGTGACACCCAGGCTCTGGATCAACAGCAGCGGGCCGGCGAGCACCACCATCTGGACGATGAGCGTCAGGAGGAGTCCGCCGCCCGCCACACCCAGGGCGGTGCCCGGGTTCCGGCGGCTCAGCACGAAGGACCGCCTGAGTGCGGCGAACGGACCGAGCCGTTCCGCTCCGGCGGCCACCGCCGCGGTGAACACGAAGGCGTCGGCCACGACGAACCCCACGCCTGCGACGCAGGCCGCCGGCAGCTTGATCGCCAGGGTCAGGGCCGCCAGCAGCGGGACCACCCACCACCGGCGGCCGGCGAGTCCCACCGCCCTCCCGACGGGGAGGTCTACCTCGGACCACCAGGACGCGACGAGTGTCCCGACCACCATGCCCACCCAGGTCGATGCGAGCGCTCCGGCCAGTGCGAACAGCAGCGACCATCCGCCCCCGGCCGAGCTCGACGCCAGGAACTCGAACGATGCCGGCGTGGTGAGCGGGTCGGCGCCCGTCGAGCGGTTCGATCCGAGCACCACGAGGAGCTCCGCCAGCTGCAGCGGGAGCAGCACGGCGGCGGTGACGCCCACCAGCGCCGGGAAGCGGAACCGGAGCAGCTCGAACCCTCCGTCGAGGACACCCAGGGCGCCCACGGGACGGACCTCGGCCAGCGGTCCGTCGGTGCCGAGCAGGGCGTGGGGTTCCGGGGGGACCGGGTCGTCACCTCGGGCGACCGCAACGCCGGCCGTGGTCCGGGGTGCGTCCAGGACCCCGACCACCGGGCGGGTGGGACGCGACCCCGGGGGCGCACCCGGTGCGCTCCAGTCGCTGTGGTCCGCTCCCGTCACGGCGCCCATCCTCCCACGCCGCCAGACTGGGCGGATGGCCGGTGACGACGCCCCACCCCACGTGCCCGACCCGTTCGATCCGGGCACCTACGGTCGCAGCTTCGCCGACGTCTACGACGAGTGGTACCCCGACGAGGTCGACACCGAGGCGGCGGTGCGCTCCCTGGTCACCCGGTGCGACCACGGCACCGTTCTGGAGCTCGGGGTCGGCACCGGACGACTGGCGCTCGCCCTGGAGGCGGCCGGCTGCAGGGTGACGGGACTGGACGCATCGCCGGAGATGCTCGACGCGCTGCGCCGCAAGGACCCCGACGGGCGGGTCGCCACGGTGCTCGGCGACGTCGCCGACGGCTCGACCTGGCCCGATGGTGGGGTCGACCTGGTCCTGGCCGCCAACAACCTGCTCTGCAACCTGGCGAGCGCCGACGAGCAGCGCTCGTGCGTGGAACGCTCCGCCGGTGCGTTGCGGCCCGGCGGACACCTCGTCGTGGAGTGCTTCATCCCGGCGCCGGTCGACACGCGGACCCGGACCCTGAGCGTCCGTGACGTGACGACGGCCGGGGTTCGGCTGATCGCGACCGATGCCCGGCCGGGGGACGGCGGCCCCGTGACCGGCGCACACGTCGAACTGCGGGACGGCGAGCCACCCAGGGTGCGGCCGTGGCGGATCGTCCCGTTGGCCGTCGCGACGCTCGACGCGTGGTCCGAGGGCGCAGGGCTCCGACTCGTCGACCGCTCCGGTGGCTGGGCCGGGGAGCCGTTCGATCCGCTGGGCGCTCGACACGTCTCCACCTACCTGCGGCCGATGGATGACGGAGGTCGTCCGGAATCGGATCCGGACGGCGGATGACGCCCCGGCGACCCGGTCAGGTACCGGGAACGGTGAAGGGCTGGATCTTGGCGATCTGGTGGGCCAGGGCCACGAGCCGTCGGTCCTGGTCCCACAGTTCGGCCGTCCCGCTGGCGTAACCGTCCGCCGCCGTCTGGGCCCGGGTGTGCTGCAGGATCCACTCCGTGCGCACCTCGTCGACGAGACGCAGGCCGATCTGCAGGGAGAGGATCAGGAAGTGGCCCTGCGCCGACCCGATTCCGGCGCCCACCGCCGGCCCCAGGACGTCGCCCGGAACGGCGACCACGCCGGGCTCCCACCGGCCGTCGCCGGTCATCGGCGAGGTGTGGAACCGGAACCACGACGCCGCCCGCGGTTCGCCGGGTGGCACGTCGGTGCGTCCCCAGTGCATCTGACCGTCGGCGAGCCGCCAGTCGGTCTGCCGGTGGTACGGGATGTCGGCGAACGGGTTGTCGGGGACGGCGGGCCGGGGCGGATAGTCGTCCGGATCACCGACCGTCGGCGGCTCGGCCCCCTGCAGCCGGAACGGCGTGTCGGGGTCCCGTCGGCCGAGGACGCAGGTGACCACCAGGTCACTGCGCACCGGGCCGGCCGGATCCCCCGGACCTCCGGGCCGGTCGTCGGCGGGATCCAGCGCCCACAGCCGGGCGACCGCCTGGGCCCCGGTTCGACCCTGTCGCAGCACCTCCACCTGGACGGCCACGGGACCACACGGGACCGCCTGGCAGAACGTCGCATCCGCGGACACCAAGGACAGGTCGGACCGGTCGACCTCGGCGATCACCGCACGGATGGCCGTGGCCATCGTCGTCCCGCCGAACGCGTAGAGGACCCGCCAGGCCTCGGGGATCGTCGTCGTCGACCGACCCGGCACGCCGTCCACCGGGTGCGGCGTGGTGTCCCGGACGACGTCGCCGGGGGCGAGGAGTTCGGCGGGTGTCGTGCTCGGGATGCTCACGGGGTCATGGTGGCGCCCCGTGGGCGCGCCGGACGAACCGGGTGACCGGAGTCACGGTGACGTCGGGCCGGCTCGGCGGACGGGCGGGCCGGCCGTAGCCTCCGTTCGTGGCCGAACTCACCGTCTCCGTCGAACTCGATGCCAGCACCGAACAGGTCTGGGCCTGCGTGGAGGACATCGCCAGCCACGTCGAGTGGATGGAGGACGCGGTGGCCATCCGCTTCACGTCACCATCCACCTCGGGGGTCGGCACCACCTTCGACTGCGACACGGCGGTCGGCCCGTTCCGACTGGTCGACCACATGGAGATCACCGAGTGGGATCCGGGACGCGCCATGGGCGTCCGCCACGTCGGCATGGTGACGGGTTCCGGGGTGTTCCGCCTCGAGCCCCTCGACGGAGGCCGCCGGTCCCGGTTCACCTGGACCGAGGAGCTCACGTTCCCCTGGTGGATGGGCGGACCGCTGGGCGCCGCTGCGGCCCGGCCCGTCCTCGGCCGGATCTGGCGGCGGAACCTGGTGAACCTGCAGTCGGTCGTCGCCGACTCGCGGCGCGACGACCCCGCTCCGGCCGCCGGCTGAGCCACGGGCCCCGGCGGGGCTCAGAAACCGAAGGTGTTGAGGTCGGCGGCGAGCGCTCCCGCCGCCACGATCGCCAGGACGAACAGTCCGACCCCGAACAGGCTCAGGAATCCGGGCCGGACCCCGGCCGAGGTCTGGGGCCAGCGGACCGGCTGCACCACCGCTCCGGCGACGGCGCCGGCGAGCAGTCCACCGAGGTGCCCGCCGATGGAGATCCCGGGCAGCGCGAAGGTCAGGACCAGGTTGACGGCGACCAGGCCGCCGACGCCGGAGTTCCACGGGTTCTGCCGGGCCCGCAACTGCAGGACGACGAGCGCCCCCATCAGGCCGAACACCCCGCCCGACGCACCCAGGGTCGGGTCGTTGGGTGACAGGAGCACCACGCCGAGCGCCCCGCCCAGCACGGACACGGCGTAGCAGAGACCGAAGTTCACGTGCCCCAGCGCGGGCTCGAGTTCCTTGGCGAGCAACCACAGCAGGAACATGTTCATGGCCAGGTGGAGCGGCCCCGAGTGCAGGAACGCTCCGGTGACCAACCGCCACCACTCGCCGTCGGCCACGAACGGGCCCCAGGTGACGAGGCGCTCGAAGACCGGCCCGCCGGTCCGGCTGAGCGACCCGGCCGCCAGCGCCGCGACGGCGAAGAGCGCCACGTTGAGCCCGATGAGCACCTTCCCGACGATCGGGTCGTCGGCACCGGTCGACCAGTGGTCCCGGGCGGTGACCACCTGCTGGGGTCGGGCCCGGGTGCACTCCGGGCAGTGGAACCCGACCGAGGCCGGCACCATGCAGGAGGGACAGATCGGCCGTTCGCAACGCTGACAGCGGACCCCCGCCGGTCGGTCCGGGTGCCACGTACACGTCGTGGTGATCGTCGGATCCACCTGCGCAACGTACCGTCAGCGTCCGCCGCGGAGGATGCGGGCCACCGCCGACCAACCGTGGTCACGACGGACCCTCCCGAGCTCCTCCCAGAACCCCGCACCCCAGCTCAGGTGCATGGCGGCGAACGCCGCCGGGAGTGCCAGCCGGGACCGGAACCCCCGGACGGACCGGGCGGCGAGCGCCGAGGCGGCCGCCAGCGCCAGGCCGTAGGCGACGAAGGGGGCGAGCGCCAGCGCCCGGAGCCTGCGGAACGGCATCAGGAGCGCCCCGACGACCAGTCCGGCGACCAGGGCCGGAGCGGCGTAGTGCCGGACGGCTCCCGACTCCGGGTGGCGCAGGAGCGTGTTCACCTTCCCCCTGCCGTAGCGCCGGTACTGACGGGAGAACGCCCGGATGCTCGCTGGACACCGCCAGTCGATCCGCAGCGCCGGATCGAACAGGAGCTCGCGTCCGGACCGTCGGACCCGGTAGTCGAACTCGTAGTCCTGGTTGGTGACCATGTCCTCGTCCCATCCACCGAGCTCGCGGAGGACGGCCACCGGGTAGGCGCCGAACGGGACGTGGTCGACCACCTGCTCGGTCGTGCCGTGGTGGTAGGTGCTGTTGCCCACGCCGAAGGGCGAGGCGAGCGCAGCGGCGACCGCCCGACCCTCGTCGGTGTCGGCCACAGCGTCCTTCCGCCCGCCCACGCCGCCCCAGCGGCCGGTTCGCAGGTGCGCCACCGCCCGCTCGACGTAGTCGGGCGGCAGGGTCGAGTGCCCGTCGTTGCGGACCCACCAGACGCCCCGGGCCGACCCGAGTGCCAGGTTGAGCGAGCTCGGGACGATCCGCTGCGGGTTGACGAGCAGCTCGACCCGCGGGTCCCGGTCGATGAACTCCTCGACGATCGCCACGGTGTCGTCGGTGGACTCGCCGTCCACCACGACGACCTGGAGGTTCCGGTGCGTCTGGGCGAGGACCGACTCCAGGCAGCGACGGATCGTCGCGCCCTCGTTGCGCACGGGGATCACCACCGTGACCAGGTCCTCGTCGTCCGACTGCCACTCCGCCACGTCGTCACCCTCCGGGCCTCCGCCGCCGGGCCTCGGCCGCCGGGCCCCGGCGGACACGATACCGAGCGGGCCGACCGGACCGGTTGGTGCGACTCAGGTCTGCGGGGCCAGGACGACGACGGCGAGCGGCGGCAGGGTGACCAGCAGCGAACCCGGTTGGCCCTGCCAGGGCGTGTCGGGGTCGGCGACCACCGTGTCGCCGCCACCGGGGACGACCTCGTGGCCGCTGCCGCCGAACCGGAGGTCGTCGGTCGAGCACTCGACCCGCCAGCCGCCCGGCCGCGGCACACCGAGGCGGTACCCCGGACGCGGCACGGGGGTCAGGTTGGCGGCGACGACGGCCACACCGCCGCCGAGCGGGTCGACCCTCGCCAGCGAGCACACCGACTGCTCCCGATCATCGGCGTCGAGCCACCAGCAGGTGCCCGACGGGTCGTCGTCGCCGACCCACAGCGCCGGCAGCCGGGCCTGCAGGTCGTTGAGGTCTGCGACCAGCCGGCGGACGCCGTCGTGGGCCGGATCCTCGAGCAACCACCAGTCGAGCTCCCGGTCGTGGGACCACTCGCGCACCTGGGCCAGCTCCCCGCCCATGAAGAGCAGCTGCCGGCCGGGATGGCACCACTGCCAGGCGAGGAGCGCCCGGAGGTTCGCGAACCGCTGCCAGTCGTCGCCCGGCATGCGGGTGAGCAGCGAGCCCTTCCCGTGGACGACCTCGTCGTGGCTGAACGGCAGGATCCAGCGCTCGTGCGGCGCGTACACCATGGGG
The DNA here is from genome assembly GCA_964391365.1 of uncultured Microthrixaceae bacterium. Lineage (GTDB taxonomy): Bacteria > Actinomycetota > Acidimicrobiia > Acidimicrobiales > Microtrichaceae > SXMI01. The sequence continues at coordinate 5,111 of CAYMKW010000008.1, read as the reverse complement.
AAGGTCAGGTCGTGGTGGTGGTGCCGCCGGTGGACGGGATC
>CAYMKW010000008.1:0-5060 GCA_964391365.1 uncultured Microthrixaceae bacterium | reverse complement strand
CGGCCGAAGTACGTGAGCGTGTCGTGCATCCAGCCCAGGTTCCACTTGCGGGAGCAGCCGAGCCCGCCGCGGTCGACCGGTGCCGTGACGCCCGGCCACGACGTGGACTCCTCGGCCACGACGAGCGCACCCGGGTGCTCGTCACCGACGATCGACGTGAGCTCCCGGATGAAGTCCACGGCCTCGTGGTCCTCGCGGCCACCCTCGTCGTTCGGGATCCACTCGCCGGGCTCCCGCGAGTAGTCGCGGTAGAGCATGGAGGCCACGGCATCCACCCGGAGCCCGTCGACACGGAACTCCTCCAGCCAGTAGAGCGCGTTGGCGAGCAGGAAGTTCCGGACCTCCCGACGTCCGTGGTTGAACACCAACGTGCCCCAGTCCGGGTGCTCACCCCGACGGGGGTCGGCGTGCTCGTAGAGCGCCGTCCCGTCGAAGCGGGCGAGGGCGAAGGCGTCCCGCGGGAAGTGCGCCGGGACCCAGTCGACGAGCACCCCGAGCCCGTGGGCGTGGCAGGCGTCGACGAGCGTCCGCAGGTCGTCGGGTGAGCCACCCCGGGCATCGGGCGCGTAGTAGCCGGTGACCTGGTAGCCCCAGGACCCGCCGAAGGGGTGGGTGGCCACGGGGAGGAACTCGACGTGGGTGAACCCCAGCCCGGCGGCCCAGGCCGGCAGTTCCTCGGCGAGCTCGAGGTAGCTGTGCGGCCGGCCGTCCGGATGGCGTCGCCACGACCCCAGGTGGACCTCGTAGACCGACATGCGACCCGCATTGCGAACCTCCCGGGCCGACCGCCAGTCTGCGCCCGGCTCGTCGCCACTGCGCCACTCGTGGCGGGACGGGAGCAGCACCGAGGCGGTCGCCGGCGGCACCTCGGCCGCCGTGGCGACGGGATCCGCCCGCAGCGTCCGGCGACCCGAGGGCTCCTCGACGACGTACTTGTAGGCCTGAGCGGCACGGGCCCGGGGGTCGACCCCGGCGTGCACACCGGTCGATCCCTGCGGCTCGAGCAGGACGCTGTGGGCCGGGTCGTCGCTCCAGTGGTTCCAGTCCCCGACCACCCGGACGCTGCGGGCGTTGGGCGCCCAGACGGCGAACCTCGCCCCGGGTGAACCGCCGTCCGGGTCGAGCAGGTGCCCGCCGAGCACCTCCCACAGCCGCCGGTGACGCCCCTCGGCGAGGAGGTGTCGGTCGACGTCGCCGAGGAGTGGGGTGCTCACCCGCCGCCGGCTCCGGTGCCGCCGGCCGGGAGGTACTCGCTGTCGAGCAGGTCCTCGACGGCTCGGATCGGCAGGTCGACCAGGTCGGGTCGGTGGCTCAGCTCGTAGGCCACCTCGTAGACGGCCTTGTCGAGCTCGAACACGCTGAGCAGCGCGTCCCGGGCCCCGCGTCCGGACGGCAGGAGCCGGTGGGCCTCGTCGACCGATGCGTAGCCGGACAGGAACGCGTTGACCGACCGGACCGCCCACGCCTCGACCAGCACCCGGAGTTCATCGTCGGGCACCGGCCACTCCCGCAGCGCCATGCCGGCGGCGTAGTGGAACGAGCGGGTCATCCCGGCCACGTCGCGCAGAGGCGAGGACGGCCGACGCCGCTCCTCGACCGGCCGGCCGGGCTCACCCTCGAAGTCGAGCACCATCCAGTGGTTCGCCACCCGGAGCACCTGACCCAGGTGCAGGTCGCCGTGGATCCGGATCGCCGAGCCGAGGTCCTCGGCGCCGCGCAGCCGCCGGTAGACGGCGTCGATCCGCTCCGTGTCGAGGTACCCGTCGGCCACGCGACGCGCCTGGGCCGACATGTCCAGGGCCCAGGTCGCCCCGTCGGCGGCCTCGACGCCGAAGGCCTCGGCGAGCGCCACGTGGAGTCGGGCCACGTCCTGTCCGAGCCGCTCGGCCTCGTCGGCGAAGTCCAACCGGCAGTCCCGGGGCGGCCGGCGGCGATTGGCGACCTCGCGGAGCGAGTCGGATGCGATCGACACCCCGTCACCCCGGGCCCGCTCGTAGCGTCGGACCACCGCCAGGTCGGTCTCGCCCCGACGCCAGACGCTGAGCGGAACGGGGACCCCGCCGTAGCCGATCCGCCCGAGCGCCTCGGTGACCTCGACGTCCGGGTTCGCTCCCGGCTGCACCCGGCGGAACACCTTGACGATGAACCGCTCGTCGAGCACGAGCGAGGTGTTCGACTGCTCGCCCTCCTCCGGGCGGACCGTCGTGAAGTCCAGACCCGGGTCGACGTGGCGGCAGAAGGCGGCGGCCATCGTCGGGTCGGCCAGGGCGTCGAAGAGGTGGCTGGTCCCCGACGAGGTGGTGCAGGTCCCCAGGTACGCCGAGTCCGCCAGGTCCGGCGGTGGTGCGTCGGCCACGCCGATCGGGAGCTGGTAGTGCAACGGCCCCGGCTGGCGGGGCGTGCGGACCTCGACGAGGACCCACAGGAGCGCGGGCCAGGAGTCGGCCAGGGTGTCGACGCGACGCACCGTCACGGTCGGCTCCCCCGCCGCGGCGAACCACCGCTGCGCCGACAGGAACGGCGGGAGCAGCGCGCTCAGCTGCTGGGCGAAACGTGAGGCCTCGATGCCCACGTCCTAGTTCACCGGGTCGGAGAGTTCGAACCAGAGGAACCCGAAGGGCGGCAGCGTCACGAAGTACGGCAGGTCGCCGATCGGGGGGAAGGCCACGCGACCGAGCAGCTCGATCGGCACCCGACCCGACAGGTGGGACAGGAACAGCTCGGCTGGCTGGGCCGCTCCCGAGAAGTTGGTGATGCACAGCACCGGCCGCGCCTCCTGGCCCTCGGCGGGGGTCCGCAGGTAGGCGAACACCGACGGGGTCGACACCTCGAGGATCTCGAATCCACCCACACCGAAGATGTCGTGCTGCTGGCGCACGTGGATGAGGTGGCGCAACCAGTTCAGGAACGACGCCCGGTCGCGCTGCTCGGCCTCGACGTTGACCGCCGAGAACCCGTAGACCGGGTCCATGAGCGGCGGCAGGTACAGCTGGGCGAAGTCGGCACTGGAGAACCCTCCGTTGCGGTCCGGGCTCCACTGCATCGGTGTCCGGACCCCGTCCCGGTCGCCCAGGTAGATGTTGTCGCCCATGCCGATCTCGTCGCCGTAGTAGACGATCGGCGTCCCCGGCAGGCTGAAGAGCAGCGAGTGCAGCAGCTCGGCCTGCCGACGGTCGTTCTCGAGGAGCGGGAAGAGCCGTCGGCTGATCCCCACGTTGCGACGCATGCGGGGATCGCCGGCGTACTCGGAGTACATGTAGTCACGTTCCTCATCGGTGACCATCTCGAGCGTCAGCTCGTCGTGGTTCCGCAGGAAGATCCCCCACTGGCAGCCGGCCGGGAGCACGGGCATGCGGGCCAGGATCTCGGCCACCGGCGTCGACTCCTCACGCCGCAGCCCCATGAACATGCGCGGCATGAGCGGGAAGTGGAAGCACATGTGGCACTCGTCGCCGTCACCGAAGTAGTCGATGACGTCCTCGGGCCACTGGTTGGCCTCGGCGAGCAGGACCTTGTTGGGGAACCGCTCGTCGACCTCCTTGCGCAACTCGCGGAGGAAGTCGTGCGTCGCCGGCAGGTTCTCCCCGTTCGTCCCGTCCTCCTCGAAGAGGTAGGGCACGGCATCGAGGCGGAACCCGTCCAACCCCATGCCGAGCCAGTGGAACACCACCTCGAGCATCGCCGCCCGGACGTCGGGGTTGGCGTAGTTCAGATCGGGCTGGTGGTGGAAGAACCGGTGCCAGTAGTACTGCTGGCGGCCCGCGTCCCAGGTCCAGTTCGACGGCTCGGTGTCCACGAAGATGATCCGGGCGTCGGACCACCGCTGGTCGTCCTCGCCCCAGACGTACCAGTCGGCCTTCGGGTTCGTCCGGTCCCGGCGGGACTCCTGGAACCACGGATGCTGGTCCGAGGTGTGGTTGACCACCAGGTCGGCGATCACCCGGATCCCGCGACGGTGGGCGGACTCGATCAGCTCCTGGGCGTCCTCGACGGTGCCGAAGTCCGGGTGCACCGTCATGAAGTCGGCGATGTCGTAGCCGCCGTCCCGCAGGGGCGAGTCGTAGAACGGCAGCAGCCAGAGGCAGTCGATGCCGAGCCACTGCAGGTAGTCGAGCTTCTCGGTCAGGCCGCGCAGGTCGCCGTTGCCGTCGCCCGATGAGTCGTAGAACCCGCGGATCGAGAGCTCGTAGAACACGGCTCGCCGGAACCACTGCGGGTCGGAGGCCGCCTGCGGCCCGGATGCTGGGGGATGCACGGCGATCAGCGTACCGACGGCGGCCGGTCGCGGTGGTGGCCGTAGGGTGACGACATGAACGACGCCCCCGACACGACGAGCCCGGTGCGGATCGAGTGCTTCTTCGACATCATGTGCCCGTTCGCCTACCAGACGTCGCTCTGGCTCCGCGACATCCGTGACCAGGGCCTGGTGGACGTCACCTGGCGGTTCGCCTCCCTCGAGGAGTTCAACCGGGAGCCCCACCAGAAGCACCCGTGGGAGCGACCCTGGTCGTTCGGATTCGGCATGCTCCGGGTGGCGGCGCGGCTCCGTCGGGAGACCGACCTCGGGGGCGGCAACGAGACCGACCTCGGGGGCGGCAACGAACTCGTCGAGCGCTACTACGCCGCCGCCGGACGTTGGCTGCACGAGGAGGGCCGCAAGCCCCACTCCCCCGCCGCCTCCGAGGAGATCCTCGCCGAGCTGGGACTGGACCCGGGGCTGGTCGCCGAGGCGATCGACGATCCGACCACCATCGACGTGGTCCGGGCCGAGCACGACCGGTTGGCTCGCAGCGGCGGGTTCGGCGTCCCGACGCTGGTGTTCCCGAGCGGGCGGGCCTGGTTCGGCCCCGTGATCGTCCCGGCGCCGCAGGGCGACGAGGCCGCTGCGCTCTGGGACGTGGTGGCCGCCGTCGAACGCTTCCCACATCTGTACGAGCTCAAGCGCGTCAAGACAACGCTGGACCTGGCGCACATCGCGGATGCGTTCCAGCCGTACCTCGACGGCCGCGACTGGATCTCGATCGAGCGCCCCGCCCCCTGACGCCCCACCCCCTGACGCC
>CAYMKW010000007.1:0-47296 GCA_964391365.1 uncultured Microthrixaceae bacterium | reverse complement strand
TGCGACGGGCTCGAGGACGACCGGCACCGCCTCCGGCTCGGGCACCGCTTCGGGCGCCGGCTCGGGCACCGGCGTCGCCGGGCTGCCCGGTCCGGCCAGACGGACCCGTTGGACGATGCGACCGCTCTGCTCGATCAGCATCGTGGCGCCGACGAGCAGGAGCATGGCGCCCATGATGATGGCGGCTGCGACCGGGACGTTCACCGGGAACCCACCCGGAACGCGACGCGCTCGCGCCGGATCGATTCGCTCGGGTCGTCCGCTCTGCCCCAGAGCGGCAACCATGGTGACGTGCCCACGTCCGACTCCTCGTTACCGACCGGGCCCGATGAGCACCTGACCCGGGTTGTCCTCGACGCTGCTGCGGCCGCTGGGATCGACCACGTGGGCGTCGCTGACGCTGACCCCTTCAACGCTACGCGGGAGATCCTCGAAAAGCGAAAGGCCGATGGCCTGCACGGCGGCATGCAGTTCACGTACCGCAACCCCGAACGCTCGACCGACCCCGGCCGTTCCCTGGTCGGTGCCCGGTCGCTCGTGGCAGCGGCGTGGCGCTACGCCGAACGTGGCGCCACCCCGTCGGACGACGGAGCGTCCACGGCCCCGGTCGGGACCGTGGCCCGCTACGCCCGGGTCGACGCCTACCGGCCGCTGCGCCGGGCGCTGGGCGAGGTGGCTGCGGCACTGCGTTCCTCCGGTCACCGGGCGCTGGTGTTCGCCGACGACAACTCCATGGTCGACCGGTCCGTGGCGATCCGCGCCGGGCTCGGCTGGTCCGGCCGCAACACCAACGTGCTCCTGCCCGGCGAGGGCAGCTGGTTCGTCCTCGGTTCGGTCGTCACCGATGCGTGGCTCGTCCCCGCTCCGGGGCCCGTCGACGACGGCTGCGGCACGTGCCGGCGGTGCCTGGACGGGTGTCCGACCGGAGCACTCGTGGCACCCGGGGTCCTGGACGCCCGTCGGTGCCTGGCGTGGCTGGTCCAGGTTCCCGGCTCGTTCCCACGCCCCTACCGGGCCGCGCTCGGCGGGCACCTGTACGGGTGCGACGACTGCCAGGAGGTGTGCCCTCCCAACCAGCGGGTCGGCGGCCGCCGGGTGCTGTCGCCGACGCGACCGGGACTGCTCGACCTGTGGTGGCTGCTCGAGTCCGGGGACGAGCAGGTGCTCGCCGAGGTCGGCCACTGGTACATCCCGGAGCGCGACCTGCGCATCGTCCGGCGCAACGCCCTCGTGACGCTGGGCAACGCCGGGGGTCCGGCGATCGACACGCCGGCGGCGAGGGAGCGGACGGAACGGGTCCTGGCCCGGTACCTGCGCGACGACGACCTGCTCGCCGAGCACGCCGCCTGGGCCGCGCTGCGCCTGGGGTTGGGTCATCTCCTCGACCTGCCCGGCGTCGCCGGTCGGACCGTCGTGGCGGCGGAGCTCCGCTGCTGGGAGGATGACCGACCGTGACTGAGCGTGAGACCGCAGCCGAGGCCCGGGCCCGCGTCGAATCGCGACGTGAACAGGACCGTGCCGAGCGGGCCGAACGGTTCCGGGGTGAGTTCGGTGACGACGTGCCCGGCCGGTGGATCGTCCGGGCATCGATCGCCTCCACCGTCGTGCTCGCCGTCGTGACGGCGCTCGCAGCGACGTGGCCGGACACCTTCGTCCTGGCGTTCTTCGTGGTGGCGCTCGCCTGCTTCGTCGGTGGGTGCGTCCTGTTCGTCGTCGACGTCCTCGTCGCCGCCGGCCGCAGTCGCACCGTCGAGATCGGGATCGGCGGCCTGTTCTTCCTGGCCGGTTCGGCACCGCCGTCGGTCCGCACACCACTGCTCGCCTCGCTCGCGGTGCAGGTCGTTGTCGTGGTCGCCGGTGCGGCGGTCCGCCCCTTCACCCCGCTCGCGTTCGGAACGCTGGCGCCGGTGGTCGGGCTCGGATGGTGTGGGTTGTGGGGCGCCCGCCACGGGCTCTTCCCGCCCCGACGCGACACCGGACGCAGGTGAACGGGCTCGACGGAGCCGGGGCCACCCGGGTCGTGCTCTTCACCGGGAAGGGCGGCGTGGGCAAGACGACGACGGCCGCCGCCGCTGCGCTCCACCTCGCCGATGGCGGTCGCCGGGTCGCGTTGACGTCTGCGGACCCGGCGCACTCGCTCGCCGATGCGCTCGGCGTTCCCCTGGGAACCGAGCTCCGCGAGGTGGTGCCGGGGTTGTGGGCCCAGCAGGTCGATGCCCGCCAGCGCCTCGAGGAGCACTGGGGCGAGGTCCGGGAGTGGCTGCTCGAGGTCTTCGACTGGGCGGGAGTGCGCTCGGTCGAGGCCGAGGAGCTGTCGGTCCTGCCGGGCCTGGACGACCTGGTCGCGCTGCTCGAACTCCAGCGGCTCGGGGCGTCCGGCGAGTACGACGTCGTCGTCGTCGACTGCGGGCCGACCGCGGAGACCGTCCGCCTGCTCTCGCTCCCCGAACTGCTCGGCTGGTACAGCGATCGCCTCCTCGGCGTGTCCCGGCGGCTCCACCGGCTGGCACGGCCGGTCCTCGGCCGGTTCACCAACCTGCCGGTCGCCCGCGATGAGGTGTTCGCTGCGGGCTCGGACCTGCTCGAGCGGATCGACGCGGTCCGGGCCGGGCTGGCCGACCCCGTCGCCACGTCGGTCCGCCTCGTCGTCCAGCCCGAGCAGATGGTGCTCGCCGAGGCGCGGCGGACCTGGGCATCGCTGTCGCTGTTCGGCTACTCGGTCGACGGCGTGGTGGTGAACCGCGTCCTGCCCGACGACGCCGACGCCCCGTTCCTCGAGGGGTGGCGACGGACCCAGGCCCGCCACCTGGAGCGCATCCGCGCCGACTTCGATCCGCTCCCGGTGTTCCGGGCCGACCTGACGGCGGACGAGCTCGGCGGCATCGACGATCTGCGCGCCCTGGCGGCCCGGACCTGGGCCGGGGTCGATCCGTCGGTGCGGCTCGTGGAGGGGCGACCGCTGGGCGTGGAGGACGGCCCGGACGGACCCGTCCTCGTGGTCGGGCTGCCACACGCCGACGCCGACGAGCTCGACGTGACGATCGTGGGCGACGACCTCGTCGTCACGCTCGGGGCGCTGCGGCGGTCGCTCCCGCTGCCGCAGTCGTTGCGCCGCCGTGAGGTGCGTTCGGCCCGGTTCGAGGCGGGGGAGCTGCGCGTGCGGTTCGACGAGCCGTCGACCTGAGCCGTCACGGCGATGCCGGACGTGGTCGGCGGGTCCGGTTTCGACCAAGATGCACCCGTGGACGAGCCAGGGGAGTCGAACGGGCCGGCAGCGACGGCCGCCGCCGGGGCCGAGCACCTGCAGGCGGCCGGCCGGGAGTTCCTCGCCGCTGCACGGTCGCTCCTCGACGCCGTCGAGGAGGTCGTCGAGGACCGGGCCCGGCTCGGGGAGCTGGCCGAGTCGTTCACGGGGTTCCTGGGCGAACTCGCCGAGACCGCCCGTGGCGACCGCACCCCGTGGGGCCGGGCGGTCCGGGTCGAGGACCCCGTTCCGCCAGCCGCCGGTCCCGACTCCGGCCCGGACGCCGGTCCCGACTCCGGCTCGGACGCCGGTCCCGACTCCGGCTCGGACGCCGGCGCGGACGCCGGGACGGAGAGTGGGGCGCCCGTCGATGGTGGGCCCCCGCCGGAGCCCGGCCGACCCCGTTCCGGTCGGGTGCGGCGCATCCCACTGGACTGACGGCGACCCGGCGCCCCCACGCGACCACTCACATTCGGCCGTCCGGTGCCGACGGACACGTCGCATGCACCTGATCCGAATCGACGGCCGTGGACCGGCCGGCGAGGACCTCTACCTCCACCACGGCCTGACCGTGCTGCTGGGCGCACCTCCGGAGACCGTCGCCGACGTCGTCGCTGCGGCCCGGTCGATCGGCGACCCGACGGTCGTGGCACCGGCCGGGCTGTTCGAGGTCGACCGGACGCTCGGTCCGATCCGGGCGCTGGGCGCCGGTGGGCCCGACCCGGTGCTGGAGCTGCGGACGGACCACCGTCCACCGCCGGTACCGGGCCCCGGTGCGGACCCGGGAGCCGAGGCCCGCCGCGTCGCCGCCGGCCGGATCGACGAGCTCCGCTCCGAGCTCGACTTCGTCGAGGGCGAACTCCGGGTCGCGGTGGAGCTCGAGCAGTTCGCGTCGTCGGGCGCGGCCGCCCCGGCCGATGGTCCGGCCGATGATCCGGCCGATGGTCTGGCCGAGGTCGAGGCGGCGGCCGACCAGGTGTCGCTGGCGCTGCTCCAGGACGATCCGGGCGGTGCGGGGACCGAACTGGAACGTCGGTTGCGGGCGCTCGTGGAGGCCGCCGACGACGCCTCCGTCCGTGCCGAGGCGGCGGCGTGGCGGATCGACGAGCTCGCCGCCGACCTGGCCGAGGGCGACCTGGGCCAACTGGAGCGGGGGGCCGAGCACTCGATGCTGCTCGGCGAACTGGAGGCGCTGCGTGCGGAACTGCTGGCGCTGGACGCCAGGGGAGCGGTGTCGCCGGGCGACCGGGAGCGACGGGCGGAGCTGGAGGCACGCGCCTCGGTGCTCCTCGGCGAGCTCGGCTACGTCCGCTACGTCGATCTGCTCCTCGACGACGGCTCCGTGGTGCGACCGGCGCGCCGTGAACGGGTGCTCGACGCCCGACGACGGCTGCTGCAGGCCGAGCTCGACCGGCTCCGTGCGGACCTCCCCGGTGAGGTCGACGCCCGGGCGTCGCAGCGCGAGCGTTCGCAGTTGCAGGCCGAGGCGGCGGGGCTCCTCGGGATCCCGGTCGAGGTCGTCCGACGGCTCACGGCGAACGAGGTCGCTGACCTGATCGGCGAGCGGAGTGGCGGAGCGCACGACGACGGTGGGCTCGGTGCGGCGGTGACCCGGTTGCTCCGGGCCCTCGTCGATGCGGGCGCCGCGCCCCCAGCCGGAACGGGCGACCCGATCGAGGTCCTGGCCGCGGCCCGCCGGCTGCTCGCCGACCGTGCCGACCGTGAGGATGCCGCCCGCGAGGATGCCGCCCGGACGGAACCGGCGGCCGGGACCGGCGGGGCATCCGCCGTGGACGACCTGCGGCGCCGGGCGGCGGACCTCCGGGGGCTGCTCGCCGAACAGGAACGACTGCTCGAGGTGCTCGTCGCGGCGTCCCCCGAGGCGGCCGGATCGTCCGGACTTGCCGGATTGCTGCCCGTCGGGGTTCCGCTCGCCGGCCGGTTCGCCGGCGAGTCGCCGTCGGCACGTGAGCTGGTCCACCGGGTCGCGGCCCTACGGGCTGCCCCCGGGCCGGGCCGGCCGCCGCTCGTGGTGCTCGTCGACGGGCACCCGGTCGACCTGGAGGTCCGGATCCTCGAGGCGGCTGCGCAGGTCCAGTGCGTGGTCGTCGCCCCGCTCGCCTCGCCTGCATGGCGGGCGATCGGCGAGGATGCCGGGCGTGTCGTCGAGTGGTGACGCGGACCTGCCGCGACGATCGGGATCACCCTTGAGCGACCGGGTGGCGGGCCCGGACCTGCTCGGCGTGGACGTCGGCGGGACCAAGGCGCTCGGTGTCCGGCTCCGGACGGAGCACTCAGGTCATCGCATCGTCGACCTGGTCGAGCTGCCGTCGAGCGCGGCGCAACCCGACGTGCTCGACGTGGTGGTCGAGGTCGTCGACCGGCTCCTCGCCGCCGGCGGCGGGCCGCCGTCCGACACGCCGGCGCTCGGGGTCGGACTGGCCGGGTTCGTCGACCACGACGGCCGGGTACGGGCGGCGCCCAACGCCGCCGGACTCGTCGACGTCGACGTCGCAGGGGAGCTCCGTCGACGCACGGGTCTGGACCCCGTGGTCGACAACGACGCCAACTGCGTTGCCGTCGCGGCCCACGAGTGGTCCGAACCACACGCCACGGACCTGGTGGCGGTCACCCTGGGCACCGGCATCGGTGGAGGTGTCGTGGTGGGGGACCGTCTGGTCCGCGGCGCCCGCGGCTTCGCCGGCGAACCCGGCCACGTCGTGGTCGACCCGACCGGCCCGCCCTGCCCCTGCGGACAGCGCGGGTGCTGGGAGCGCTACGCGTCCGGCAGCGCGCTCCGAGAGGCGCTGGACCGGGCAGTGGACGACGGCCGGCTCACCGCCGAGGCGGTGCCGGGCCGCACCGGTCTGGAGCTGGCGGCGGCGGTGCGTGCCGGTGTGCCCGGGGCCGTGGAGGTGCTGGACGGGTTCGCGGCCCGGGTGGCGGTCGGGATCGCCGGGATCGTGGCCCTCCTCGACCCGCAGGTCGTCGCGATCGGCGGTGGGATCAGTGACATGGGTGACGTGCTGCTCGACGCGGTGGTCCGGAGTCTGCGATCCGACCACGCCGCAGTGCTGCGCCCGCCGGCGCCGCGGATCGGGGTCGTCCCGCTCGGCGCACGGGCCGGTGCGGTCGGTGCGGCGCTGCTGGCCGGCCGCCGGAACCTCCTCCGTGGCGGCTGAACCCGCGGCGTAAGGTGGCCCCGATGGACTTCCGCCGGATCAACCAGCTCCCTCCGTACGTGTTCACGATCATCGACGGGCTCAAGGTCCAGGCCCGCCGTTCGGGCGAGGACATCATCGACCTGGGCTTCGGCAACCCCGACCTCCCGTCGCCCGAGATCGCCGTGGAGAAGCTCACCGAGGCGGCCAACAACGCTCGCAACCACCGGTACTCGGCGAGCCGGGGGATCCCCCGGCTGCGCGAGGCGGCGGCGGCCTACTACCTGCGGCGCTTCGGTGTGGAGCTCGACCCCGAGACGGAGGTCATCAACACGATCGGTGCCAAGGAGGGGTTCAGCCACCTCATGTGGACGCTGGTCCAGCCCGGCGACGCCGCCCTGGTGCCGGCGCCGAGCTACCCGATCCACATCTTCGGGCCGATCCTCGCCGGCGCCGACGTGCGGGAGATCCCGCTCGGCACCGGTGACGAGTTCTTCGACAACATGGTCCAGGCCTGGGAGTACTCGCACCCCAAGCCCCGCGTGATCGTGTTGTCGTTCCCGCACAACCCGACCACGACCTGCGTGGACCTGGCGTTCATGCAGCGGGTCGTCGACTTCGCCCGCGAGAAGGAGGTCGTGCTCGTCCACGACAACGCCTACGCCGACCTCGGCTTCGACGGCTACCGCCCGCCGTCGATCCTCCAGGCCGAGGGGGCCAAGGACGTCGCCGTCGAGCTGTACTCCATGACGAAGTCCTTCTCCATGGCCGGCTGGCGCGTCGCCTTCATGGTCGGCAACCCGCAGGTGGTCGCCGCCCTCGCCAAGATGAAGTCCTACCTGGACTACGGGACGTTCCAGCCCATCCAGATCGCGGCCACGGTCACGCTGAACGAGCTCCCGGACTATCCGCAGGAGGCCAACGCGATCTACCAGGTCCGACGTGACGCCCTCTGTGGCGGACTCGACCGCATCGGATGGGAGATCGAGCCGCCCATGGGGACGATGTTCGCCTGGGCGCCCATCCCCGAGCCGTACCGCGACCTGGGGTCGGTGGAGTTCGCGTCCATGCTCGTGCGTGAGGCCCAGGTGGCGGTGTCGCCGGGCGTCGGCTTCGGTCCCGGCGGTGAGGGTCACGTGCGGTTCGCGCTGATCGAGAACGAACAGCGCATCAACCAGGCCGTTCGGAACCTGAAGCGGGCCCTGCCCAAGCTCGGCTGACCTCGTTCAGCCCGCCCCGGCGCCGATTCCCCGCAGGCAGAAGGACACGACCAGGTCGGCGATCTCCTCCGGTTCGTGACGACCCTCCTCGACCAGGGCATCGGTCATCGTCGTCGTCACGCCGAGTATTCCGAACGCCAGCGTCCGTGCGTCGCCCTCGGGGATCGCACCCCGGGCCATGGCCGCCTCGAGGTGCGCCACCGCATCCTTGGCGAGCGCACGCTGGCCGGCCCGCACCGCCGGGGCGAAGGCCGCTTCCGTGCGGGCGAAGTCCACGAGACGTCGCAGCTCGGTGTGCTCGAGGGTCCAGACCACGCCGGCCCGAACGCCGAGGGCGATCCGCCTGACCGGATCGTCGACCTCGTCGATGGCGCGTTGCTCGGAGCGTCGCAGTTCGCGCTGGGCGGACTTCAGGATCTCCAGGAAGAGCTGTTCCTTGGAGTCGAAGTACCAGTAGAAGACCCCTTTGCCGACCCCGAGCCCGTTCACGATGTCCGACACGGAGGTGGCGTGGTACCCGTCCCGGGCGAACCTCGACGTGGCGAACTCCAAGAGCTGTGCCCGGCGCTCCTCGCCCCGTGCGGTCAGCCTCCGGCCGGAGGCGGCGGGCTGCGTCACGCCGGCGACGGTAGCAGTCCGACCTGCCGGGCCCTCCCGGCCGGCAGCGGCTCCACGCAATGCACACGCGCCCGACACGAGGCCGTTACACGCCGCCGCTAGGGTCCGACCGTGGCCGCCTTCGTCCTCCGCGTCTGGCTCCCGGACCGACCGGGTGCCCTCGGTTCGGTGGCCAGTCGGGTCGGTGCGGTCCAGGGCGATGTGGTCGGCATCGACATCATCGAGCGGGGCGCCGGCCGGGCGGTCGACGAGCTCACCGTGGACATCCCCGACGCCGACCTCCTCGACCTGCTCCTCCACGAAGTGGCCCAGGTGGAGGGCGTGGACGTCGAGAACGTGCGTCCCCTGGACGGTCCTCCCGAGGACCCGGCCCTGTCGGCGCTCCGGGTGTCGGTCGACCTCCACGGGTGTGCGGAGGCGTCCCGGGCAGACGTCCTGGTGGCCGGCGCCCGGTCGCTCCTCCACGCGGACTGGGCTGCGCTCGTGCAGCCCGCTGGGGGGCAGGTCGTGGCCGCTTCGGGCGACGGGGTCCCGAGCGCCGGGTGGCTCGCTGCGTTCGTGGAAGGTGCGCTGACCGACGGCGTGGCCGCCGACGTCGGCGAGCTGGCGGTCGCCCCGCTGCCCGGCGGTGGCCCGGTGCTCGTCGTGTCCCGGGAACACCTCCCGTTGCGGGGTCGCGAACGCGAGCTCCTGGATCTGCTCGCCCGTCTCGGCTGAGCCCTACGCACAAGCCCGCCCACTGACGGGCTCGGGCGCGGCGAAGGCAGCGAAGAAGCAGTCCCAGTCGATGCGCTCGCCGCCCCACCGGCCTCCCGGAGCGTCCACGCACACGTCGAGGCCGGCCCGTTCGTGGGCCGCCAGCAGCTCTGCGTAGGCGCCGGAGCAGACCGGAGGCCGTCGATCCACCACGTGCCCGTCGGGCCGACGGAACTCCGGTGCGGCCGCCGTGCCGGTGCACGTCCAGTCGCGGTCGTGGACGGCGTGATGGTGCTTGGCGCACAGCAGGATCAGGTTGTCCATGTCGGTCGGGCCACCGTGGATCCACCAACGGATGTGGTGGGCGTGGAGGCGGTGTCGGCTCGAACACCCCGGGAAGCGGCAGTGGCCGTCGCGGGCTCGAAGTGCCCGCATCATCTGCCGGTTGGGGCTGCGCCGGTGCCGACCCAGGTCGAGCTGGGAACCGTCGGGCAGGTTCGCGACCCAGCGGATCCCGGCATGGGAGGTCAGCCGGGCCAGCGTGGCGAAGCTGAGGTGGTGGCCCGAGCCGGTGACGACCGGCCAGCGCCAACTGTGCAGTGGGTCGAACAGGCCCGTTCCGTCGGTGCCGTTGCCGTTGCCGTTGCCGGTGCGCTGTTCCCGGTCCGGCGGCGGAAGGGTGACATGGCCCGGCGGACGTGGCACGGCCTGTCGTGCGGCCTCGATCACGGAGGCGTCCACGTGCACCACGATCTCCGGGAGTGGGCCGTCGGCAACGTTCCCGTCGGAGCTGTTCCCGCCGGCAACGTTCCCGCCGGCGGCGAGGTAGGCGCGGGCCAACTCGATCAGGCCGCTCGCCCGCTCGTGGTCGATCGGTTCCGTCTGATCCTCCTCGGGCCGACCCTCGGCGAGGCGACGGGCGGCGAGGTCGACGGCCCGCAGGAGGATCTCACCGTCCTCGTGGGTGAGGCTGAGGGCGCCGGTGAGGCCGTCGCTGCGATGGCGAAGGCTGAGGTGGGAGCGCGCCGCCGCTCGCTGCTCGGCCTCGTGCATCTCGTCCTCGGCCTCGACGAGATCCCGGCAACGCCTGAGCGCACGGCAGGAATCCTCCATCTGCTGGGCGGTGGCGTGCTCGGCCATGCGCACCAGGTCGGCCTCGATGGCGGGGTGCGCCACGCGGCTGATCGCCCGGACCTTGGAGTAGGAGAGCCGACCGGAGGCGAACGCGGCCCGGACGTGCGGGAGCTCGACGAGGCGTCGGGCCACCCGAACCTGCTCGCGTGCGGCGTGCATCCCGATCCCGCACTTCCAGTTGAGCCAGTGCGCCGTCGACCGGCACTCCCAGGCCGTGTGGCCGTCGCGGCGGTCGAACTCGGCCACGAGCAGGAGGAATCTGCAGGTGCCGGCAGCCAGGTGGGCGGCGGTGGAGCAGATCTCGGCCTCCAGCCGTTCGGATGGCATCCCGGCCAGGGCGTCGACGGCGGGTGGGGCGATGGGGTCGAACGTCTGTTCCATGCCCGGGATCCCAGCAGGTGGGTGCGACAGCGACGTCACCGCAGGGCCACGTCACCACAGCGACGTCACCGCGGTGACGTCCCCGGGCTTCGGCAACCGTGAGCGGGAACTTGCTCCGGGCTCAGTCCCGAGCCCAGTCCCCGGAGCGTCGGACGCCCTCCAGCCACCGGGCGTGTGCGGCGTCCGCCGCGGTCCGGTCACCCGTTGGATCCACGATCGCGTCAGAGGTCCAGGTGGCGGCCATGTCGGCCGCGTCGGACCACACCCCGGCGCCCAGGCCGGCCAGGTAGGCCGCCCCCAGGGCGGTGGTCTCCTGGATCGCGGAGCGTTCGATCCGCACACCGAGCTGATCGGCCTGCAGCTGGAGGAGCAGCCCCATGGCGCTCGCCCCGCCGTCGACCCGGAGCGAGCGGAGCGGCTCGCCCGAGGCCGCCGTCATGGCCGCCACGACGTCCCGGGTCTGGTGGGCCATCGACTCGACGGTCGCCCGGGCCAGGTGGGCTCGGGTCGTCCCCCGCGTCAATCCGAGCACCGCACCACGGGCACGTGGGTCCCACCACGGTGAGCCCAGGCCGGTGAAGGCCGGGACCAGGACGACCCCGCCGGTGTCGTCGACCGACTCGGCCAGTGGTCCGCACTCGGCGGCGTCGTCCAGCACTCCGAGACCGTCCCGCAGCCACTGCACGGCGGACCCGGTGGAGAAGATCGCCCCCTCGAGCGCGTAGTGGGTGACGGTGCCGCCGCCGTCGACACCGAGGGCGCTCGCCGGGATCTCCCAGGCGATGGTCGTGAGCAGGCCGTCGCAGGGATCGGGGCAGGTCTCACCCACGTTCAACAGGACGAAGGAACCGGTGCCGTAGGTGTTCTTGGCCATCCCCGGCTCGATGCAGGCCTGACCGAACAGCGAGGCCTGCTGATCGCCGGCGATGCCGCTGAGCGGGACGCCCGCCGGCACCGGGAGCCCGTCCCGGGTCCGGCCGAACTCGCCGACGGACGGGCGGACCTCGGGCAGGGCGGTCATCGGCACGCCGAACAGTTCGCAGAGCTCCTCGGACCAGGTCCGCTCGCGAAGGTCGAGGAGCATGGTCCGGCTGGCGTTGGACGGATCGGTGACGAACTCGCCCGTCAGGTTCCACGCCAGCCAGGAGTCGATGGTCCCGAGCGCCAGGTCGTCGTCGACGGCCACGTCGCCGTGGCGCAGGAGCCACTCCATCTTCGACGCCGAGAAGTACGGGTCGAGCACCAACCCGGTCAGCTCACGGATCCGGGGGAGTGCGCCGGCCCGCTCCAGTTCGTCGCACCGCTCGGTGGTGCGCCGGTCCTGCCAGACCAGTGCCCGGTGCCGGGGTCGGCCGGTCCGCCGGTCCCAGGCGACGACCGTCTCCCGCTGGTCGGTGATCCCGATCGCCGCCACGGGCTCGTCGAGCTGGGCGATGGTTCCGGCGAGGACCTCGAGGGTGGCGTCGAGGATCTCGAGCGGGTCGTGCTCGACCCAGCCGGGCCGGGGGAAGTGCTGGGTGAACTCCCGGTAGGAACTGGCGACGGGGCGACCCGAGGCGTCGACGGCGAACGCCCGCACGCCCGTCGTCCCCTCGTCGATGGCGATGACGACCGACATGGCTTGGACGTTACCCCTCGCCGGTAGCCTGACCCTCGTGCGGATCGGCGTGCTGACCTCGGGTGGTGACTGCCCCGGGCTGAACGCTGTGCTGCGCGCTGTGGTCCGCGTCGTCGAGCGCGTCCACGGCGGCACCGTGCTCGGCTTCCGGGACGCCTGGCGCGGCGTGATGGAGGACGACTGGGAGGTCCTCGACGTGTCCCGTTGCCGGGGGATCCTGCCCCGCGGCGGGACGATCATCGGGACCTCGCGGATCCAGCCATACGCCACCGACGGCGGAGTGGACCTGGTGCGGGCGGCGGTGGACCGACACCGACTCGACGGGTTCGTCGTCATCGGTGGCGAGGGGTCGCTCAGCTGCGCCGCCGACCTGCAACGTGACGGCGTTCCGTGCATCGGCGTCCCGAAGACGATCGACAACGACGTCGTGGGCACGGAGCGGACGTTCGGCTTCGACACGGCCGTCGCCATCTGCTCCTCGGCGATCGACCGACTGCACTCGACCGCGGAGTCGCACGACCGGGTCATGTTCGTCGAGGTGATGGGCCGCCATGTCGGCCACATCGCCCTGCACGCCGGTCTGGCGGGTGGGGCGACCATGACGCTGATCCCCGAGGTGCCCGTGGACGTGGAGGCCGTGGCCGGCGCCATCGCCCGCCGTCACGCCGGGCTGAGCTACGCCTCGATCGTCGTGGTGGCCGAGGGCGCCCTGCCGGTGCCCGGCTCGATCGACGAGACGGAGTACGAGGTCGACCGGTTCGGCCACCAGCGGCTCGGTGGGATCTCCCAGGTGCTCGCCGCCGACCTGGAACGGCGCACGGGCATCGAGACCCGGGTCACGATCCTCGGTCACGTCCAGCGCGGCGGCACCCCCACCGCCTACGACCGGGTGCTGGCCACCCGCTTCGGGGTCGCGGCGGCGTCGGCCGCTGCCGCCGGGGACTGGGGCGTCATGGTGGGACTGCAGGGGGACGGGATCGTCCAGGTCCCGCTCTCGGAGGTGGCGGGCCGACGCCGGGCGGTCGACCTGGCGCTCTACGAACAGGTCGCCCTGCCGTTCTTCGCGTCCTGACCGTCCTCGGTGTGCAGGCCGCCCGGGACGTTCACCGCGTTCAGGGCGACGGACAGTCCCGCTCCAGTTCCGACCGGCGCTGGTCCAGCCGCTCCACGGTCGTCGACGACAGCTGCGCCGCAGCCGCCTCCTCGGCGCTCGGGAGCAGGGGGGCGAAGTCGCAGGCGGTGACCGAGGCGACGTCACCTCGCTCCGGTGAGCTGGCCAGCACCGGCTCGCCGTCGACGAGGAACCGGACCTCCTCCACCTCCCGGTCCTCGGTGGCGGTGAGCACGAGCTGGCCGATCGCGAGCTGTCGGGCCGTTCCTGCGAGCTCCTGGAACGATCCGCTCAGGTCGACCCCCAGCACCCCGGCGTCGAGCTGGAGCTCCAGGAGCTGCGTCCCCGCAGGGATCGAGTTCGACAGGCCGCCCTCGAGTGACGCACCGGGCTCGAGCAGGGCGCCGAGTGCCGTCCCCAGCGACCGGTCCGTGAGCGCACGCGACGCCGGAACGAGGCTCTGGTCGTCGACGTACCAGAGGACCGCCGACGCGCTGCCGCCCGGTGTGGGGGGTGCCGCCGTCGTGGTCGTGCTCGGCGGGACGGGGAGGGCCCGGGGCTGGTCGTCCGGGCTGATGCCACAGGCCGCGAGCACCAGGGCGGCCGTCGCGGCGAGCACGGCGGCGAGCCGGTGACGGGTCACGAGGTGGGCTCCAGGTCGCTCGGGTCGCCCCCGCCGTCGCCGGCGCTCGCCGACAGGTCCAGGGCCTGGTGCTCCCCGGTCAGCGTGAGAGCGCTCGCCGCCTCCGGGGTCGCCGCCGACAGGTCGTCCTCGTCGTCGCGCTCGGTCGGCTCGACCAGGGGGAGCTCCACCACGAAGCACGCTCCCTCACCTCCATCGGTGCGGTCCTCGACCCACACGCGCCCCCCCTGGAGGGCGGCGTGCTCGGCCGCCAGCGCCAGGCCCAGGCCGACGCCGACGTCGGCGCCGCGGCTGCCGCCCTGGTCGCCGCGGTTGAAGCGATCGAAGATCCGCTCACGTTCCGCCTCGGGCACGCCCGGTCCCGAGTCCTCGACGCCGATCCGGATCGTCAGCTCGTCGAACGGATTGAACGGGTCGGGATCGTGGCGCTCGATCCACACCCCCGTGGCACCGTCCGCGTAGCGGTCCGCGTTGTGGAGGTAGTTCGCCACGATCCGCACCAGTCGCCGTTTGTCGCAGGTGATCACGACGTCGTCGAGGTCCGTGTCGGTGTCGACCGGGACGTCCGGGTACCCCAGGTTGGCCACCGTGGCCTGGACCAGCGGCACGAGCGCCACCTCCTCGGGCTCGTAGCGGACCGCTCCGGCGTCGAAGCGCGAGATCTCGAGGAGGTCCTCGACGAGCTGGGTGAATCGGTCGACGTCGGCTGCGAGCAGGTCGAGTGCGTGCTGTGCCCGCTCCGGCATCTCGTCCCGGTTGTTCTGCAGCACGTGGAGGCCGGCGTTCAGCGTCGTCAGTGGTGAGCGGAGCTCGTGGCTCACGTCGCTGGCGAACCGGGCGTCGCGGTCGATCCGGTCCTCGAGTGCGTCGACCATGGCGTTGAAGTTGCTGACCAACGGCGCCAGGTCGCGGTCCCGGGCGTACTCGCGTTCGTCGATGCGCGTGTCGAGCTGGCCCAGCGCCACCGCCTCGGCGGCGTCGCTCACCCGCCCCAACGGCCGCAGCGTGTAGCCGCTCGCCCAGTAGCCGAGGACGCCGGCGGCGAACGTGGTGGCGAAGGTCGCCACGGCCAGGGTGATGAGGAGGCTGCGCAGTCCCGAGGCGATGTCGTCGAGCCGGTACACCTCGAAGTAGCCCGACCGCTGTCCGCTGAGCGGCACGCCGACGGCGACGAGCGTCTGGTCCTCGAGTTCGAAGCGCATGATGGCCGGGTTGCCGACCTCGACGACCTGGTCCTTCAGCTGCCGTGGCAGCACGTCGACCCCGAAGCGCGGGTCGACCGACACAGACACCGGTCGGCCCTCGGGGTCGGTGAGCACGACCGAGGCCTTCCCGGCATCGGCGAGCGAGGTGAGCACCCCCTGCACATCGGCGGAGTCACCGAGTGCCCCGTCGACGACCTGGGCGTTGGCCACGGCGCGACGGGAGATCGAGTCCTCGCGCTGGTTCACGAGCGTCTGCTGGGTGATGGTGATCGTGAGCAGGCCCAGGACGACGGAGAGCACCAGGGTCACACCGACGACGGCGAGCGTGATGCGCGTCCGCAGACCGGCGCCGACCCCCGACCAGGTGGGGACGGTGCCGTCCGGCTCGGCGTCGGCGTCGGCTGTGCTCACCGGGTCAGGTCTGGAGCTTGTAGCCGAGGCCCCGGACGGTCACGACGTGGCGGGGGTTGGCCGGGTCGGACTCGACCTTCGTCCGCAGTCGGCGGACGTGGACGTCGACCAGCCTGCTGTCGCCGTCCACGCCGTGTCCCCAGACCTTGTCGAGGAGGTCCTCCCGTGAGAACACGGTGCCCGGATGGTTGGCGAGCTCGACGAGCAGACGGAACTCGGTCTTGGTGAGGTGGACCGGTTCGCCGCCCCGGCTGACGACCCCCTCCTGGGGGACGACCTCCAGGTCGCCGAAGCGCAGGCGGGGGTTGCCGGCGACCGCCGGTCGGGCCCGTCGGAGCAGGGCGCGGATCCGGGCCGACAGCTCCTTGGGGACGAACGGCTTGGTCAGGTAGTCGTCGGCGCCCGCCTCCAGGCCGGCGACCACGTCGTGGGTGTCGGCCCGTGCGGTCACCATCACGATGGGCACGTCGCTCTGGCGGCGGATCGACCGGCACACCTCGAAGCCGTCGACGCCGGGCAGCATGATGTCGATCAGGACGACGTCGGACGGGTCCCTCGTGAACGAGCTGATCGCCTGCTCGCCGGTCTCGGCCTCCTCGACCTCCCAGCCCTCGTCCTCGAGGGCCAGCTTCACGGATGTCCGGATGCGTTCGTCGTCCTCGACGGTCAGGATGCGCGTTGCCACGGCGGCATTCTCGCCCATCCGGCGCCCCCGCGCCTGCCGGCGGACCGCGACCGTTCAGGTCGGGTCGATCGACGCGAGCGCCTCGAGCAGCTGTTCGGCGAGGACCGGGTGGGCACAGAGCACCGAGCCGGGTCGGACGGGGCCGCCGTCCAGGCCGCAGAGTCGCGCCCCGGCCTCGGTCGCGATGAGGCCTCCGGCGGCGAAGTCCCAGGTCTCGAGACCGGCCTCGAAGTACGCATCGACCCGCCCGGCGGCGACCGCACACAGGTCCAGTGAGGCCGCTCCGACCCTGCGGACGTCGCGGATCCGCCCGATCAGCGCGGCCAGCACCCGGGCCTGGGTCGTGCGGACCTCGGGCAGGTACGAGAAACCGGTCGCCACCAGCGCCCGGTCCAGCGGCGGAGGCTCGCCGAGCTCCAGACGTGTCGTCCGGCCGGTGCGCTCGTCGTCACAGAAGGCGCCCCCGCCGAGTGTGGCCCGGTGGACACGGGCGTGGGTCGGGTCGGCCACCACACCTGCGACGATCCGGCCGTCGACCTGTGCGGCCACCGACACCGCATAGCCCGGGTGGTCGTAGACGTAGTTCGTGGTCCCGTCGATCGGGTCGACCCACCAGGTCACGGGCGGGTCGTCCGTCCCGTCGACGGCCGGACCGCCGCGTTCCTCGCCCACGATGCGGTCCCGGGGCCGGCGTCGACGGATGCGTTCGGCGACCAGGTCCTCGGCCCGGCGGTCGACGACCGTGACGAGGTCGGTGGGAGAGGACTTGGTCTCGGCCTCGAGGTCCTCGGGCCGGCCGGTGGTGATCAGTTCGGCGGCGGCGAGCGCCGCGTCGAGCGCCACCTCGAGCAGTGCTCCGGGGTCGGAGCCGGACGGCGGGCTCACGTCGACCGGTCCCGGATGGTCTGCCACTCGCCGAGCGCCCGCAGGGTCAGCACGGCCACCACGGCGACACCACCGGCGGCGGCCGCCGCCGAGAGCACCAGCAGGACGCCGGTGGCCAGGCGACTGAAGCCGCCGAGCTCACCGAACGCGTATCCGATGAACCCGCCGGCGAACCCGCCCAGGAGGATCGATGCGAAGGCCAGCGACCGGGCGAGGACCGACGGGAGGGCCGACTCGGGGCCGGATGCGGGCGTCGGTCCGCCGGTGGGGGACGGTTCGGAGGGGCTCACAGCGTCGGAGACTACGTCCCGGGCGGACGCGCTCCGTGTCCGGGCGGCGCGTGTGTCCGGGCGGCGCGTGTGTCCGGGCGGCGCGTGTGTCCGGCGGCACTGGGCGCACGAGTGTCCGGAGGCACTGGGCAATTGTTCATGTGGGCGCCCGAACCACCGATGGAACCCTGTCGCACAAACGAGCGGCCGGTACGATGACCGTGCTGGCTCCTCGTGGAGGACCAGTGGAGGAACCGTGGAAGATCTCGTACCACCCCGCCGACTCGGCCAGCTCCTGACCCAGGCCCGGGAGTCCCGTGGTGTCTCGGTCGACGTGGTGACCGAGGAGCTCGCCCGCAACAACGTGGCCATCGACCTCCGCGAGGTCGAGGCCGGCCGGGCCCGGATCGACGACCGCCAGGTCCAGCAGCTGGCCCAGATCTACGGCATCGAGACCGGAACCCTCATCCCGATGCGGAGCCGGCTCATCGTCGACCTGTCCGAGGGGGTCATCCAGGACGAGCGGACCCGATCGGCGATCCGGTTCGACCCGGACCGGGGCGAGACGCTCCGGCGCTACCTGGCGCTCGTCTACCAGATGCGCAACGCCGCCCCGGGTCAGGAGTTGACGCTGCGGATCGAGGACATGCAGGTCCTCGCCGAGGCCTTCGGGACGGACTCGCTCACGATCGAGTCGGAACTGCGCACGCTGATGGCGGCCGACGCCGCTGCGATCACCACGACCCGGTCCCGGCTGTCGGCCAGGGTGCTGGTGCCCGCCGCCGGCATCCTGCTCGCCGTGACGGCCATCGGCGCGCTCGTGTTCGTCCAGTCGACCAGCGAGTCACCGGCGCCCGCACCGGCCCCGGCCCCTGCGGTCGCCGAGGTCCCGCTCGACCAGCTGCCGCCGGCGCCCGTCGCCGACGTCGGCCCCGACGGCATCACCGTCGAGCGTCTTCCCGACGGGTCGGTCGGACCCGAGCGGCCGGCGGGCTGATCGACCTCAGGCGGTCCGCTCGACCGTCGTCGACGCCGCCTCGGTGCCGTGCACCCGGAACCCGAACGTCCGCGGCGTCGTCCAACGTTCCTCGATCCACTCCAGCAGCGGTTCGCGGACCCACGGCTGGGTCGACTCGAGCAGGTCGCGGGCGGTGACGGGGTCCGCCCAGCGGGCGTCCACCACGATCCCGTCGGGGTCGTCACCCGTGGCGAGCGAACCGGTGACCGCCCCGGAACGGTGCACCTCGACCCGGAGGTCCCAGCGCAGGTCCACCGCCTCGATGCGCACCTCGTAGAGCAGTCCCGACCAGGCCTGCACGCGCAGCCCGGTCTCCTCCTCGACCTCCCGGCCGAGCCCGACGAGCAGTTCCTCGTGGCGCTCGATGACCCCGCCCGGCGGCGTCCAGTCCCAGCGGCCGCCGCGCCGGACGTTGCGGACCAGGAGCAGGTCGCCGCGATCGGGATGCTCGACGACGGCACCGGCCACGGTCCAGCGGTGGACCTCGTCAGCCGTCGGCGCTCCCGAACCCTCGTCCACACCACGACGCTACCCGTCCCCCCGGGCGCCCGGAGGCGGCCGTCGTGACCGCCCGCAGCATCCTCCACGTCGACATGGACGCGTTCTTCGCCTCGGTGGAACTGCTCCGTCACCCCGACCTGGTCGGTCGACCGGTGGTCGTCGGTGGAGCGGGGGACCGCGGGGTCGTCGCAGCGGCGTCCTACCCGGCGCGTGTCCACGGCGTCCGATCGGCCATGTCGACGGCCCGGGCCCGACGGCTGTGCCCGGACCTCGTGGTGCTCCCGCCCGACCACGGTCACTACTCGCAGGTCTCGTCGCGCATCATGGCCACCTTCCGTGAGTTCACCCCGCTGGTCGAGCCGCTCTCGCTCGACGAGGCGTTCCTCGACGTGACCGGAGCCTCCCGCTCGGTTGGCTCCGCCGTCGAGATCGCCGGCGAGCTGCGTCGTCGGATCCACGACCGTGAGTCGCTCTGGTGCTCGGTGGGTGTGGCGTCCTCCAAGCTGCTCGCCAAGCTCGCATCCGAGGCGGCCAAGCCGACGCCCGGTGCCACCGGCGAGCCACCGGGGGTCGTCGTCGTCCCGGCGGACCGGGAGCTGGCGTTCCTGCAGGACCGGCCGGTGGGGGACCTGTGGGGCGTCGGACCCGTGACCCGGGAGCGGCTCGCCTCGCTGGGGGTGGTCACCGTGGCGCAGCTGGCGGCGTTCCCCGTGGACGCGCTGGCGGGCCGGTTGGGTGCGGGAACCGCCCGGCACCTCCACGAGCTGGCGAACGGCCGGGACGACCGGCCCGTCGTCCCGGACCAGGCGGCCCGGTCCATCTCCCAGGAGGAGACCTTCGCCCGGGACCTGCATTCACTGGACGATCTGGACGTCCACCTGGTGTCGATGGCGGACCGCGTGGCAGCCCGGGCCCGGCGGAGCGGAGTCGTCGGACGCACCGTCCAGCTGAAGATCCGGGCGGCGGACCTCACGATCACGAGTCGCTCCCGCACGCTCGACACGCCCTCCGCCGACGGGCTGACGATCCTGCGGGTCGCCCGCTCGATGCTCGCCGACCTGCCGGTCTCGGCCGGAATCCGACTGCTCGGCGTCGGACTGACCAACCTGCTCGACGGTGCGGTGGGGCACCAATTGCGCCTCGACGGACTCGACGGTCCGGACGACGGGCGGTCGTCGGCCCCGTCGGCGAACCGTCTGGCCGCGACGGAGGCGGTCGACCGGGTGCGGGCCCGGTTCGGGGAGGACGCCATCGGCCCGGCCCGTCGCCGTCCACCCCCGGACCCCCCGGTGGCGGACGACACCGGGGGTGACCCGCCGACTCGTGGCGGACCCCGGTAGCCTGTGGCAACATGCAGGCGCACGCAGAGCCGACCGGATCCACCCAGGGGGTGACTGGCCATGCCGCTGTCTGAGGACGAACAGCGAATCCTCAGCGAGATCGAGTCGCAGCTCCGCGCGTCCGACCCGGACCTGGCCGAGCACGTCGGCTCCACGACCGTCTACACCGATGCGGTCCGCAAGCTCCGTTGGGGCGTGGTGGCGTTCATCGCCAGCCTCGTGCTGACGGTGGTGCTGCTGACGGTGCACTTCGCACTCGGTTTCGTCGGGTTCCTGGCCATGGTCGGCTCGGCGATCATCATCGAGTCGAACGCCCGGCGGATGGGCCGGGCCGGCATCAACGAGGCCACCCGGGCGCTTCGCTCCTCGGGCATCCGCTCGTACTTCAACGACGCGGGCGAGCGGGCCCGCGAGCGCTTCCGTCGCGACGACGAGGTCTGAACCGACCGTTCAGCGGACCCGCTCGAGCACCCGCTGTCGGGCGCCGAGACCGGCGTCGATCCCGGCCACGACGTGCCGGGCGATCTCCTCGGCGAGGTCCTGTTCCTCCGGCGTGCCGCCGTCCGGTGCGAACCGCCGCACCGTCTCGAGGCGGGCGAGCGACTCCACGTCCTGGGCGATGTCGGCGCAGCCGGGGTCGGTGCCGACGCGTCGGGCGAACTCGAGCGGCGTCTCGTCCGGGCGGATCGACAGACCCCGGTGGACGCAGGACCGGGTCACGTCCTCCCAGGCGATGGCGATCGGCCCGATCCCCGGGTCCTCCCGCGCCCGGCGTCGCCGGCTGCTCCGCCGCCACCGGGCGACGATCAGTCCGACGATCGCTCCGAGCGCGAGCAACAGCAGCAACAGCAGCCCCGCGCGGCGGGTGCCGCCCGTCGCTGTGCCCGGGTCGCCGTTGTCCGGGGCCGGCGGTTCCAACTCTGCCGAGGCGTCGAGTTCCGCCTGGGTGTCGGGCGGCGTCGCAGGTCGCTCGACCGTCGTGGTCGACGTCGTCGAGGTGGTGGCGGCCTGGGCGGCGGGTGGCTCGGCCTGGGCTGCGTCGACTCCTGTCCACCCGGTGCCCTGCGGGTCGCCCCGGCCCGGCGTGGGCTCGAAGGCCACCCACCCGATCCGGGGGAGATGCACCTCCGGCCAGGCGTGCGCGTGGCGGCCGCGGACGACGAACCGGGTCGGATCGTCCACGAGCCGGTCGCCGGGGGTGAACCCGACCGCCACCCGGCTCGGGAGGCCCACCGCCCGGGCCATCAGGGCGTAGGCCGAGGCGAACTGCTGACAGAAGCCCCGGCGCTCGCGGAGGAACGCGGCGACCGGGTCGACCTCGCTCCGGTAGTCGACGGCCGTGTCGTAGATCGCGCCCGGTCCTCGCAGCCAGTCCTGGAGGGCCAGGGCCTGCTGGTAGGGGCCGTCGCTGCCGGCCACGGCCGCCTCGGCGGTCCGGCGGACCTCCTCGCTCACGCCGTCGGCGGACACCGTGGCCGGGTCGGTCGGATCCACGGGCGCAGCGGCGATGGCCGCCGGGTCGACGACACGCAGCACGGACTGCACCCGGTAGGTCGTGCCGGGGGTGGCCGAGTCCTCCCGGGCGATGATCGACGACGACTCGGGGTCGACGCCCACGGCGAGGTCGCCCGTCACGTCCACCGCCTGGAACGCCGCCGGGAGCCACAGGCCGCCGAGCGTCGCGATCCGCACCTCCTGGGTGAGGGGCCGGCCGGCGGTGGCCCCGCCCAGGTCGCCGTCCGTGGAGCGGTACGTGCCCCGGGAGGTCCAGATGGAGCGCTCGGGGTCGTACTGCTCGAGCGCCGTCAGCCGCCAGTACGACGCCTCGTCGGCGCCGACGGTGAAGACGACCTCGTCGCTGCGCTCACCGAGCAGCGAGGTCACCCCGACGAACGGTGACACGACGGTCCGCGGCCCCTCGCCGCGTCCCAGGGTTCGGAGGTCCACGATCGCCTCGTCGTCACCGGGGAGCAGCGGGGCGAGCGCCACGCCGACCACGAGCACGGCGACGGCGAGGGCGCTCGCTCCCAGCGCCACCGCCCGGACCCCGCTCCGGGCGTCGCCATGGCGCCATCGGGTCGCGCTGGCGGCGAGCGCCCGCTGGGTGACCGCGTAGACGGCCAGCCCGAGTGCGAACGCGGCCGTGGATCCGACCCGGGCCGTGTCACGCGCCAGGACCCCGCTCGCCACGACGGTCGCCAGGTAGGGGATGACCGCCTGCACCGGCGCCCGGTAGCGCAGGGCGCTCGTGTCGGCGAACGTGACGAACACCCAGAGCACGGCGCCGAGCGTCAGGAGGAACCCGTCGCTGGCCGGGACCGGCGCCACCTGGTCGGCGAAGTCGCCGAACGACCCGCGGACCAGGTCGAGGGCCGCAGCGAGGGTGTCCCCGGTGGGCAGGCCGTAGGCGGTGGTTTCCGGGGCGAACTGCCAGGTCAGCGCCAGCACGGCGATGCCGAGCGAGGCCGCGGTCGCCACGCCCGGACCCACACGGAGCCGCCGGAGTGCGACGGCGACGAGCCAGGCTGCGGTGACCGGCACGGCCAGGGTGCGCAGGAAGTCCCACCCCTCGAAGAGCCGGGCGAACGTCGCCGTCGTCGCGAGGGCGACCACCAGCAGGCCGAGCTCGGCCGCGACGAGCGCCACCGGCGCGACCGGGCCGTCCCGGCCGCTGTGCCCGGAGCCGTCCGCGGGGGAGGGCGGGCTCATCCGGTGACCACCCCCGCCGGGACCAGGCTCCGCCGCCACGCCGCCGTGAGGTCCTCGCCCCGGTGCTCGACGAGCAGCGGAGGGTCGGCGGCGCCCGAGGTCGTGCACGAACCGCAGGCGACCAGGACGCGCAGGTCCCAGCCGCGTGTCGCCGACGTCACGGCGTCGTGTCCGCTCGCCTCGAGGTTCCCGGTGCACACCACGAGCCGGCCCGACCCGGTGCCGCCCGGGAGCGAGGCCAGGACGGAGGCCAGTGATCCGCCGCCGCTCGCACGGACGGCGGCCAGCTCGTCGAGCAGGTGCTCCTCGGCCTCGGCCCCGACGACGCCGCTGTCCGTGCCGTCGGTCGTGACCAGTCGGATCAGTTCACCGTGGGCGGCCGCGTGCTCGACGACGCTGGCCGCCGCCGACACGGCCCGCTCGAGCGTGTCGTCGTCGTGGGCGGCCCGACGCACGTCGAGCAGCACGGTCGTCCGTCGCTGCCACGGCTGCTCGTACTGCTGGACCACCAGGCGTCCGAGCCGGGCCGACGAGCGCCAGTGGACCTGTCGGACGTCGTCGCCGGGCTCGTAGGCGCGCAGGGCGGCGAACTCGTCCTCGGCTGCGGCCCGGCCGACCACGGGGGCGGATCCCTCGGTGGGTGTGCCGCCCGGGGTGCCCTCCAGGGGGTCGAGCGGCCACGTCCGGGGGAGGACGACGACGGAGCGCCGGTCGTCGTCGCTGCGGCGTGTCGTGGCGAGCGAGAACGGATCGTCGACGTCGAGCACCGCCGGGCCGAGCGTGTGGACGCCTCGCCGGACGGCAGGGAACCGGTAGGTGACCTCTCGGGTCGCTCCGGCGGGGATCGGGGCGACGGCGAGCGTCACGTGCCCGGTCCGGCCCGCACGGTCGGTGAGTCGCAGGACCGGGCTGTGGCCCCGCCCTCGGTGCTGGAGGCGGATCGTGACCAGCGCCTCCTCGCCGACGCGCAGCCGAGCGGGACGGACCAGCCGGCTGGAGCGGACGTCCAGCGGTCGGAGGCGCACCCAGGCCCACGCAACGGCGACGGCGAGCAGGCCCATGGCCGCCAGGGCGGTGAGCTCGGGTTGGCCGAGCAGCCAACCGACGATCCCGACGACCGTGGCGACGGCCACGACGAGGAGCCCGTTTCGGGTCGGTCCGCTCCGCCGGCGGGAGCGCCGCTCCCGGTCCACGTCCGGGCCGCCCTCAGATCCCGGGGGCGGGCACGGGGGTGGAGGCGAGGAGTTCGGCCACCGCGTCGACGGCGGTGCCACCCCGCAGTCGGGCATCCGCGGCCACCACCACCCGGTGGGCGAGCACGGGCACCGCCAGCGCCTTCACGTCGTCGGCGGTGGCGGCGGCGCGGCCGGCGGCGGCGGCCACGACCTGGGCGCAGCGGACCAGCGCCATTGCGGCCCGGGGCGAGACGCCCAGCGCGAAGCGACCCGAGTGGCGGCTCCGGTCGGCGATGTCGACGACGTAGGCGGCCAGCGGGTCGGCGACGTGCACGGTCCGGGCGTGTCGGGTCATGGCCACCAGGTCCTGAGCGGTCGCAACCGGCTGCAGCGAGTCGAGTCCGCTGTCGCCCGCCCGGCCCCTGACGAGCCGGAGCTCCTGGTCCCGCGCCGGGTAGCCCAGGGACAGGCGCATGGTGAACCGGTCGAGCTGGGACTCGGGCAGTGGGAAGGTGCCCTGGTGCTCGAGGGGGTTCTGCGTGGCGATCACGGTGAACGGCCGGGCCAGTTCGTAGGTGGTCCCGTCCACGGTGACCTGTTCCTCGGCCATGGCCTCGAGCAGCGCCGACTGGGTCTTGGGTGACGCCCGGTTGATCTCGTCGCCGAGCAGGACGTTGGCGAAGATGGGGCCCGGTCGGAACTCGAAGGTGGACTCGTGCTGGTTCCACACGGAGGAGCCGACCACGTCGGAGGGGAGCAGGTCGGGTGTGAACTGCACCCGGCCGAACCGGGCGGCGATCGACCGGGCGAGGGCCTTGGCGAGTGTCGTCTTGCCGACTCCGGGGACGTCCTCGACGAGCAGGTGGCCCCCGGCCACGGCGCAGGTGACGGCGAGCCGGACGATCTCGTCCTTGCCGTGGACGACACGACCGACGTTCTCGCACACGGCGTCGAAGACCCCGGCGAACGTGCGCGACGGTGACGGTCCGGTCGTGCTCACCGACGGAGTCTGCCACCCGATCCGGGGCGTTCGGCTCCGGGTAGCGTGCCGAGGTGGCTCGGGTGCTGGCGTTGGACATCGGCGGGACGAAGCTCGCCGCTGCCGTGGTGGGCGCCGACGGCACGATGCTGGCGAGCGGCCGTCGGCCGACCGTCGGAGCGGACGGCGCCGAACTCTTCGACGACGTCGTCGAGCTGCTCGGCCGGGTGCGCGCCGAGGGGACGGCCGACGGAGTCGACGTCACGGCCCTCGGTGTGGGTTGCGGCGGCCCGATGGAGCTCGGCGGTCGGACCGTCTCGCCGCTGAACATCGCCCAGTGGCGGGGCTTCCCGTTGCTCGAGCGTCTCGAGGCGGCGACCGGCCTGCCGACCCGCATCGACAACGACGCCAAGGCGCTCGCCCTGGGTGAGGGCCGCTGGGGTGCGGCGAGCGGCGTCCGGGACTACCTGGCGATGGTCGTCTCGACGGGCGTCGGCGGCGGCATCGTCCTGGGTGGCGTCCTGCTCGACGGTGCGGCCGGCAACGCCGGGCACATCGGGCACGTGGTGGTGGACCCGACGGGTCGGCCCTGCGTGTGCGGATCGCGGGGGTGCCTCGAGGCGGAGGCATCGGGCACGGCGATCCGGGCGATGACCGGTCGTCCCGCAGCCGAGGCGCCGCTCGAGGTCCGGGTCCGCACCGGTCGGCTGGTCGGGCGTGCGGTCGCGTCGGTGTGCAACCTCCTGGACCTCCGTCTGGCGGTGATCGCCGGGTCGGTCGCCCTCGGGTTCGGCGACGACTTCATGGATGCGGCCCGCGACGAGCTCGACCGGTGCGCCCGGCTCGAGTTCGCCCGGGGTGCCCGGATCGTTCCCCCGGGCTGCGGCGCCGGCGACTCGGGCCCGCTCCTGGGCGCCGCTGCGGTCGCACTCCGGGGGTAGCGTGCCCGGCGTGGGTCGACCTGCCGGATCTCGCGCCGCCGGACCGGATCGCCCGCCCGTCGTCGGCCCGGGCCGGGACGCGTTCCTGGCCGTCCTGCGCCGTGTCGACCTGTGGCCCACCGCCGTGCGCCAGTCGCTGCGGCTCGCCCCTCGCGGGTGGTGGCGCCGGGCCCCGTTCCTGCCCCTGCCGGCCCGTGACTACCTCCACTTCCGGATGGTCACCGCCTACGGCGACGACGGCGACCCCGAGCTCGCTCCGGGTGCCGAACCGGCCGCGGACCTGGTGACCTACCTCGAGTGGTGCCGATCGTGGCCGGGGCGCTGAACGACCCGGCGGCCCTGCTCGACGCGGACCCGTCGCCGCCGGCGACGCTCGAGTTCCACCGCGTGCACGTGCCGTTGCGTCGGCCCCACCGCAGCGCCCACGGCGAGGAGCGGACGCGGGAGTCGATCCTCGTGCGCTGGACCCACGCCGACGGGACCGTGGGCTGGGGCGAGTGCCCCGCCCTCACCGGGACCGGCTACGTGACCGAGTCGACCGACCGGGCGTGGGACGCGCTGTGCGGGACGATCGGTCCGGCGACCGCGCGGGGTGACCTCGTCCCGGCCGAGGTCGTCAGGTCGCACCCCGCCTCCACCGCCGCGATGGCCGACGCCCGGCTCGACGCCGTGCTCCGATCGCAGGGTCGCTCCCTGGCCGATCTCTGGTCGGCCGCGAGGAGCGTGGCCGGAACGACGGTCCTGGCCATGGTCGGAGAGCCGCCCGAGGTCGTGGCCGAACGGGCCGCCGAGGCCGTCTCGCTCGGCGCCGCGATGGTCAAGGTCAAGGCGGTCGTCGGATCGGCGGCCCCGTTGGTCCGGGCGGTCCTCGATGCGGTCGGGTCGACGCCGGTCGCCGTGGACCTGAACGGGTCGTCCGGCGATCCGGGTGGGGGGTGGCCGCCGGACCTCGACGAGCTGGTCCAGCTCCCGCTGGCCTACCTCGAGCAGCCCTTCGACCCGTCGGTGCCCGATGGGAGCTGGGTCCGACTGGCGGGGCACGGCACGGTCCGGTTGGCCGTGGACGAATCGGCGGACTCGCCGGATTCGATCGAGCGGATGGTCCGCTCCGGTGCGGCTGCGGTGGTCTCGGTCAAGCCGGCTCGGCTCGGCGGGGTCGTGGCGGCCGGGGCGGCGGCCGGTCGGGCGCGGGCGCTGGGTGCGCAGGTGTTCGTCGGCGGCATGTTCGAGCTCGGTGTCGGCCGGTCCTCGGCGCTGGCGCTCGCCGCGGCCGATCCGACCGACCTGCCCACCGACCTGGGGCCGAGCGACCGCTACGTGGCCGAGGACGTGACCGAGGCGATCGTGGCCGACCGGACCGGCCGGATCGTGGTCCCCCGGACGCTCGGTGCGGCGCAGCCGCCCACGGCAGCGGCGCTGGAACGCTTCGGCATCCAGGTGCACCGGGTGGTGCGGTGACCGGGACGGAATCAGTCCGGGTTCCCCGCCGCCCGCCAGCGCTCGACGTGGTGGTCCTCGGGGGTGATGTCGATGGGCGCCTCGGGCACCCGGCCCATCGCCAGGTCCTCGATGAACTCGACCATCCGGTACGGGATGGTGCGCGGTGCGTGCGCCACGACGTCCTCGACGCTCCACCACCGCTGCTCGCCGAAGGCCACGGACTCGAGGTACTCGAGTCCGCCGGGGCCCCGGCTCGTCCCGTCGCAGCGGGCCACGTGGATGAACTCGTCCTGGTCGAAGTGCCAGCCCCCGAAGGTGTACTGGACCCGCTGGACCCACACGCACGGACCCAGGTCCGCCTCGGTGATCCCCGCCTCCTCCCACAGCTCGCGGCGAGCGGCCGTCGCCGAGTCCTCGCCCGGATCGATGCCCCCGCCGGGGATCTCCCACCAGCGTCCCGGGA
Source organism: uncultured Microthrixaceae bacterium (assembly GCA_964391365.1). Classification (GTDB taxonomy): domain Bacteria; phylum Actinomycetota; class Acidimicrobiia; order Acidimicrobiales; family Microtrichaceae; genus SXMI01. Next base: position 19,449 of record CAYMKW010000007.1, on the reverse strand, counting down.
CCCGTCCGGCGGGATCCCGCCCCTCGATCAACAGGACCCGGTCGTCGGGGTCGAACACGACCACACGCGCCGCCCGACGTCGTCCCCATCCGCTCACGTCCGGGAGCCTACGGCCGGGCCCGAGGGACGGGCGACGTCACCGGAGCGAGGGGCGGCGTGAGCGACGAGGCCCGGTCCGAGGGCGGGGCGGTCGAGCTTCCCGGCGGCTGGTACCTCGAACGACGCACGGGTGACGCGGCGTCGCTCCACGCCGCACCGGTCCGACCCCGCAGGACGGTGCGGGTCCACTCGGTCGATCGGCCCGCCGTGGTGCTCGGTTCGACCCAGCCCCTGGGTGACGTCGATGCGGCGGCGGCGCAGCGGCGCGGGGTCGACGTGGTGCGCCGGCGCTCGGGCGGGGGAGCGGTGTACCTGGCCCCCGGATCGCAGGTGTGGGTCGACGTCGTCGTTCCCTCCGGCGATCCGCTCCACGACGACGACGTGGAGCGGGCCGCCTGGTGGGTCGGCGAGTGGTGGGCCGCCGCCCTGGCCGGGCTCGGCGGGGCCGGCGGTGCCGGCGGTGCTGGCGGCGACGGCGACGGCCGGTCCGCATCCGATGCGTTCGTGGTGCACCGATCGTCCCTCGGCGACCGGGCCGCCGGTCGGATCGCCTGCTTCGCCGCACTCGGTCCGGGTGAGGTGGCGACGGCGGCCGACGGGTCGTCGACGAAGGTCGTCGGGATCTCGCAGCGCCGGACCCGGCACGCGGCCCGGTTCCAGACGGTGGCCCACACCCGGTGGGACGCCGGCGACCTCCTGGGGCTGCTCGTCCCCGCTGCGTCGGCGCAGGTCGATGCGGCGCTGCGGCACCGGGTGGCTCCCGTCGGCGGCGGCACCGACGGCGGCGGCACCGTGGAGGCCGAGCTCCTGCTCGACGTCCTGCTCCGCACCCTGCCGGCCTGAGCCCCGCTCTGCCCGGACTTCCGTCCCGGGCGTCCGTCCCGGGAGGCGTCCGTTGATCACCTTGGTGTGGCCGTCGTCACCGAAATGGTTGTGATGGGGAGCGAAGTGCCATAGGGTGGGTCGAAGTGGAGAGCGGGGGAGCGACGAGGCTCCTCCGCCCTCCACTCCCCGGACGCCGAGACCACTCCTCGACGAACACACCCCGACGACCAGACCGGAGCCGACCGAACCGTGGACCTGTACGACACCTTCGAGCACACGCTCGACGGCAAGGGCCGGCTGGTTCTGCCGGCGTCGTACCGGTCCGCGTACGCGGACGGCGGCTTCGCGGTGAACCTGGCCGACTGCGTCGGACTCTTCTCGGTCGAGAGCTGGGAGAAGTGGCGCCGCAAGGTCGAGCAGAGCCGCCGACTGGACCGCAGCCGCCTGAAATACCTGATCGCATCGGTCTCACCGATCCAGCCCGACTCCCAGAACCGGATCACGATCAACCCCCGGCTGCGGGCGAAGATCGGACTCGAGCGGGACGTCACCATCGTGGGCTCCGGCAGCTACGCCACGGTCTACGACCGGGCCGCCTGGGAGCGGTTCGAGGCCCAGGCCGAGGCGCCGGACGGCGACGGACGCACCCTCGCGGACGATCTGGCCGACCTGGAGTTCGTGTGATGTCGGCCCGAGCGTGGATCGGCCCGGCCCGAGCGAGGACCCGGTGTGGACGATGAGCGCTTCCACCACGTGCCGGTCCTGGCCGACCGCGTCGTCGAGCTGTTGTCGGTCGTTCCGGACGGTCGCTACGTGGACGCCACGGTGGGCGGTGCCGGTCACGCCGAGCTGCTGCTCGGCGCCCACCCGGGCCTGCACCTCCTCGGCATCGACCGCGACGACGTGGCGCTCCGTGCCGCGTCCCGCCGGCTCGAGCCGTTCGGCGAGCGGGCCCAGCTCGTCCGGGGCGGCTTCGCCGACCTCGCCCAACTCGTCCGGGACCATCCCGACCCCCTCCGTCCCCCCGACCGTCAAGGAGTGTCCGCCGTGCTGATCGACCTCGGTGTCTCGTCCCCCCAGCTCGACGTCGAGGAGCGCGGGTTCTCCTACCGCGGGTCCGGGCCGCTCGACATGCGGATGGACCGCCGGCAGGGCTTCACCGCCGATGACGTCGTCAACGGCTACGACTACGCCTCGCTGGTCCGGGTCATCCGCGACCACTCCGAGGAACGCTTCGCTGCTCGGATCGCGCGGGCGATCGTCGAGGCCCGACCCATTCGTGATGCGTCGCACCTGGTCGAGGTCGTGCGCGCCGCGATCCCGGCCGCCGCCCGCCGGACCGGCGGACATCCCGCCAAGCGCACGTTCCAGGCGATCCGCATGGAGGTCAACGCCGAGTTGGACCAGCTCGCCGACGCCCTCGACGGCGCCATCTCGGTCCTGCAGCCCGGCGGACGCCTCGCCGTGCTCGCGTACCACTCGCTGGAGGACCGGATGGTCAAGGACGCCTTCCGCGAGGCCGCCACCGGCGGCTGCACCTGCCCCTCCGACCTCCCCTGCGCCTGCGGTGCCGAACCGACCGTCCGCCTGATCCGACGGGGCGCCTGGACCGCATCGGACGAGGAGATCTCGTCCAACCGGCGCGCCGAGAGCGTGCGGCTGCGTGTCGTCGAGCGTCTGGGTGAACCCGCGTTAGCGCCGTCCGCGCCGAGACGCTCGAGCGTCCGGCCGCCCGCCGGTCGGCACCGTCCCGTCCCGCTGGACGACGTTCGGCACCGTCCCGTCCCGCCGCCCGTCGGTCGGCATCGAAGCATCGCCCCGGATCTCCCCAGCGGGCCGCCGCCACATCCCCCCGGGCGGCCCGATCGTCGGCCCGGCCGCTCCCCCAGGAGTCGGTCGGGCCGCGAGCACTCCCAGCCCGGTGGCGGGCGCTCGTCGGTGGGTGCGCGTTCGCCGTGCTGGCCGTCGGCGGACTGTGCGTCTTCGTCCAGGGCGAGCGGATCGCCGCCCAGGAGGAGGCCGACGCGCTCTCGGCCGAGCTCGAACGCGGTCAGGCCCGTCATCGTGAGTTGGTCGTCGAGCTGAGTCGGGCCGAGATGCCCGACGAGATGCTCCGGCGCGCCGCCGTGGCGGGCATGGTCGAGCCCGGACCGGTGGCGGCGGTCCCCTCCGCCCCGATTCCTCCGGCGCCGGCCCCCTCCTTCCAGATCGGTGGGCCGACCTCCGGCATCCCCGCCCGGGCCGGATGACCGCCACACGCTCCCGGCCGTCGACACGGCCAACGCGGGTCGTCCAGCTCGACGACCACCGTCGCCGTCGCCGACCCGCTGCTGAGCAGCGGGTCGAGCCGCGTCGCTGGTGGGTCATCGCCGGCTGCTTCGCGCTGCTCGCCGCGGTCACGGTCGCCAAGCTCGTCCAGGTGCAGCTCGGGGACGCCCCCGACCTGGCCGGTCGCGGTCAGGCGGTGCGCGAGTACCGGCAGGTGGTGCCGGCGGTCCGGGGCTCCATCGTCGACCGCAACGGTGTCGACCTGGCGGTCTCGGTCCCCGAGGCCGACGTCGCCCTCAGCCGGAAGGCGCTGAGCGAGGCCGGAAAGGACGGCCCCGAGGATCTCGCCGCCGTGGCGGCGGCCGTGGGCCCGGCGCTCGGGGTGCCCGAGCGCCGGATCGCTGCCGTGCTCGGCCGGGCGAACGCCGCCGACGACTACGTGGTGGTCGCCGAAGGGGTCTCGCTCGGTGCGACGGACGTCGCCCATCAGGAGCTCGTGGAACTCAACCTCCAGGGGATCATGGGTGTCGAGGTCCGCTCCGAACGGGTCCACCCGGCCGGCGAGTCCGGGCTCCGCCTGGTCGGCACCCTCGACGCCGACGGCCGCCCGACCGAGATGGGCGGGATCGAGCGGAGCTTCGATGACGTCCTGACCGGACGGGACGGCCGCCGCGTGGGCGAGCGATCCCAGGCCGGCCGCACCATCGTGGGCTCCGAGCGCGTCCAGGAGGTCGCCACACCGGGCCACGACGTGGAGCTGACCCTGGACCGGACGCTGCAGTACGAGGCCGAGCGGATGCTCGCCACGGGGGTCGAGCGATCGGGTGCGGCCGGTGGCGTGGCGATCGTCGGCCGGCCGTCGACCGGTGAGCTGCTCGCCGTGGCGGGCGTCGAGTCCGACCGGACGACGGGCGAGGTCGCGCTGGCATCGGGGCCGCTCGCCTTCTCCGACGCCTTCCAGGCCGGCTCGGTCTTCAAGCTCGTCACGGCCGCGGCGGCCTACGAGCACGGCGTGGTCGACGACGACACGACCTTCACCGTGCCCTGGCGCATCGACGTCGCAGACCGGACCTTCGAGGACCACCATCAGCACCCGACCGAGCAGATGCGGGTCGACGACGTGATCGCCGAGTCGTCGAACGTCGGCACCATCCAGATGGGTCGGCTCGTCGGGGCCGAGCGGCTGCACCGGGCACTGGCCGACTTCGGCTTCGGGTCGCCGACCGATGTCGGGCACCCGGCCGAGAGCGGCGGCCTGCTCCCCGATGTCGCCGGGTGGACCGAGCCCGACCTGGCCGCCGCATCGATCGGAACGTTCCAGTCGGCGACGGTCCTGCAGCTCTGGGCCGCCTACAACGTCATCGCGAACGGCGGCGAGTACGTGGCCCCCCGGCTGGTGAACGCGACCGTGGCGCCCGACGGGACCCGCACCGCCGTCGAGCGTCCGCCGAGCCGGCGGGTGGTCTCGGAGGCGGCCGCCCAGCGCGTCGACCGGGCGCTCCGGGCCGTCGTGTCGGGAGGCACCGCCAAGGACCTCGCCATCCCGGGCTACGTGGTGGCCGCAAAGACCGGCACCGGTCGGATGCCGAGTCCCGAGCGGGTCGACGCCTCGGACGACTACGTCTGGGCGGACGGGACCTACCACTACGTCACGACCTTCGCCGGCTACCTGCCTGCGGACCGCCCGCAGGTGTCCATCACCGTGCTGCTCTTCGACACGCCGCCGGGCAGCTCGGGGGCCGGTTCGGCCGGACCGGTCTTCGCCGACCTGGCTCGCACGAGCATCCGGGAGCTGGGCATCGGGCCCTCGTCGGTCGCCGTGGCACCTGCCACACGGGTCCGGGCGGCTCCGGCGCCCGAGCCGGCACCGGTGGAGTCCGTCGGTGGTGCAGGATCGTCCGGACGGGACGACACCGGCCGCTCCGGCGGCTGAGCACACCACCGGGAAGGCACGGGTCAGTGGCGGCGCAGCGAACGGCAGCACAGCTCGCATCGGCGGTCGGGGGCACGTTGGTTGCGGGTGATCCCACGACGACCGTGGTCGGCATCACCCACGACTCCCGGCGGGTCGAACCCGGCTGGGCCTTCTGCTGCATCCCGGGTGATCTGCACGACGGACACGACCACGCGGCGGCGGCCGTCGCCGGGGGAGCGGTGGTGCTCCTCGTCGAGCGTCGACTGGACGTGGATGTGACCCAGGTGCTGGTCACCGACGCCCGGCGGGCGCTGGGACCCGCCGCCGCCGAGGTGTTCGCCCACCCGGCCGACTCCCTCCGGACCATCGGCGTCACCGGCACGAACGGCAAGACGAGCGTGGTCTCCCTCCTCGGTCACCTGGTCGCCGCCTGTGGCCGGACCGCCGACGTGGTCGGAACCCTGACCGGCGAACGGACCACGCCCGAGGCGAGTGACCTGCAGGCCCGCCTGGCCCGCGACGTGGCGGACGGTGTCGACGTGGTGGCCCTCGAGGTCTCCTCGCACGCGCTGGTCCTGGGCCGTGTCGACGGGCTCGTCGTCGACGTGGCGGTGTTCACCAACCTGGGACAGGACCACCTCGACTTCCACGGGACGACCGAGGAGTACTTCCTGGCCAAGGCCCTGCTGTTCACCCCCGCACACGCCCGGCAGGCCGTGGTGTGGGTCGACGACGCGGCCGGCGCCAGGCTCGCCGGAACGTCGTCGATCCCGACCCGGTCGGTCGGCATGGAGGACGCCGTCGACCTCCGGGGCGCCGGGGGCCGTTGGATCTGGCGTTGGCGCGGTCACGAGGTGGAGCTGCCCTGGCCCGGTCGCCACAACGTCGCCAACGCGCTGCTCGCGCTCGAGGCCGCCGTGGCGCTCGACCTCGACGAGCGGTCACTCGCCGCAGCTCTGGCGGACGCTCCGGTCGTCCCGGGACGGTTCGAGGTGGTCGCTGCGCCGTCGATGGAGCACCCGGACCGACCGCTCGTCGTGGTCGACTTCGCCCACACCCCGGACGCACTCGATCGGGTGATCGTCGCCGCCCGGGACCTCTGTGGTCCGGACGGGTCGCTGCGCCTGGTCGTGGGCTGCGGCGGCGACCGGGACCGCTCGAAGCGCCCCGTCGTCGGTCGGGTCGGGGCGTCGGGGGCGGACTGGGTGGCCGTCTGCGACGACAACCCCCGGTCCGAGGACCCGGCGACGATCCGGTCCGAGGTGCTGGCCGGTGTCCCGGCCGAGCTCGTCGGCCGTGTCCGTGAGATCGGCGACCGTCGGGGGGCGATCCGCGCTGCGCTCACCTCGGCGCGCCAAGGTGATGTGGTGCTGATCGCCGGCAAGGGTCACGAACAGGGGCAGACCGCGGGCGGGGTGACCGTCCCGTTCGACGACCGCATCGTGGCCCTCGAGGAGCTCGCGGCGGTCGGGAGCCCGACGGACGGAGGAGCGCCGTGATCCAGTTGCTCCTCGCCACGGGCATCGGGGCGCTGGTGTCGCTCGTCGGGACCCGCGTGCTCGTGGGCCTGCTCACCCGTCGGGGCATCGCCCAGCCCATCAACGCCGATGTGCCCGCCGGCCACGAGGGAAAGGCGGGGACACCGTCCTTCGGGGGCATCGCCATCGTGGGCGGGGCCACCTGCGGGTACGTGGCCGCGAACCTGGCCCCGAAGGGAATCTTCACCTGGACCGGGATGATGTGCATCGCGGCGATCATCGGCGCCGGGCTGGTGGGGTTCCTCGACGACTGGATCAAGGTTCGCGACGCCCGCAACCTCGGTCTCAAGAAGGCATCGAAGAGCCTGGGCCTGGTGGCCGTCGGCGTGGGCTTCGCCGTGTCGATGCTGTGGCGCTCCGACGTCTACACCACGATCAGCTTCGCCCGGTTCGACGATCTGGGCTGGGAACTGGGCGAGGTCGCCTGGGTGGTGTGGGCCGTCCTCGTCATCTCCGCCGCAGCCAATGCGGTCAACCTGACCGACGGGCTCGACGGACTGGCCGCCGGCTCGGGTTCCATCGTCTTCGGCGCCTACGTGTTCATCGGTTACTGGATCTTCCGTCACCTGGGTGACTACGAGATCAACGTCGGGCTCGACCTGGCCATCGTGGCGGCCGCCATGATGGGGGCCTGCGCCGGGTTCCTCTGGTGGAACGCCCCGCCGGCACGGATCTTCATGGGTGACACCGGCTCGCTCGCGATCGGCACCGGGCTGTCCGCCCTGGCCCTCAGCTCCTCGACGGTGATGCTGCTGCCGGTCCTCGCCGCCCTCTTCGTCATCGAGACCCTCTCGGTGATCGGCCTCGTCGTGTCGTTCCGGTTCTTCGGCAAGCGGCCGTTCCACGCCCCCATCCACCACGACCTCGAGGCGCGCGAGGAACGTCGCCGGGGCATCGACCGGAAGCTGATCGAGCCGACGGTGATCGTGCGGCTGTGGATGCTCACGGCCGCCTGCACGGTGGTGGGTCTCGGCCTGTTCTTCCGGGAGTACATCCGCAACGGAGGCATCGGGTGACGACGCCGCTGCCGGGGGAGCGGTTCCTGCTGGTCGGAATCGGGGTCACGAACGCCGCCGCGGCCCGGGCGCTGGTCCGTCGCGGCCTGGACGTCACGCTCGTCGACGACCGCCGGAGCGAGGCCGCGGTGGACCTCGCCGACGAGCTCGGCCTCCCGATCCACCTGGAACCGGATCTGGCCACGTTCGGTCGGCTCCTCGACGCCGCCGACGTGCTCGTCCCGGCTCCGGCGCTCGGCGAGACCCATCCGGTGATGGCGATGGCCCGCGACCGTGGGTTGGCCATCTGCTCGGAGTTCGATCTGGCGGCCGCCTGGGACGACCGGCCGATCGTCGCCGTGACCGGGACCAACGGCAAGACGACCGTCACCCTGCTCGTGGCCGCCATGCTCGAGGCCTCAGGGGTGCCCGCCGCTGCGGTCGGCAACCTCGACGTCCCGCTCGTCGCTGCGGTCGACGACCCCGAACCGGCATGGTTCGTGGTCGAGGCGTCGTCGTTCCGCCTGGCGCACAGCCGGAGGTTCGCCCCCGCGGTCGCCGTGTGGTTGAACCTGGCGCCCGACCACCTCGACGTCCACGGGGACGAGGAGTCGTACCGGCGCGCCAAGGAGCGGATCCTCGAGCACCTGGGCCCCGGGGACACCGCCGTCCTCGTGCTCGACGACCCGGTCGTGGCCGCCGCCCGGGTGCCCGACGGCGTGCGGATCGTCGGGGTCACGGGCGATCCCGAGGGCGGTGGCGGACGGGCGCTCGACGCGTTCGCCACGATCGACCACGAACGACTCGTCCTGCGTGAGGGGTCGGACACGTTGTCGATCGCCCCGGTGGGCGACCTGCCCCGGGACCTGCCGCACGACCGGACGAACGCGCTGGCCGCAGCGGCTGCCGCCCTCGCCGCCGGAGCGAGCGTCGACGGTGTGCACCGGGCGCTGTGTTCCACTCCCGCACCGCCCCACCGGGTCGAGTTCGTCGCCGAGGTCGACGGGGTGCGCTGGGTCGACGACTCCAAGTCGACCGCCCCGCACGCCACCCTGGCGGCGGTCGCCGGGTTCGAGGCCGTGGTCCTGGTCGCGGGAGGTCGCAACAAGGGTCTCGACCTCTCGGCGCTGGCCGCCGCCGGACCGAGGGTCCGAGCGGTCGTCGGCATCGGCGAGTCGGCCCAGGACGTGGTGGCCGCGTTCCCCGATCGTCCGTCCGCTGTGGCGTCGAGCATGGCCGAGGCGGTCGGGCAGGCCAGGTCCCTCGCCCGTCCGGGCGACACGGTGCTCCTCTCTCCGGCCTGTGCGTCCTTCGACTGGTACGGCTCGTACGCCGAGCGGGGCCGGGACTTCGCCGCGTTGGTCCTGGACCTGGACCGGGCGGCCCCGACGTGACGGCCGCACGCACACGTCGGACGCCGCCGGTGGTGCGGGTGGCCAGCCCCGGATCACCGGAGCGCGTCCTGGTGGTCGCCGTGCTGGCGCTCTGCTGCGTCGGCGTCCTCACCGTGTACTCGGCGTCCCAGGTCCTCGCGGTCGAGGAGACCGGGTCCTCCTCCTACTTCGTGGTGCGCCAGTTGTTCTGGCTGCTCGTCGGCGGCGCCGGCGCCCTGATCGCCGCCAGGATCCCGCTGCGCATCTGGCGGGAGCGGCTGACCATCCCGGTGACCCTCACCGCCGTGGTCCTGCTCGTCTACGTGGCGGCCGGTGAGGTGGCCCGCCGGCTCGGCGGCGAGCTGCTCCCGGGCGTGGTCCGTCGCAACGGGTCCACCCGCTGGTTGGGCGTCGGCAGCTTCCAGTTCCAGCCGTCCGAGGTCGCCAAGCTCGCGCTCGTGCTGTGCCTGGCGGCCGTGCTCGCCGATCCGGGCCGGGAGCTCGGGACGTGGCGGGGACTCCGCCTGCCCCTCGGGATCGCCGGCGGTCTCGCCTTCCTCGTCTTCGCCGGCGACGACCTGGGCACGACCGTCCTGCTCGGTGTGGTGCTGCTCGCGGTCCTGTGGGCCGCCGGTGCTCCGCTCCGGTCCATCGGCGCGATCGCCGGGGCGCTGGTCGCCGCCGCCTTCGTCGTCGTCCGCTACTTCGAGGGGTTCCGAGCGGCCCGGCTCGCGGCCTTCCTGGACCCGGAGGCCTATGCCGACGGCGCGGGCTACCAGCTGGTCCAGTCGCAGATCGGACTCGCCACGGGCGGGCTGTTCGGCCTGGGACCCGGCTCGTCCCGGGGCAAGTGGGGCTACCTGCCCGAGGCCCACACGGACTTCGTGGTCTCCGTGGTCGGCGAGGAGTACGGGCTCGTCGGCACGCTGGTGGTGGTGGGTCTGGTGGCGACCGTGGTCGTGTCGGGTCTCGCGATCGCCCGTCGGGCGTCCACCCGCTACTCGCAGCTGCTGGCGATCGGGCTCACGGTCTGGCTCGGAGTCCAGGCCTTCATCAACCTGGGCGTGACCATCGGGCTGTTCCCGACCAAGGGGATCACGTTGCCCTTCGTCTCCTACGGGGGGTCGTCGATCGTCCTGTCGCTCGTGGCGGTCGGTGTCCTGATGGCCGTCGCCAAGGACCGGTGAGCACCTCCCCGCGCCGCCCCGTCGTGCTCGTCGCCGGGGGTGGGACCGCCGGACACGTCCTGCCCGGCCTCGCGGTCGCCCGGGCCCTGGTGGAACGCGGTGTGCCCGCCGAGCAGATCGAGTTCGTCGGGGCGACCCGCGGCCTGGAGGCGACGCTCGTCCCGGCGGCGGGGTTCCGGATCACCCTGCTCCCGGGCCGGGGCATCCAGCGTCGACTGACGTGGGACAACGTCGCCGCGGCCTGGGGTCTGCTGCGTGCGTTCGCGCAGGCGATCGTGCTCGTCCGTCGGTCGCGCCCACGTGTCGTGCTGACCGTCGGGGGATTCGCGAGCCTGGCCACGGCGCTCGCCGCCGTCGTCTGGCGGGTGCCGATCGTGGTGGCGGAGCAGAACGCCCGCGCCGGGGCCGCCAACCGGCTCGTGGCCCGCTGGGCCGCGGCCTGCGCCGTGGCCTTCGAGGACACCGATCTGCCCCGGGCCGTGCTCACCGGGAACCCGGTCCGAGCCGAGATCCTGGCGGTCGCCGAGGACCGTGACCGCCAGGGCGCCCGCCGGGCGCTGGGTGTTCCGGCGGGACGGACCCTGGTGGTGGTCGTCGCCGGCTCGCTCGGTGCCCGCTCGATCAACCGTGCGGTCTGGGGTGCGGTCGACGAGTGGGCGGACCGGAGCGACCTGGCCGTGTACCACGTCGTCGGCGCCCGCGACTCGAGTGAGGTCCCGCCGGGCGCCCGGGACCGCAGCGAGCGATCGGCGGACGGTGGGCACGATGGGCTCTGGTACCGAGCGGTCGACTACGAGGACCACATGGAACTCGTCCTCGCCGCCGCCGACGTGGCCGTGTGCCGTGCGGGCGGCACGACGGTGGCCGAGCTGGCCGTCGTCGGGGTGCCGGCCCTGCTCGTTCCGCTCCCCATCGCCACACGCGACCACCAGCGGGCGAACGCGGCGGCGCTCGTGGCGGCGGGAGCGGCCGAACTGGTCGACGACGGGGCGATCAGCGCCGGGGTCGTCGTGGCGACCGTCGACCGGTGGTTGGACGAGGGGTCGCTCGGGCGCCGGGCGGCTGCCGCCCGCTCGCTCGGTCGTCCCGGAGCGGCCGAGGCGGTCGCCGCGTTGGTGGTGGAACGTGTCCGCTGAGGTCGACGTCGACCTGAGGAGCCCGAGGCGGATCCACGTCGTCGGTGTCGGCGGTCCCGGCATGAGCGCGTGTGCGGTCCTGCTGGCCGAGGACGGCCACCGCGTGAGCGGGAGCGACTGGCGGGCGACCGACGCGGTCCCCGGTGTGCGCGCCTCCGGTGTCGAGGTCGCCATCGGTCACGACGCCGCCCTGGTCACGGGCGTCGACTACGTGCTGGCCTCGACCGCGGTCCCGGCGGACAACCCCGAGGTGGTCGCCGCCCGGGCGGCGGGGATCCCCGTCCTGCGCCGACTCGACCTGCTGCCTGCGATCGGGGAGCGACACCCGTTCGTCTCCATCGCCGGGACCCACGGCAAGACCACCACGGCGGCGCTCACGACCGTGGCCCTGCGGGGGGCCGGTCGCGACCCGTCGTTCCTGATCGGGGCGCCGGTGGCGTCGCTCGGTGCCGCCGCCGGGATCCGGACGGGGACGTCGTTGGTGCTCGAGGCCGACGAGAGCGACGGGACGTTCCTGGTCGGCCCCCGGACGGCGTCGCTGGTCACCAACGTCGAGGCCGACCACCTGGAGTACTGGGGTTCGATGGACGCCCTCGAGGCCGGCTGCCTCGAGTTCCTGACCGGCACCGACGGGCCGCGGCTCGTCTGTGCCGACGACCCGGCGGCCCGGCGGTTGGGCGACCGGGCCGGCGCCCGCACCTACGGCACGGCCCCCGACGCCGACCACCGGATCGACCGTCCGGAACTGTCGTCGGCGGGGGTGCGCTTCCAGCTGGTCTCGGGTGGGGGCGCCGTGATGGTGGAGCTCCCCCTGCCCGGGCTCCACAACGCCCGCAACGCCGCCGGCGCGCTGGCGCTGTGCGCCGAACTGGGAGCGGACCTGCCGTCAGCGGCCGCCGCCCTCGCCGACTTCGCCGGGGTGGATCGACGGTTCGAGGTCCTCGGCGTGGCGGCGGGGGTCACGGTCGTCGACGACTACGCCCACCTGCCGACCGAGGTCGAGGCCGTGCTCGCAGCCTGTCGGAGCGGTGACTGGCGGCGCGTCGTCGCCGTCTTCCAGCCGCACCGGTACTCGCGCACCGAGCGGCACTGGCACGAGTTCGGCCGCGCGTTCGGCGACGCCGACGTCCTGGTGCTCTGCGACCTCTACCCGGCGGGCGAGGCTCCCCGGCCCGGGGTGAGTGGTGAGCTGCTCCTCGAGGCCGTCGCGGGGACCGGACGCCGGGCCCCGCTGGTGTGGCGGCCCTCACTGGACGAGGTGGTCGACTACCTGCTCGACGAGCTCCGTGAGGGCGACGTGCTGGTCACGATCGGCGCCGGGGACGTGACGACGGTCGGCCCGAGGGTGCTGGCGGGCCTCCGGGAGCGTGGGCGGTGAGCGGGCTCGACGACGACCTGGCGTTCCTCGGCGACCGGTTCCGCCGCGACCACCCGCTCGGCCCGCTCACGACCTACCGGGTGGGTGGACCGGCCCGGTGGTTCGTCGAGGTGCTCGATCCCGACGAGCTGGCCGCGGTCTGCTCGGCCGTGGCCGGGCAGGTTGCGGCCGGCCGGGACGTTCCGGTCCTCGTGGTCGGCCGAGGGTCCAACCTGCTCGTCGCCGACCGCGGTCTGGACGGACTGGCGGTGCAACTGGGCGGCGGGTTCGAGCGCGTGGACGTCGCTCCGACCGACGACGACGGGACGACGACGGTGCGCGCCGGAGGTGCGGTCAGCCTTCCCGTCCTGGCACGCCGGACGGTCGCTGCGGGCCTGAGCGGGTTCGAGTGGGCCGTCGGCGTTCCGGGCTCGGTCGGCGGCGCCGTGCGGATGAACGCCGGCGGCCACGGATCGGACATGGCGGCCTCGCTGCGGCGGGTCCGCGTCGTGGACCTGACGACCGGGGAGGATGAGGAGGTGGACCGCGACGACCTCGCCCTGGGCTACCGGACGTCGGGTCTCCGCCCCGGCCAGGTCGTCGTGCACGCCGACCTGGTGCTGCAGGCCGGCACCCCGGAGGACGGCGAGCGGATGCTGGGTGACATCGTCCGGTGGCGGCGTGAGCACCAGCCCGGCGGTCAGAACGCCGGGTCGGTCTTCACGAACCCGCCCAGCGCCTCGGCCGGTGCCCTCGTCGAGCGTGCCGGACTGAAGGGCTACCGCATCGGCAGCGCCCAGGTGTCGCCCAAGCACGCCAACTTCTTCCAGGCCGACCCGTCGGGTTCGGCGGACGACGTCTTCGATCTGATGGTGGCGGTCGCCGCCCGGGTGCGGGACGTGACCGGGGTGCGGCTCCACCCCGAGACCTGCCTGGTGGGGTTCCCCGACTTCGACCGGGCGCTCGACCTGGCCAGCGACCGGGCCAGCGACCCGGCCAGCGACCCGGCCATCGGATCGGAGGGCGGGTGACCCAGACCGTCGTCCGACCGCGCCGGTCCTCGGCCGAGCCGCCCCCGGCGCCCAGTGCGGGAGCCGGGCGCTGGTCCCGTCGGTTCCTGGTGGCGCTGGCCGTCGCCGTGGTGGTGGCCGGTGCGGCCGCAGCGGTCGTCTACGCACCGGCGACGGCGGTCGACACGGTCGGCGTCGAGGTGGCGGGGTCCGATGAGGTGGCTGCGGCCGAGCTCGCCGCCGAGGTCGAGCGTGTCGCAGGCGTGGCTCCCGGCGACCCCTGGTTGCTGGTCGACCCGGCGGCGGTGCGGCGCCGCGTGGAGGCCCTGCCGACCGTCGGCTCGGTCGGCGTCCGACGCACGTGGCCGGACGCCGTGACGATCCAGGTGGCGCCCCGTCGCACCGTGGCCCTCCTCGACCTGGACGGCGCGGTCGCCGAGATCGCTCCGGGTGGTCGCGTCGCCCGGCTGCTCGAGGCCGGTGAGCCGCCCTCGGCGCTGGTCGGGACGATCACCGTCGACCCGTCGCTGCTCCCGGGCGGACTGCCGGCGGTCGGCTCGGCACTCGCCGATCCGGTGCGCCGGGCGGTGCTCGTCGTGGAGCAGCTCCCGGTGGACCTCCGGGCGGTCCTGGCCGACGGGCGTCTGGCCGGGGACGCCTCGCTCGAGTTCGTCCTCCGCGACGGTGGCAGGGTGCGGATGGGTGAGCTCGACGACCTCCCGGCCAAGGTGCACTCGGCCCGGTCGGTGCTGACCGGCAGCGTCGACGTGGCCTGCCTGGCGGTGCTCGACGTCCGCCGGCCCGATCGGCCGACCATCACCCGTCGATCGGACTGCGACATCGATCCTCCGACGGTCGACACGACGGTCGTCGCGAGGCCCTCGACGACCGTCCCTGCCACCGCCCCTGCCACCGCCCCCGCCGGGCCCTCCGGGGGCTGAGGGTCGTTGCATCGACCTCTGGTGGAGCCGTAGTGTCGTGCTCCACACGAGGTTCAGCTTGGTGAACCTCCACTGGAACTGCACGGTCAGTCGGTTCCCGGCATCACGATCCCGGTCCCCTGCGGGCAGCGGTCGGTCGGGCGTCTCGCCGTGAGGAGGTCACCCATGGCCAGCAACCCGGTCAACTACCTGGCAGTGATCAAGGTGGTGGGCATCGGCGGTGGCGGCTGCAACGCCGTCAACCGGATGATCGACGCGGGCCTCCGTGGCGTCGAGTTCATCGCCATCAACACCGACGCCCAGGCGTTGTTGATGAGCGACGCCGACATCAAGTTGGACATCGGTCGTGACCTCACCCGCGGACTGGGTGCCGGGTCGGACCCGGACGTCGGGGCGAAGGCCGCCGAGGATCACCGCTCGGAGATCGAGGAGGTGCTCCGCGGCGCTGACATGGTGTTCGTGACCGCCGGCGAGGGTGGCGGCACCGGGACCGGTGCGGCACCGGTCGTCGCCGAGATCTCCAAGAGCCAGGGTGCGCTCACCATCGCCGTGGTCACCCCGCCGTTCAACTTCGAGGGCCGGCGCCGGGCCGTGCAGGCCGAGAACGGCATCAACAAGCTGAAGGAGAAGGTCGACACCCAGATCGTCATCCCGAACGATCGTCTCCTGTCCGTGGCGAACGACAAGACCTCGGTCCTCAACGCCTTCGGCATGGCCGACGAGGTGCTGCTCCAGGGTGTCCAGGGCATCACCGACCTCATCACGACGCCCGGCCTGATCAACACCGACTTCGCCGACGTCCGCATGATCATGACCGATGCCGGCAGCGCCCTCATGGGCGTCGGCTACGCCAGCGGGGAGGGTCGGGCCCTCCAGGCCGCCCGCCAGGCGATCTCCTCGCCGCTCCTCGAGGCCGCCATCGACGGCGCCCGGGGCATCCTCCTCAACATCTCCGGCGGGTCCGACATGGGCCTGTTCGAGGTCAACGAGGCGGCACAGGTCATCCACGAGGTGGCGCACCCCGAGGCGAACATCATCTTCGGCACCGTGATCGACGACGACATGGGCGACGAGGTTCGTGTGACGGTGATCGCAGCGGGGTTCGAGCGCTGGGACGAGGGGCGCACGCCACGTCGCACGTCGGCGGTCCCGGCCTCGGGCGACGAGTCGGCCCCGACCACGAGTGTGTTCGGCTCCGACGACGACGACCTGTTCGGCGGGGACGACGACTTCGACGTCCCGTCCTTCCTGAAGTAGCAGCCGGGCACCGACGTGGCCGAGGAGCTCGGCGCTCCACCGCCGGTCCGTGGCCTGTTCACCTCCGTCGCCGACGGCGACCTGGGTCGCTCGGTCGACCCGGACCTGCTCCGTTCCCGCCGTGAGCGGCTGGCCCCCGGTCAGTGGACCTGGCTCGATCAGGTCCACGGGGCCGATGTCGTCGTGGTCGACCGCCCCGGCGACCGGGCGGGCTCGCCCGCCGACGCCGCCGTCACGGCCGTTCCCGGAGCCGTCCTGAGCGTCCTGACCGCCGACTGCGCGCCCGTCCTCCTGTGGTCGCTGCCGGCGGACCGCACGGGCCCGGTGGTCGTGGGTGCGGCACACGCCGGTTGGCGGGGGCTGCTCGCGGGTGTCCTCGAGTCCTGTGTGTCGGCCATGCGGGAGCTCGGGGCCGACGGCATCGACTGGCGCCTGGGCCCGTGCGTGTCGCCGGCGGCCTACGAGTTCTCCGATGCCGACCTGGACCTGGTCGCCGATCGTCTGGGGCCGGACGTCCGCTCGACCACGTCCGAGGGCGCGCCCGCCCTCGACACCCGGGCGGCGGTGTCGGCCGCACTGGGTCGAGTGGGAGTGGACGCACCGGCCGCGACGCCCCCGGTGCCCTGCACGGCGCTCGACCCCGGTTGGTTCTCATGGCGGGCCCGCCGGGACACCGGCCGTCAGGCCGCCGTGATCTGGATCGACGGTGCCGCGTGAACGACGTGCCGGACCTGTCGGTCGTCCGGGATCGACTCGCTGCGGCCCGGTCCCGGATCGCTGAGGTGACGGACCGGCCCGTGCGGATCGTGGCGGTGACCAAGACCCACGGGTGGGAGGTCGTCGACCTGGCGATGCGCGCCGGGGTGGAGGACGTGGCCGAGAACTACGCCCAGGAGCTGGTCGCCAAGGCGCGGGACGTGGCGGCGAACGTTCCCGGCGCCGAGCCACGGTGGCACTTCATCGGTCGCCTCCAGTCCAACAAGGTCCGTTCCATCGCCGGGCTGGTCAGCTGCTGGGAGAGCATCGACCGCAGCTCGGTGGCCGACGAGGTGGCCCGCCGCCGGCCCGGCGCCCGGGTCATGGTCCAGCTCGACCTGGCCGGGCTGGAGGGCCGGGGGGGCTGTGCACCATCGGACGCCCCCGGGCTGGTCGGACGCTGCCGCACCGCAGGCCTGGACGTCGTCGGTCTCATGGGCGTGGGCCCACCCGGCGAACCGGAGCACTCCCGTCCGGCGTTCCGGCGCCTCGTGGCGCTCGCCGACGAACTCGGACTCCCGGAGCGCTCGATCGGCATGAGCGGCGACTTCGTCGTGGCCGCCGAGGAGGGGGCGACCTCCGTGCGTCTCGGCACGGCACTGTTCGGTCCGCGGCCCGTCCGGTAGGACCGGGGCGGGACGGCCTGACTACACTCCGCGCAGCCCGTCGTGGGGTCCGGACCGGGTTCCGGGGCCCGCTCGGTGGCCTCGCGTTGAGGAGATGCGGACATGTCGAACTGGATGAACAACGCCAAGTCCTGGTTGGGGCTGGGCAGCGACCCGTACGAGCCGCGTGAGGACACCGGCTACGACGAGCCGGTCCGCTACGACGACGAGGACGACCTCGACCTCCACGACGACGAGGTCCGTGTGGGTGGCGGGCACACGGGTGGCACCACCGGCGGCGGGACCGTGACACCGCTCGCAGGTCGCGGTCGGGACTGGGACGACGACGACGGCGGCGTCCGTGTGCTCGAGCCCGAGGGCGGATCGGACGACGGCGACACCCGAGGCGTGGTCCGGCCGCTGCCCGCCAGCGGCCAGCCGCACCTCGTCGTGCCCGACAACTTCAACGACGTCCAGGAGGTGGGGGACACCTTCGCCCGGTCGCAGCCGGTGATCCTGAACCTGCAGGGTCTGGACCGGGACCTGTCCCGCCGGATCATCGACTTCTCCTCGGGTCTCTGTTACGGGCTGGACGGGACGATGGAGCGTGTCGGTGACCAGGTGTTCCTCCTGACGCCGGTGGGCACCCAGGTGTCCGAGGACGATCGTCGTCGCCTGCGCGACGGCGAGTTCTGACCGGCCGCTGACGGCCGTGACCATCGGCGGCATCCTCTCCCTGCTCATCACGGCGCTGATCGTCCTGATCTTCGTCCGGATCGTGCTGTCCTGGTTCCCGCCGGGCGGCGACCTGCTCAACGGGGCGCAGCGGGTCACCTTCACGGCCACCGAGTGGCTCCTCGGGCCGATCCGCCGGGTACTCCCTCCGGTCCGACTCGGGGGCGCACAGCTCGATCTGTCGCCCATGATCGTGCTGTTCGTCCTGTTCTTCCTGCAGCCGATCGTCGGACGTCTCTGAGGCGACGCTGCGGGATCAGGGTCCGGGCCGGCGTCCGGGGCTAGCATCGTCGGCCATGGAACTGACGCCAGAGCTGTTCGAGACGATCGAGTTCACCGAACGTCGGAAGGGTTACGACACCGACGAGGTCGAGACCTTCCTCGAGGAGGCCGGCACGGCGCTCGCCCAGTTGCTGGCTCGCTACCGCCAGTTGGAGCAGCAGGCTGCGGGAGCCGACGGGCGGATCGCCGAGGCGGAGCAGCGGGCGGCCGCCGCCGAGCAACGAGCGAACCAGCAGGCTGCCGTCGCCGCCGATGCGGGCGCCGCCGCATCCGCCGCCGCCGCCGTGAACGAGCAGGCCGAGGTCGACCAGGCGGCCCGGACGCTCCTCATGGCCCGCAGGACGGCCGAGGCGATCGAGGCCGACGCCCGCCAGCAGTCGCAGGTGGTGCTCGGCGAGGCCAAGACCCGAGCGGACCGTCAGCTCGGTGAGGCCCAGGCCGAGGCCGACGAGCTCATCCGCCGGGCCCGGATCCAGGCCGAGCAGGAGTACGCGGAGCGCCGGGTGCGGGCCCAGGACGAGGTCGTCGCCCTCGAGGAGCGTCGGTCCCAGCTCGGGGACGTCATCACCCAGCTCGAGGCCCGGCTCGCCGGATACCGGGAGGACCTGTCCAGGACCGCCGAGGAGCTCAGCCGCCTCGCCTCGGACCCGGACCGTCTCGGTGCCCGACCGACCCTGTCGATCCCGCCCGACGAGGTGCTCCCCGCAGCCGGCCAGGAACCGCTCGCCGAGGTGGCCGAGGTGGCCGAAGTGGTCGTTGCGGACGCCGATCCGGCGACCTCGGGCGACTGGGCTCCCGGGAGCTGGTCGCAGGTCGCGGAGTCCGACCAGGGAGGGGAGCCGACCGTGGCCCACGACCAGGCGGGCGATGAGCCGGAGGGCGACGACGCCGCCATGCAGGCGTTCTTCGAGGGTGGCTCCGACGACGACAACCGCCGTTTCGGCTGGCGCCGCTGATCCTCCCGTCGTTCCCGCGCCGGTCGACCGGCGCGGAACCGTCGGCCCGAACCGCTAGGGTGCCCCGACCCGCACGGCGGGCCTGGGTCCTCCAGGCGCCGGGCCGGGAGGAAGGACCCCCAGATGGCGACCAAGCGTTCCGCTCAGCAGCAGTCCACCGCCAAGAAGGCTGCGCCGGCCAAGAAGGCTGCGCCGGCCAAGAAGGCTGCGCCGG
>CAYMKW010000006.1:23797-51323 GCA_964391365.1 uncultured Microthrixaceae bacterium | reverse complement strand
CTCGGCCACGTAGTTCGTGGACAACAGCACCACCACGTAGGCGGCCACGATGAACATGGCCTTGAGGATCAGCGACATCGAGTCGACGACGTAGGAACCGTCGAAGAGGATCCGGTCCCCACCCTCGGCGGCGAGCGCGATCAGCGGCACCAGCGCGATGAGGAAACCCAGGTTGGCCACGGCCGGCATGGCGGCCTTGGCCCGGTCGAGCTTCACCGCGTCGAGCAGGATCAGGACGACGAAGAGCACGAGCAGCACGACCTCGGGACCGAGGGCGAGCCAGTCGATCGACGGCGCCGTGAACGGCCCGGGGAGGAGCTGGGTGATCGCACCGAGCACCGAGGATCAGCCTCCCACCAGCGCGGCGATGGTCTCGACGGCGGGGTTCGTCACGTTGAAGATCAGGCCCGGGACGAAACCGAGGACCACGATCAGGATCAGCAGCGGCGTCCAGGCGATCCACTCCGGCTTCTCGACGTCGTGGATGTGCGGATCGTCGGCGAACTCCTCGGTCGGCGTCCCGAACGCCGTCCGCTGGTAGAGCCACAGGAGGTAACCGGCCGCCAGCACGGTGCCGACTGCAGCGATCACCATGAGCGTGCGGAACAGCGGCACGCTCAGACCCTCGGCCGGGTTGTACGCCGACAGGATCGCGGGGAACTCACCCCAGAACCCTGCGAGGCCGGGGAGACCCAGCGAGGCCATCACCGAGAAGCCGAGGATCCAGCCCATGCGCGGGGCCTGGACGAGGAGCCCTCCGAGCCGCTTGATCTCGAGCGTGTGGTAGCGCTCCTTCACCGATCCGGCCAGGAAGAAGAGCATGCCGGTGATGAGGCCGTGGGCGACCATGCCGAACACCGCTGCGTTGAAGCCCAGATCCGTCATGGTGGCGATGCCGAGCATCACGAAGCCCATGTGCGAGACCGAGGAGAAGGCGATCAGTCGCTTCATGTCCGTCTGCGCCAGACAGGCGAGCGCCCCGTAGATGATGCCGATCGTGGCGAGCACGCCGATCACCGGCGCCCACTGACGGGCGCCGATCGGGAGCAGTGGGATGGCGATCCGCAGGAACCCGTAGGTGCCGAGCTTCAACAGCACCGCAGCCAGGATCACCGAACCCTGGGTGGGTGCCTGGGTGTGGGCGTCGGGCAGCCAGGTGTGGAACGGGAACATCGGCACCTTGATGCCGAAACCCAGGAACATCCCGCCGAAGATCAGGATCTGGGCCGTACGCGACAGCCCGGCGCCGTTGAACTCGCGCAGGGCCGGGATCGAGAAAGTCTGCTCCACCGAGAGGTAGCTCAGGGCGATGAACGCCACGATCATCAGCGCTGATCCGAAGAGCGTGTAGAGGAAGAACTTGATCGAGGCGTACTTCCGCTCGGGTCCGCCCCACACGCCGATCATGAAGAACATCGGCAGGAGCACGACCTCGAAGAACACGAAGAACAGGATCAGGTCCTCGGCGAGGAACGAGCCGATCATCCCCGTCTCGAGCACGAGCATCAGGATGAAGAAGGCCTTGGGGTTGCCGGGCGCCGGAACGTGGTTCCACGAGTAGACGAAGACCAGGGGCATGATCCCGACGGTCAGGATCAGCAGCGGGAGCGACAGGCCGTCGAGCCCCATGATGAACCCCGAGTTGATCACCGAGATCCACTCGTAGTCGACGAAGTACTGCAGCGACTCGGCGTTGCCGTAGTCGAAGTCGATCATCAACAGGACGCCGAGGACGAGGGCCACCAGCGACGTCACGAGGGCGACGAGCTTGTGGGTGTCCTCGGACTCCTTGGGGATGAGCAACATCACGAGGGCGCCCACCAGGGGGACGAACGTGATGAGGATCAGACCCCAGTCGTTCAGGAACTGTGTCATGGGAACGTCGATCTCCCTACTCGATCAGCCGACGAAGAGGACGAAGGCACCGGCCAGAACGGCCGCGGCGGCGAAGAACAGTGCGGTGTACTGCTGGATCCGACCGGTCTGCAGGTGGCGCAGCACTCCACCCGAGCCCGACGCCGTGGCACCGGCACCATTGACGGCACCGTCGACGATCCGCTGGTCGATGTCGTCGTAGACGACGCGGCCGATCCCGACGGCGCCACGGCCGACGCCGTTGACGATGCCGTCGAGGACGTTCTGGTTGAACCAGTTCGAGGCCCGGGCGAGCGGACCCTTGACGAAGCCCACGATGACCGTCGTGTAGAGCCAGTCGAAGTAGTACTTGTTGACGAGCACGTTCTTGCCCCAGGCGGCGAGCGCGTTGCGCTCGGACAGCCCGTGCAGGCCCTTGAAGGCGCCGCGCCAGTAGTACAGGTAGGCCACGCCGATTCCGGCCAGTCCGACCCCGACCGACAGCACCGCCAGCAGCGGGTTGAACGAGGCGTGGGTGATGCTCGGGAAGTAGAGGCCCACCGGCTCGACGAACTTCTCGAAGCGGGTCAGCGTTCCGGCGGGGAGGAAGTCGAAGGCGGCGGGGAGGTTCAACACGCCGACCAGCGCACCGAGCGTGGCCAGGATGATCAGGGGCACGGTGATCCGGGGACCGGACTCGTGCGGGTGGCCGTGGCCGCGGAACTCGCCGAAGAACGCGTACCAGATGGTGCGGGTCATGTACGCCGCCGTGCAGAACGCTGCGAGGAGCAGCATGACGAGCATGACGTGGTAGGTGCCGTTGGCACCGTCCGTCCCGGGGAACGAGCCGGTACCGGCGAGGATCTCGTCCTTCGACCAGAAGCCGGACAGCGGGAAGATGCCGGCGAGCGCCAGGGTGGCGACCAGGTAGGTCGCGAACGTCTTGGGCATGATCTTCCGGAGCCCGCCCATGTCGTCGACCATGTTGAAGCTGTGATGGCACGCGTGACTGAGCGAGCCTGCCCCGAGGAACAGGCAGGCCTTGAAGAAGGCGTGCGTGAAGAGATGGAACATGGCGGCGGTCCAGGCACCCACGCCGAGCGAGGTGACCATGAAGCCGAGCTGCGACACCGTCGAGTAGGCCAGCACCTTCTTGATGTCCTTCTGGACGAAGGCGAGCAGCGCCCCGAACAGCGCCGTGACGGCACCGACCACGGCGAGCAGGTTGACCGAGGAACCGGCGATCGAGAGCCCCTCGAAGAACACCGGGTAGAGGCGGGCGACCATGAAGATCCCGGCGACCACCATGGTGGCGGCGTGGATGAGCGCCGAGACGGGTGTCGGTCCGGCCATGGCATCGGGCAGCCAGGTGTGGAGCACGAACTGACCGGACTTGGACATGACGGCGAGGATCAGGCAGGCCGAGGCCACCAGCAGCAGACCGTGGGAGATCTCACCCTCCTGGGCGAGCACGTTCACGTCCATGGTCGAGAACGAGGACCCGGCGGCGAAGAAGAGGATGATCATCCCCACCAGGAGCCCGATGTCGCCGACGCGGTTGGTCAGGAAGGCCTTGAGGGCGGCGTCGGAGTTCGGCTTCTCCTCCCACCAGTGGCCGATGAGCGCGAACGAACAGACGCCCACGAGCTCCCAGCCGACGATCATCTGGAGGGTGCTCTGGGAGAGCACGAAGAAGAGCATCGACCCCGTGAAGAGGGACAGGAACGCGAAGTAGTGGGTGTAGCGGCGGTCGCCGTGCACGTAGTCCGTGGAGAAGATGTGGACCAGCAGCGAGATGATCGTGACGACCACGAGCATCATCACCGACAGGCCGTCGATCTGGGTGCCCCAGGTGATGAGCGCCGATCCGGAGTCGAACCAGGACGCGCAGCGGACCACGGGTCGGGTCAGCGTCTCCTCGCCGCCGCCACCTGCCGATGCCGCGGCCGGCAGCATCCCGGCGGCCGACTCGCCGGTCCCCGGGGCGGCCGGGGCGGCTCCCTCGCCGGCCGGAGCGGTCTCGGTTGACGGCGAGGCCTCGGAGCCACCGCCCTCACCCTCGCCCTCGCGCAGCTCGGTGACGACCCGGGAACACTGGTCGGGCACCTCGGCGAGGGCGCCGACCTCGGCCGCCTCGAGCACCTCGGCCGGGGCGTCGGCCGACACCGTCGGTGAGTCGGCGCTCCAGGTGAACCAGTTGAACGCCGTGGCGAGTGCGAACAGGAGGCAGACGGCGACGGCGGTGATGCCGATCTCGGCGCCCTTGAAGCGCATCCGCTTGCCGAAGAGCAGAATCAGCAGGAACGAGCCGGCCATGACGGCGGGCATGATCCAGACGTGTGTGAAGAACCACATGGGATGCGCCTCAGCCCTTCAGCTCGTCGAGCTGGTCGATGTCGACCGACCTGCGGTTCCGGTAGATGAGCAGCACGATCGCCAGGCCGACGCCCACCTCGGCAGCGGCCACGGCGATCACGAACAGGGCGAACACCTGGCCGCCGAGCCCCCAGTAGGTGCTGAAGGCGATCAGGTTGATGTTCACCGCGTTCAGGATCAGCTCGACGGACATGAGCACCAGCACGCCGTTGCGGCGGACGATCACCCCGTAGACGCCCACGGAGAAGAGGACGGCGGCGAGCAGGAGGAACTGGTTCAACAGCACGGCGTCAGTCCCTCCTCGCCAGGACGATGGCGCCGATCAGCGCACCGGTCAGCAGGACCGAGACGACCTCGAATGGGATCAGGTAGTCGCTGAAGATCGAGTTGGCGAGCGCCTGGGTCCGACCGTTGCCCGAGCCGCCGAACTCGACGACCGAGCCGACGGTCTCGTCGGCGACCGGCACGTCGTAGGCGGTGAAGTCGAGTCGATCGTCACCCCAGGTGCGGGCGACGGCGAAGCCGATCACCAGGAGCAGTAGCACGCCGACCGCCGCACCGAGCCACCGCTGGTTGTTGTCGAGGTCGTCCGAGGTCCCGAGCGGTGCCCGGGTCAGCATGATCCCGAAGAGGAACAAGACGATGATGGCGCCGATGTAGACGAGCAGCTGCGTCATGGCGACGAACTCGGCCTGGAGGATCAGGTAGACGACGGCGTTGCCGCCCAGCACCACGACGAGCCAGAGGGCGGCGTGCACGATGTTGCGGGTCGTGACCACTCGGATGGCGGCCACGATCATGAAGACGGCGAGCACGGCGAAGGCGACGTTGCCCGGGACGTCGAAGGACGTGGACGCGGCGAGCAGCGAGGTCACCGCGGGACCTTCTTCACCTTGACCTCGGAGCCCGCCTCGAGCGGCTCGAAGTCCGGGACCGTCTCGAACCAGTCACCCAGGCGCTCCTTGTCGTGGAGCAGGTCGGCGATCCGCACCTCGGAGTACTCGTACTCGGGGCTCCAGAACAGCGCCTCGAAGGGGCAGACCTCGACGCAGATCCCGCAGTACATGCAGAGCGAGTAGTCGATGTCGAAGCGGTCGAGCGCGTTCACCTGACGCGGCTTGCCCCCCTCACGACGGGGCGGGGCCAGCGTCTTGTGGGCCTCGATGTAGATGCACCAGTCGGGACACTCGCGGGCGCAGAGCATGCACGCCGTGCAGTTGTCCTCCTTGAGGGTGATGACCCCACGGGCCCGAGGGGCCGGCTCCTCCTTCTCGTGCGGGTACTGCACGGTTGCGGCACCCCGGGACGGCGCCGGCGGACGGAGCAGGCCGTCCGGGAACATGGTCTCCTTGGCCGTGCGGAGCGTCACGCCGAGGCCCTTCAGGACACCGGGCAGGGACGGCTTGGGGAGGGAGGGCTTGTCGGGCATCAGAACGCCACCTTGAACACGGCGGTCACCAGGATGTTCGCCAACGCGATCGGGATGAGGACCTTCCAGGCGAGTCGCTGGAGCTGGTCCTCACGGAACCGCGGGAAGGAGAAGCGGGTCCAGAAGACCACACCGACCAACAGGACGGCCTTGGTGGCGACGAGCAGCGGACCGACGACGTTCATCACGCCGTCGGAGAGCCCCCAGCTCGCCGGAAGGGCCCAGCCCCCCAGGAAGAGCGTGGACGCCACGGCGGCGAAGGCCACGGCGGTCGCGAACTCGGAGATGAAGTAGACGAGGAACCGGATGCCCGAGTACTCGACCTGGTAGCCGGCGACCAGCTCGGACTCGGCGATCGGCATGTCGAACGGCGTCTGGGTCAGCTCGGCCTGCACGGCGATCATGAAGACGGCGAAGGCCACGAACTGCGTGAGGATGAAGGGGTTCCCGATGGCGGAGATCCCGAAGATCTCGCCCGTCGACTGCGCCTGGACGATGTCCTGCAGGTTGAGCGACCCGGCCATGATCACCACGCCCAGCACCGCCAGGACCATCGGCAGCTCGTAGGCGATCAGCTGCCCCCCGGCCCGCAGCGCACCCATCAGTGCGTACTTGTTGGCCGACGCCCAGCCCGCCATGAGGATGCCGAGCACCGAGAGCGCCGAGACGGCGAGCACGTAGTAGATGCCCGTGCCCAGATTGGCGATCACCAGGTCGGGGCCGGCCGGGATCACCACGAACATCAGGAACGTGGAGCTGAGGACCACGGCCGGAGCGAGCCCGAAGATGAGCCGGTCGCTGTCCTCGGTGTGGATGTCCTCCTTCTGCAGCCACTTGCCGACCTCGGCGAGCAGCTGCAGCGAGCCGTACGGTCCGGCCTCCATCGGGCCCAACCGGCTCTGCATGAACGAGACGAACTTGAACAGGTAGAGGTAGACGACGCCGCCGGTCAACAACAGCACCGCCACCAGACCGGCCAGGACCCGGATGAGGGTCGACTGCCAGTACGCCAGCTCCAGGCCGAGCAACGACGTCATCGGTCGATGTCCCCCAGGATGAAGTAGAGCGAGGCGAGGATCGTCACGATGTCGGGAACGTAGACACCACGGAGCAGCCACGGGGTGATCGAGACGTTGTTGAAGCTCGCCGAACGGATCTTCAGCCGGAACGGGGTCAGGTCGCCCTGGCTCACGACGTAGTAGCCCATCTCGCCGAGGGGGTTCTCCGTGGAGATCCACGCCTCGCCGGCCGGCACCTTGATGATGCGGGGCACCTTGGCCATGACCGGTCCGCTCGGAACGCCGTCGGCGAGCTGGTCGATGATCCGGGTCGCCTCACGCACCTCCTGGAGGCGGACCCAGAACCGGGCGAAGGAGTCGCCGTCCGGGTGGGTCCAGACCTTCCAGTCGACCTCCGGGTAGGCGAGACCGACACAGGCGTCGCGGCGGAGGTCCCAGTCGATCCCGGAGGCCCGGGCGTTGGCGCCCGACAGCCCGTACTGCACGGCGACGTCGGGCGGGATCACGCCGATCCCGCGGGTGCGCTCCTGGAAGACCTCGGACCCCATGAGCAGGTCCTCGATCTCGTCGCAGAAGGTGCGGACCTTGTCCATGACCCGCTTGGTGTCCTCGAGCCAGCCCTTGGGGAGGTCGTCCTTGAGGCCG
Source organism: uncultured Microthrixaceae bacterium (assembly GCA_964391365.1). GTDB lineage: Bacteria > Actinomycetota > Acidimicrobiia > Acidimicrobiales > Microtrichaceae > SXMI01. The sequence goes on along the minus strand of CAYMKW010000006.1, from coordinate 44,000 downwards.
CCGATCCGGTCGAAGTTCGGGTGGAACCGGCCGCCGGTCACCCGTTCGATCTGGTCGAGCACGTACTCGCGGTCCCGGAAGGCGAAGAAGACCGGTGTGATCGCACCGAGCTGCACGCCCATGTCACCGAGGAACAGGATCAGGTTCGCGATCCGCGACATCTCGAAGAGCAGCGTCCGGATCCAGGTGGCCCGCGGCGGCGCCTCGACCTCCATCAGGCGCTCGGCCGCCAGGATGAACGGCACCTCGTTGGCGAAGCTCCCGAGCCAGTCGATCCGGTTGACCAGCGTGGTCACCTGCGCATAGGTCCGGACCTCGGCGATCTTCTCGTAGCCGCGGTGCATGTAGCCGGCGATCGGCTCGGCGGCGATCACCTGCTCGCCGTCGAGGCGGGCGACGATCCGCAGCGTGCCGTGGGTGGCCGGGTGCTGCGGTCCGATGTTGAGGGTCATGCCCTCGGTCTCGAGTTCGACGTTCACGCGCGCATCGGCGGCCCGAGCGGCGATGTACTGGAGCTTCTGACGGTCGGTCACGGCGGTCACGAGGCATCTCCCGACTCGTCGGCGGCCGCCTCGTCGTCATCGCCGGGCATCTGCTCGACGTCGACGATCCCGGGCCACGGCTTCACCATGCGGGCCAGCAGCGGGAACTCCTTGCGCATCGGGTGACCCTCGAAGTCCGACGGCAGGTACATGTGGCGCAGTCCGGGGTGGCCGGTGAACGTCACGCCGAACATCTCCCAGGCCTCGCGCTCGTGCCAGTCGGCACCGGCGTAGACGGGCACCCACGAGTCCACGGTCAGGTCGTCGGCGAGGTCCGCCTTGAGCGTCACACCCCAGAACTCGCCCGGTCGGCCGACGTCGGCGACACGGGCGAGGAGCTGGAACCGGGTGTCGCCGCCCGTCACCCCGTGCTGGAGCTCACTCGAGGGGACCGCCTGCTCCTCACCGGCCCGGCGGGCGAGCTCCAGGTCGACCGCGGCGTCCATGGAGCGCCCGTAGGGCGAGGGCAACCAGTCGATCACCGAGAGGAAGCAGAAGTAGCGGGCGCCCAGGGCGTGGCGTGCCACCTCGGCGGTGGTACGCCACGAATCGGCGGTGACCCGGACCCACACGTCCTGTCCCGGGCGGACCTCGCTCGCGACCACGGCGTCGCCGAGCTCGCGGCGGAACGACGCGACGATCCCGTCGCGGTCCTCGTCGACCTGCGCCTCGACGGCCTCGTCAGCGGCGTCCGGTGCGGTCACGGTGGTGTCGGTCTGCTCCTCGGCCACGACTCACTCCACCACGATCGGCTCGCCGGTCCAGCGGGCCGCCATGTCCTCGTTCTGGATCCGCTCCTGGAGGAGGACGACCCCCTCGAGCAGGGCCTCGGGCCGCGGCGGGCAGCCGGGCACGTAGACGTCGACCGGGATGATCTGATCGACACCCTTGGTCACGGAGTAGCTGTCCCAGTAGGGGCCGCCGCAGTTGGCGCACGAGCCCATCGAGATGACGTACTTGGGATCGGGCATCTGCTCGTAGAGACGCAGGATCGCCGGGGCCATCTTGTCGGTCACGGTGCCGGAGATCACCACCAGGTCCGCCTGTCGGGGGCTGGCCGGCAGCGGGATGACCCCCAGTCGCATGACGTCGTAACGGGGTGAGCCGAACGCAGCGCCCATCTCGATGGCACAGCAGGCGAGGCCCCACTGGTACACCCAGAGGGAGTACTTGCGGGACAGGTTCAGGAGCTTCGTGAGCGGCGCCGGCATCTTGCCGCTCTCGACCAGGCCTAGGCCCACTTGAGCACCCCCTTGCGCCAGGCGTAGATCAGGCCCAGGAGCAGGACGAAGATGAACACGGTCATCTCGATGAGACCGAACCAGCCGAAGACCTCGAGCTGCGTGGCCCACGGGAAGATGAACACCGCCTCGACGTCGAACATGACGAACAGCAGGGCGAAGATGTAGTAGCGGACCTGCGTCTGGGACCACATGTTCCCGACGGGGTCCACGCCCGACTCGTAGGCGATGTACTTCTGCGCCTGCCGGCGGTCGGGACGAATCAGCCAGGCGATGAACAACAGCAGCCCGACGAGGATGAACCCCAGGGAACCGAAGATCCCGACCGTGAGGTAGTCGCGGAGGAAGTCGCTCAGCGGGTTCGACATCGGGGGCGAGACTACTCAGGCCGGAGAGGGCGACCAAAGTTCTCGGCGGACCGGGCCGGACGGGGCGATCCGGCCGGTCCGGCGGTACCCTCTGGCCGGGAGTGACGACGAGACGGCCCGCCCGATGGTGGCGGGCGCAGGGGCAGGTGCGGTGGCGACCGACGTGATCCGATTCTCCGAGCCGGACATCTCCGAGGAGGAGGTGGAGGCTGCTGCCGCCGTGCTGCGGAGCGGTTGGATCACCACCGGCGAGGAGTGCGCCCAACTCGAGGCCGAACTCGCCGAGTACGTCGGCATCGAACACGTCGTGGCCGTCTCGTCCTGCACGGCCGCACTCGAGATCGCCGTCGCCCATCTGGGGCTCCCCCGGGGCGCTCGCATCGGCGTGCCCACCTGGACCTTCGTCTCCACGGCCATGGCCGCGTACCACCGAGGGCTCGAGCCGGTCCTGCTCGACGTCGACCCCGTCACGCTCAATCTCAGCGAGTCGTCGCTCGCTGCGGCGCTCGACAGCGAACCCGGGCTCGACGCCGTCGTGGCCGTGCACTTCGCCGGTGTCGCCGTGCCCCGGCCGATCCACGACCTCTGCGCGGCGGCGGGTGTCCCACTCATCGAGGACGCGGCACACGCCATGGGCACCCGGGACCACCGCGGTCTGATCGGCGGCCGCAGCACCGCGGGGTGCTGCTTCTCGTTCTACGCCACGAAGAACCTGACGAGTGCCGAGGGTGGGGCGCTCGCAACCGACGACCCCGAGCTCGCCGACTTCGCCCGGTCGTTCCGCCTCCATGGTCTGAGCAAGGACGCCTGGAACCGTTACCGACCCGACGCCAAGACGCTCAGCTACGACGTGCTCGGCGACGGACTGAAGGCCAACCTGCCCGACGTGCTCGCGGCGGTCGCCCGGGTCCAGCTCCGCCGGTTCGACGAACTGCAGGCCCGACGGCGGATGATCGTCGATGCCTACCGCAGTGCGCTCGCCGATGTCCCCGGCGTCCGGCTGGTCCCCGGCGAGGCCGAACCCGACTCGGCCGACCACCTGATGGTCGTGGTCCTGCCCGACGGGACGGATCGGAGCGCCGTGCAGGCGTCCATGCAGGCCCAGGGGATCGGCACCAGCGTCCACTTCCGACCGCTGCACACCTTCGGGTGGTTCGCCGAACAGGGCGTGGGGCCGGGGCCGGGCGGCACTCCCGTCGCCGACGAACTGGCGGAGCGCACGCTGAGCCTGCCCCTGCACCCTCGCCTGAGCGAGGGCGACGTCGCACGGGTGGTCGACTCGCTCCGGTCCGAGTTGACCCCGCCGTCGTGACCCCGAGCCACGATCCGGTGCCGCCGGTCTCGATCTGGCTGCGCCGACGGATCGTCCTGGACCGGGTGGTCGCCGCCGTGCTGGCGGTGCTGAGCGCCCCCGTCGTCGCAGTGATCGGCGCCCTGGTGGCCCGCCACGACGGCGGTCCGGCACTCATCCGGGTCCCTCGCTCGGGTCGGGGTGGGCGCGAGTTCGGGATGTGGAAGCTCCGCTCCATGCGGGTCGAACAGGCCGACGGTCGGGCCACGGGGGCCTCGCTGACCTCGTCCGACGACGACAGGATCACCCCGATCGGGCGCCGGATCCGCGGCCTGCACCTCGACGAACTCCCCCAGCTCTGGAACGTCGTCGCCGGCGACATGTGCCTCCTCGGACCCCGGCCGGAGGCGCCCCCCTACGTCGAGTCGGAGGATCCGGCCTGGTCGGCGGTGCTCCGGGTGCCACCCGGGATCGCCGGGCCGACCCAGCTGGTCGTCGGCGAGTGGGAACTCAGATCGATCGATGCCGATGAGACCGGCGACGCCTACCGCTCCGTCGTCCTGCCGGTGAAGCTCGCAATCGACGGGTGGTACGTCGAGCGGTCCTCGGTCCGGGTCGACCTGGGGGTGGTGGTCACGCTGGTCCGTCACGTGCTGACGGGCCGAGACGGGACCTGGCTGGAGCGGGAGGTGACGGCGGCGGTTCCGTCGGTCGGACCGGCGCTCCACGGCGACGGGGACGCGCCGCTCGACCGGGCCGGAGCGCACGACGGGGGGCTGTCGTGAGCGACGTCCCCGGCCATTCGCCCGAGCCCCTCGACGCGCCGACGGTCCTGTTCATCTGCACCGCCAACCAGTGTCGATCGCCCATGGCCGAAGCGATCGGTCGGACGTGGGTCACCGCCCACGGCGCGCAGGCGGTCGTCGGCTCCGCCGGGTTCCTCCCCGGCGACGTGGCCGTGCACCCCGGGTCGGTCCGGGCGATGGCGAGACGGGGCGTGGACATCTCGGCCCACCGGAGTCGTCAGCTGACCCCCGAGCTGGTCGACTGGGCGAACCTGGTCGTCACCATGGAACGGGCCCACCTCATGTCGCTCGCCGAGTTCTCGCCGACCGTCGTCCAGCGGGCGTTCCCGCTCCGCGAACTCGACTCCCTCGCGTCGCTGATCGGCCCCCGGCGGGCCGGCGAGACGGTGCTGGGGTGGAGCACCCGGGCGGCCGCCGCCCGACTCCCCGGGGCGGTGCTCCACTACGGAACCGACGACGACGTGGTCGACCCGATGGGCAAGGGCACGCGGGCGTTCCGGCGCACCGCCGACGAGCTCGAAGAGTTGATCGGCCGCGTGTTCGGATGGGCCTTCCCGACGGGCGGCTGAGTCCGGTGAGCGATCAGCCGGAACCGGCCGGGTCGGACGTCGCGCCGCTCAGCGGGATCCGCATCCGACCGACCCAGCGACCGTCGTCCTCGGGCGCCCGGCGCCAGCCGAGCGACTCGTAGAACGAGACCGCCTGGAGGTTGTCGGGGTGCACCGAGAGGTGCATCGACTCGAACCCGTCGGCGGTCGCTGCGGCCGATGCCGACGCCATGAGCTCACGGCCGACGCCGTGTCCCTGCACCGCCGGGTCCACCGCGATCGCCAGCACACCGAACGAGGACCGTGGCACCGCGGAGGGGACCTCGGGCGCGGGGGTGGACCAGCGGGAGGAGACGAGGCGGAGTGCGAGTCGGATCCGATCGAGTCCGACGCGGTCCAGCAGCACCTTCGGATGGCGCAGGACCTGGCCGGCGAGGAAGAACTTCTGGGACTTCACGAACCCGATCGTCGAACCCCGGAACACACCCCCGAACAGGAACCCGACCGGTCGGCCATCGAGTTCCGCAACCAGCGCCGTCACGTCGTGCGGTCCGTGGAGCTGCCACACGTAGTTGCGGCGGACCGCCTCCACGCCGAGCTGACCGAGGACGCTCTCCGGGAACGCGGCCACGTGGAGTTCGGCCACCGCCCTCAGGTCGGCATCACGGGCCCCCCGCACCGACACCGTGGCGGCACGGTCGCTCACCGCACCCTCCGGTTCGGCAGGATCAGCTCGAGTTCGCGACGCCACTGCTCGTGGACCTGCGGCCAACCCGACCGTTCCGCCATCGCCCGACCCCCCTCCGACAACCGACCAGCCCGATCGCCGTCGTCGAGCAGTTCGAGCACTGTACGGGCCATGGCCCCGTCGTCTCCAGCATCGACGAGCACCCCGTCCTCGCCATCCCGGACCAGCGCCGGGATCCCGCCCACTGCCGTGGCCACGACGACCAGCCCGGAGGCGCCGGCCTCGAGCACGCTCACCGGCATGTTGTCCACCAGGTTCGTGTTCAGGAACACGTCGTGGTCCGCGAAGGCGGCCCGTTTGCCGGCGGCGTCGAGGTAGCCGGGGAACGTGATGGCATCACGGACGCCCAGGCGCTCGGCCTCGGCGACCGTCTCGTCGAGCAACCCCTGGTCCGCACCGGCCATCGTCATCGTGGCGTCGGGACGCTCGGAGCGGATCGCCGCGAAGGCCCGGACGGCGGAGACCGGGTCGTAGTGCTCGTGGAACGTGCGCATCCACATGATGCGGGGCCGGATGGGCGAGCGGCGGCGGTACTCGTAGCGCTCGAGGCGGAGCACGTTCGGCACCACGTGCACGTCGATGCCCCAGTCGCGGAACGTCTGGGCGAGGAACGCCGAGGGAGCGAACACGGCGTCGGCGGCGAGCAGGGTCCGCTCGACCCGTCGACGGTTCGCCGACCCGAAGGTCGGCAGGTTCCCACCGTGCAGGAACAGGACCGCCTTCTTCCCGGTGAGGCGTGCGAGTGGAACGGAGAACTCGCTGATGAGGAACGACGGTCCCGAGAACGCCGCGACGACGACCACGTTGGTGCGCCGCCACGACAGGATCCCGACGATCTGGTGCGCCGTGCGCAACCAACGGTTCCGGAAGCCCGACGCCCGGTGCGTCCGGTAGCCCGCCACCTCGAAGAGTTCGGCCAGGGTCTCGTTCTGGCTCACCGGCTGGTCGGGCCGACCGTTGGAGTGGATGCCCACGAAGCCGATGCTCGGGTTGGCGCTCGTCCGGGCCAGCACCGCCTTGCGATGGCCACCGGTGTCGTCGTCCCGCCGGCGGTCCGGCGTGGGGGGGTTCGTGGAACTCACCTGCCGACCCCGCCCCGGTGCAGCGTGGAGACCACGACCCGCTCCTTGCCGCCGGAGGTGCGCGGCAGCGCCTCGACGCGCTCCACCTCGATCTCGAGTGCGGTGCCCAACCGCTTGGCGAGCTCCGCGACCATGAACGACTCGTCGTCGGCGGTGAAGTCGGCGTCCACCTCGACGAGCACCCGGATCGACTCGATCCGCTCCTGGTGGACCTGGGCCCGCCGGAGTCGCGGCACCCGCTGGAAGGCCAGGCTCATGGGTGCCGGTCCGACGATCGTCCCGTCGGGCGTGTGCACGACGTCGTCGGAGCGGCCGGTCAGCTCGTCGACGGTCGGGAGTCCACGCCCGCACTCGCAGGCCGCGTTGGCCGGAGCGGCCGTGTCGCCGGTCCGGTAGCGCAGCAGCGGCATGGCCCGGTTGAACAGACCCGACGCGATGATCTCGTGACGCCCGGTCCCGGCCGACTCGTCGGTGTCGAGCAGTTCGAGGACCCCGTACTCGGTCGACACGTGCATGGACCCGAAGTCGCACTCCGAGACGTAGGCCACGAGCTCGCCCAGGCTGTAGGCGTTGTGCACCGGGCAGCCGAACGCCTCCTCGATGTCGGCGCGAGCCGCAGGGAGCAGGGTCTCGGAGCTCACGATCACGGCCCGAGGCCGCACACGATCCGTGTCGCCCACCCGCAGGACGTACTGGGCGAGCCGGTGGATGGCGGAGGTGTAACCAGCGAGCACCACGGGCCGGAAGGCGGCGAGAGCGTCGAGGTACGCCGGCAGGTTGGCGTCACTCAGGTGGTACACGGAGCAGTAGAGCTGGTTGAACGCCGGATTGCGACGCCAGAACGGACCACGCTCCTGACCGGCGGGGACGATCGGCTGCCCGTGGAACGACGCCATGCGGTCACCGAAACGGACCCCCGACCAGGCCCGGGTGCGGCTCTCGTAGGTGGCGTAGTTGAACCGGACGGCGTCCTTGGTCGCCCAGTACGCGAGCGGCGTTCCCGTCGTGCCGCCGGTCGTCTGCGCCACGAGCTTCGGCCGGGGCGGATCGGGCAGGAACCGCTCCGGATCCGCCCGGACCGTCTCCTTGTCGAGCATCGGGAGGTGCACCAGGTCGGCTGCGGTGCGCACGTCCGAGGCATCCAGGCCCAGTTCCGCGAACAGGTCCCGATAGTGGGGCACCCGGCGGGCGCACCACAGGACCATCGCCCGGACCCGCTGGTCCTGGTCCTGTTGCAGGCGGTCCTCCGACCACCACTGCCGGGCGTCGAGGTCGCGGACATCGGACCGGAACCGACCGCCGTGGCGGATCGGGAGTTGGACGACGCCGTAGGCGGCGGCCATGGCCTGCTGGGCCGGGAGCGGGAGACGCCGGTAGAGGTCCTGTCGGTTCACGACGAACGACCCCCGGTTCCCGACGACCCCATCGAGCGGACGGTCGACGGCCCAGGGGCCGCGGTCGCCGCCGGGTCGAGCTCGGCCAGCCAGTCGCCGACGAGCCGACGCCAACTGGCCTCGGACTCCACCCACGCCCGCCCGGCGACACCCAGGGCGGCCGCACGGTCCGGGTCGTCGAGGAGCGATGCGACCGCATCGGCCAGGGCGGCCCCGTCTCCCGGCGGCGTGACGATCCCAGCTCCCTCGCGGCGGACGATGCGCGAACCCTCGTCGTCGGCGCTGTAGACGACGGGAACCGCAGCGGCCATGGCGGGCAGCATCTTGGCCGACCGGATCGTCCGGTAGAGATCTCCCTCGCGCACCGTCGCCAGCGAGATCCTCGCGGTGCGCAGGAGGTCGGCCACGGTCTCCGGGTCGACCGGGTCGGCGAACACCACGTTCGTGAGGCCCCGGGACGCCGCCTCAGCGACCAGGCGCGGCTTCTCCGACCCGCTCCCCACCAGCAGGAACTCGACGGGGCGGTCGCCCAGCATCTCGGCGGCGTCGAGGACGACCTCCAGGCCGTGGACGTAGCCGTGGGTGCCGGCGTAGAGGACGACGTCGGAGTCGTCGCGGAGCCCGAAGCGCGACCGCAGCGCGGGGTCCTCGGGGCCCGGTGAGAACAGGTCGGTGTCGGCGCCGTTCGGGAGCCAGGCCAGTCGATCGGGCCGCACCCCCTTGGCGACGAGCGCGTCGCGCACCCCCTCGGTCACCGCGGTGACCCGGTCGGCCGAACGGAGCATCCAGCGCTCCACCCGCCGCAGGACCGAGACGAGGACACCGTCGCCGGCAGCACCGACCTCGACGATCGAGTCCACCCAGAGGTCGGCGACGAGGAGCGCCACCCGCCGTCGACGGATCCGTGACAGGAGCACCGCCGGCAGCGCACCGAACAGCGTCGGGTACTCGACCACGGTCCAGTCGGCGGGCCCGGCGCGCAGGACGCCCAGCACCGAGGTGAGCCCGAAGGAGAGGTAGTTGGCCATGCGGGCCGGGCCGCTGCCCATGGCCGCGTAGACCCACACCCGGCCGACCCGGACGCCGTCCTCGTCGCGGTACTGCAGGAGCCGCCGGCGCCATCCCGGGAAGATGCGACCCGTCGGGTAGTTCGGGAGTGCCGTGAGCACCTCGACATCGAGGTCGCGTCGGCGCAGCTCACGGACGATCGCCCCGAGTCGGACCTGCGCCGCCCCACGCTCGGGCGGGTAGTACTGGGTGACGAGCAGAACCGAACGGATCACGAGCCCGCCGGCGCGTCGGGGTCGGGCAGCCGGACGCCCCACTGGGACTCGAGCATCGAGCGGACCCGCTGCTGGAAGGTCTCGAGGGTGACCGTCCCCGAGAACGTCCGGGCCGCTCGGGCCATGGCGGCCCAGCGGACCCGGTCGCCCAGGAGTCGTTCGACCTCGTCGGCCATGGACCGCCAGTCGTCGGCGTCGACGACCACGCCCCGGTCACCTCCACCGGCGATCTCGTCGGCGACCGGACTCCGGGAGAACACCGGGACCGCACCGTGGACCATGCCCTCGAGCAGGACCTTGCCGTAGCCCTCCTGCCTGGTCGACAACAGGTTGAGGTCGGCGGCGGCGAACGCCGACATCACGTCGGGGTGTCCGACGGACCCGTGGAACGCGATCTGCTCGCCCGCTCCCAGCTCGGTCGCCAACGCCTCGAGCCGGGGCCGCTCGGGGCCGTCGCCGTAGACGCCGAGCCGGACGTCCACGCCCCGGCGCACCAGCTCCGCGGCCGCCCGGACCACCGTCTCCTGGTTCTTGTTGACGGTGAGACGCCCGACCGTCACCAGCCGCCACGGTCCCGTCACCGACGGGTCCTCGATCCGCTCGAGGGTGGCGACGGCGCCCGGTTCGGCGGCCTCCCAGTCACGATCGGAGTAGGACGGACTGAAGAACGGGACCAGGTGCGGATGATCCGGGTCCGCCGCCGCGTAGACGCTCACGGGCCCGCCGAACCACCGGCTGCCGAGGAGTCGGCGCTGAGCGCCGAAGAATCTGGGCTCACCCACGTAGCTGTGCCAGACGCCGGCGTAGAGCGCGTAGCGGTAGCGGACGGCGCGCCAGGTCGAGAAGATCGCCACCATCCCGATGTTGCACGGGCACCTCAGGTGGACGGCGTCGACCTGCCGGGCCACCCGCCGCGTGGCGACCGCCCACGGCACCAACCGGGGCACCAGTCCGAGCTTGGCCAGCGCCGTGTTGCCGCCGGCCTTCCGGAGCGGCTCGATCCGGACGTTCGCCGCCCCGTAGGGGGCGAAGCCGGCGGGAGGTGGACCGGGGTCGAGCGGTGCGCACAGGACGACCTCGTCGAAGAGGGCGGCCCATCGGTCGAGCTGGTTCACGACGGGTTCGAGGGCGCACAGGCGACCCTGGTCGTCCCGGTAGTGCTGGGTGTCGCCGATGACCGCGAGCTTCACGTCAGCCCCGTCAGTCCTGGTGCAGCACCGGCTCGTCACCGAGCTCGGGGATCTCCGGACCGGCGGCGACCATCTCGTCGGCGATGTCGAGCGAGGCCCGCACCCGTCGCACCGTCGAGGGGACGTGTCGCACCTCGCCCAGGACGAAACGGGCCCACTGCGCGGGTGTCGCCCGCCGCTTCAGCTCGTAGGGGACGATCGCCTGCGACAGGCCGATCAGCAGGTCCTCGCGGACCTGTCGGGAGCTGTGGTAGCGCTTCGTGTAGTACACCATCGACGGCAGGGGCAGCGGTGAGGTCCGGTCGCGGTGACGGAACCCATCGAGCGAACCGAACGTGCGCAAGCCGCCCTCCTGGGCCTTGAGGTGCACCCGGATGGCGTGCGGGTTGTGGACGACGAGCCCGCCCCCCTGCTGGACCCGGAGTCCGAACTCGGCGTCGCCACGACGCTGACGGTCGAACTGCTGGTCGAACAGCCCGAACCTGGCGAACAGGTCCCGGTGGCACATGCCGTTGCCCGAGTCCCACTGGTCGGCGACCCGGAAGAAGGCGTAGTTGTCGGGCACGGGGGCGCCGATCACCGCCAGCGACGCCCCGGTGGACAGGTCTGCGTCGTAGCGGTGAAGACCCTCGAGGTGCTGCTCGATGAAGTCGGGGCCGACCTCGGAGTCGTCGTCGATGAACGCGAGCCAGTCGCCGGTCGACTCGAGCACCGCCGCGTTGCGGGCGATCCACTGGCCCCGGACGTCCTGGAGGATCGGGCGGAGCCGGATGTCGGCGTACTCCTCGTAGAGATCGAGCTGCCGCCGGTCGGGATCGTTCTGGTCGACGACGAGCACCTCTCGGGCCGGGACGGTCTGGATGCGCAGCTGGTCGAGCACCGGACGGAGGAGCTCGTAGCGGCCCAGGGTCGGGAGGACGACCGTGACCGACGGATTCGCAGGAACACCGACCGCCGGCCGCTCGAGGACGACGTCGGGGTCGCCGGGCGGACGGGGCGACGCAGCGCAGGACCGGGCCGATGCGTCCATGGCGCGCTGCACGGCGAGCGGATGCAGGTGCGCCGCCGCCCGCCGGGCTCCGGCGTAGCGAACCCACTTGCGGCCGAACACCCGGCGCAGGAACGCGAAGCGGTCGTGCTCGCTGAGCGGTTCGACCGGACGGCGGACCGGCCCGAGCAGACGAGGGGTGTGGAAGACGACCGCGCCGCGGTCGATCAGTCGGCGACCGAACTCGAGTCCGGCACCGGTGCGCCCCTCGAAGGCACGGTCCAACGACCCGAGCACCCGGACCACGTCGGCGCGCAGGAGCACCGCATCGAGCGACACCCGCCAGGAGACCGCCTCGAGATCGGGCGGGGCGTCCAGGCTGAGCGGCCAGATCGGATGGATGTAGTCGTGCTCCTCGGGCAGGCCGGCCGTGCCGAGCAGGAGTCCGGCGTGCCAGACGTCGGCCCGACCGGCGGCCAGCTCGGCGACGGCGTCGGGGGCCGGGTGGCCCAGCGCGTGGTCCCAGAGCAGCAGCCAGGGGGCGTCGGTCGAGCGGGCGTGCTCCTCGAGCTGCCCTGCAGCGACACGGACGTCAGGATCCAACGACCCGTTCGCCCCGAGCGACCAACCGCCCCGCGTCCCTCCCCACGAGAGGAGGTCGACCTGCTCACCCATCGTTCGTCACCTGACCGATCTCGTCGGCGCCGCTGCGACAGTGCTCCGTGTCTCCCCCACGTCGGAGCAGCGGCTCCTGGCCTGCTGCTCGGTAGGATAGGCGTGGTGCGGGCCGATTCCACTCGGCCCCGGGGGACCGGAGACTTCGACGAGCATGCCCAGCACCGATCACGAGTCGCGGACCGTCCCGCTGGCGGGTGATTCCCGGAGCACGCTGACCAACCGCCCCACGACGAACCTGTCGGTGGCGCTCTGCACGTGGAACGGGGCGCGTTGGATCCGGCCGTTCCTCGAGTCCCTGGCGGCCCAGCAAATCCTCCCCGACGAGCTGGTGGTCCAGGATGACGCGTCCGACGACGACACCGCCGAGGTCGTGCGGTCCCTGGCCCCGTCGCTGCCGTTCGAGGTCCGACTGGAGGTCAACCCCGAGCGGGTCGGCTCCACGGCGAACTTCGCGCTCGCGCTCGAACGGTGCCGGGGGCGCTTCGTGGCGCTCGCCGACCAGGACGACATCTGGTACCCGGAGAAGCTCAGCCGCCTCGTGCACGAATTCGACCAGGACCCGATCCTCACGCTGGTGTTCTCCGACGCCGACCTGATCGGTGAGGACGGCCGATCACTGGAGCGCACCCTGTGGAGCACCCGCAAGGTCCACGGGACGCTGCGCCGCCGTCCGATCGTCCCCGAGGAGTTGGCGGCGCGCGAGGCGCTCACCACGGGGTGCACGGTCATGCTCCGACGGCGGGTCATCGACGCGGCACTGCCCTTCCCCCCGGAGCTCGACCACCCCGTCGCACCCATGCGCCACGACCGGTGGCTCACGCTCATCGCCGCCGCCGTCGGTACGGTCGAGGCCGTCCCCGAGCGGCTCGTCGGGTTCCGGGTCCACGACTCCCAGGAGACCGGCGTGCTGATCGGCGGCGCACTCCCCCGGCGGGTCGCGTCCGGGATCGGAACCCACCTCCTCGCCCCGGACGGTCGTCGTCCCGACGGACTCCGGGCCCGAGCGGCCCAGCTCCGCGTGGCCGCCGAGCGTGCCGACCTCCTCGGCGACTTCGACGAGGCCCGGACGCTGCGACGGGTCGCCGACGACCACGTCCGACGGGCGCGCATCGACGAGCCCGGCAGGGGTCGGCTCGCGCTGGTGGCGGCGGGCGTCCGGAACCGGTCGTACCGGGCCGACGCCCGGGGACTCGGAGGCGTGGCCCTCGACACCCTGCGGGCGCTGCTCCCCAGGCGCTCCACCACTCCATCGACCCCTGCAGCGGAGCTCGCACGTGGCTGACCGCACCAACGTGCTCATGATGAACGACTCGATGAACGTCGGCGGCGCCGAACGCGTCGCCGTCGACATCGCGAACACGCTCGACCGGGCTCGGTTCGACGTGACGTTCTGCAGCACCCGCACGGGCGGGCCGCTCGTGGACGTGCTGGCGGACGACGTCGACCACGTGTCACTCGGCAGGTCGGCGACGTGGGACCTGCGCAAGGTCGCCACGCTCCGGTCGCTCATCCGCGAACGCGGGGTCGACCTCATCCACTCACACGGGCGCGGCACCATGAAGTTCGTCTCGCTGAGCCGGGCGCTCGGGGCGATCCGCACCCCGCAGATCTTCCACGACCACTTCGGCTGGCTCCACGTCAACCGAAGCGCACCACTTGGACTCCGGCAGGCGATCGAACGCGGCGTCGACACGTACCTGGGGGTGGACCGTCGACTCTGCACGTGGGTCGAGGCGTCCACCGCGATCGACCCTGACCACGTGCACCTGGTGCGAAGCGGCGTGGACCGATCGCGGTTCCTGGGCGTGAGCCCGGTGGACCTGCGATCCGCCTTCGACATCGCCGGCGACCAGGTGGTGATCGCGATGGTCGCCAACTTCCGACCGCAGAAGGACCACCCGACCCTGTTCCGGGCGCTCGCCACGCTGAGCGACGATCTGCGGGAGCGCTGCACCGTCGTGGTGATCGGCTCGACGACCGCCGACGTGGAGTACCACGCCGGGTGCATCGCCATGGCCGAGCAGCTCGGCGTGGCCGACCGCCTGCGCATCATCGGGCCCCGCGACGACCTCCCCGAGGTGCTCGCAGGCGCCGACGCCGGGATCGTGACGTCCAAGAACGAGACCGGCCCGCTGGTGGTGCTGGAGTACATGGCGGCCGGCCTGCCGTTCGTGGCCACCGACACCGGTGAGATCACCCGCCAGGTCCGCGACAGCGGCGTCGGCTGGACGCCCGCCCCTCGGGACGCCCACGAGGTCGGCGACGCCATCCGGAGCCTCCTCGAGTGCAGCGATTCCGAACGCCGGGCCATCGGTGAGCGCGGCCGACGGGCCGTGGAGGAGACCTTCGACCAGCAGGTGGTGACCCGAGGGATCGAGGCGATCTACGACGAGACGCTCCGTCGAACCGACTCCGGGCACCGGGTGGGCAAATCCACCTGAGCCGATCGCATTCCCGGGGAACTCCCCGGCATACTTGCGACGGCCATCAACGGAACCCGGGGCCCGAATCCCGTACGGGGGGACGCAGTGCAACCGATGCAGGAGACCACCGAGAACAACATCGGCGAGTACCTCACGGTGCTCAAGCGCCGGTGGCCGGTGATCGTCATCACGATGCTGATCTCGATGGGCATCGTCGCGGCGATCGACCTCACCTCGACGCCCGTCTACCAGGCGTCCGCGCAGCTGCTGTTGCAGTCCAAGCAGTCGGAGTCCATCTTCCAGCCGTCGGCTCAGGTCGTCGATCCGACCCGCGCGGTGCAGAACGAGCTGAAGATCATCAACTCGCTCGCCATCCGAGACGCCGTGAAGGATGCGAACGACGGCACGGCGATCTCGATCAGCGCCGCCTCGGGCGGCGAGGACGACATCATCATCCTGAGCGCCACCGACACCGACCCGGTACTCGCCGCGGAGAAGGTCAACCTGTACGCCGAGACCTACCAGGCGGAGCGACTCAACGCGATCGTCGCCGACCTGGCCCAGTCCAAGGAGGTCCTGAGCCAGCAGATCAACGACTACCAGAAGCAGATCGACGACCTGAACGCCCCACTCGCCGCACTCGACGACCGACTTGCGAAGCTCCAGGTCGACTCGCCGGAGTACGTCACGGCCGTTCAGGAGCGGGAGCGACTCAACAACCGGATCAGCACCGAGCGAGAGGAGTTGCAGACCCAGCTCAACGACTACCAGCAGCGCCTCCAGATCCTGCAGCTCTCGGAACGGCTGACGACCACCGGCGGTGTCCAGATCCTGAACCCCGCCACCGTGCCCTCGTCACCGGTGTCGCCGAAGCTGATCCGGGACCTGATCCAGGCGGCGCTCATCGGACTGTTCATCGGCATCGGTCTGGCGTTCCTACTCGACCAGCTCGACGACTCGGTGCGGGCCCCGTCGGACGTCGAGCGGATCAGCAAGGGGCTGCCCACCCTGGGGCTCGTTCCCACCGACGACGACTGGAAGAACCGGGACGAACCCAGACTCACCACCGTCACCGCCCCCATGTCGGTGACGGCCGAGGCGTACCGAGGCATCCGGACGTCGCTGCAGTACCTGGCGCTGAACCGACAAATGTCGGTCATCCAGCTGACCAGCGCGAACTCCGGCGAGGGCAAGACGTCCACGGTCGCCAACCTGGCGGTGGCCTTCGCGGATGCTGGCATGTCGGTCGTGGTGATCGGCTGCGACCTGCGGCGCCCCCGGATCCACCAGTTCTTCGGCGTCGACGGCTCCGTCGGCCTCACCTCGGTGCTCGTCGGCTCGGCGACGCTCAACGAGGCCGTCCAGCAGGCCCCGAACCAGCCGAACATCCGGGTGTTGCCCTCCGGACCCCGCCCGCCCAACCCGTCGGAGTTGCTGAGCCTCGACCGCACGGCCCAGGTCATCGACGCCCTGCGTCCCAGCCACCAGATCATCCTGTTGGACAGTCCGCCGGTGCTCCCGGTGACGGATTCGCTGGTGCTGTCGCGACTTGCCGATGCCTCGCTCGTCATCGCCACGTCCGGCAAGACGTCCAAGCGTGAGCTCAAGCAGTGCTTCGAGCGCCTTCGCCAGGTGGACTCGCCCATGGTCGGAACGATCCTCAACGGCGTGTCCGGCGAGGGGTCGTACGGCTCGCTCTACGAGTACTACGGAATCAAGGAGAACAAGCGCCGACGTTTCCGCAAGGAGAAGGCCGACGTTCCCCGTCTCGAGCCCGAGATGGTGCAGCAGGCGGCCACGACGACGTCCCCCGCACCCGTCCCGCCCACTCCGTCACCGGCACCGTCGACCGTCGATCCGGCGACGACACCGGCCCAGCAGGTTCCACCGCCACCGGTCGTGCCCAGCGGCGCTCCGGCGGCCGGACCGTTCAGCGCCGGACCGGGCACGTCGAACTCGGCGGTCACACCACCCCCGCTCCCGGGCCCGGGCCACGGTGCCAACGGCCACTTCGGCTGAACGACCGGCCGACCGGCCCCGTGTCCGGTTCCTCGCACACGGGGCCGAACGCAGCGGTCCTCCCATCGTCCTGCTGCGGTGGCTGCGCGCTTGGCACCTCACAGATCCCGGATTCGACAGCGAGGTGGTCCTGGCACGACCGGGTGTGCTCGGTTCCGACTACGAGCACCTGACCCGGGTCAGGACCGCCCGACTCGACCTCCGGTCGCCGGACCGCCGGATCGGACGGGCGGTCGGAGTTCTCGGCGGGTCACAGGTCGAACGAGCAGTGATCCGTGCCGCGACCCTGGGGCGCACCGGCGGCGGGCGGGCCGACGTCGTCGTTGTCAACGGAGCGACGGCGGATGGTGTCCGGTTGCTACGGATGCTGCCCGAATCACCGACGGTACTCGTCGGTCACGAACTGTCGACAGGGTGGATGTCCAATCTGGACGTCGACGATCGGCGCCTGTTGCTGTCGCGGATCGGAGCGGTCCTGGCGGTTTCCGGAGCAGTTCGCGACTACCTGGTCGAGCAACACGGGGTGGATCCGGACATCGTCTCCGTGATTCCTCCCCCGGTCGACCCACCCGACACGCTCCCTGCTCGCCCGGTCGAGGTCACCCGGTGCGTCGTCCTGGGCGGAGGCGTGGCCGATTGGCGGAAGGCCCCGGAGCTGTTCGTCGCAGCAGCCCACCACTGTCGACGACTCGCCCCGGAGGTCGACTGGGAGTTCCGCTGGTTCGGTGGCGGGTCGGGAACGGACCCGGCAGGTTGGCCGCTCGAGTTCGAGGTCGCTCGACTGGGCCTGACGGACGTCGTGACCTTCCTCGGCCCGGTGGACGATCCATCCAGCGAGTTCGAGCATGCCGACATCCTGTTGTCGACCGCGAGAGAGGATGCCGCACCGTTGGTGACCGCCGAGGCGGCCGGGTGGGGACTGCCGATCGTGGCGTTCGACTCAGGTGGTGTCGAAGAACTGATCGACGACGGAACATGCGGCACCGTGGTGGAGTACCCCGACGTCGTCGGACTGGCGCAAGCGGTCGTCGACCTGGCCAGAGACCCGGACCGCCGGGAGAAACTCGGCAGATCGGGGGCACGAACCGTCCGGGCGACCCGGCGTTCAGACGTCGTCGCGAGCGGAGTGGCCGCCTGGATCCGGGCGTTCCTCGATCCCTGAATCGATTTCCCCAACCTCGACGGACGAATCGCCGGGTCACCACCAGCGCGCCGGCTCGAGGAACTCGACCACGGCGAACAGAGCTCCGCACAGGACGTGGAGCGCAAAGGTTGAGGTCGTGGCGACGCGACGAGCGGTCAGGCCACCGCCGACCTCCGGATTCCCGACAGCACCCGGGCCAAGCACCCGCAGCGCGATCGCAGTCGACTCGATGAAGACGATGAACAGCGCCACCTGAGCGCCCCACAGGAAGTCGCCCGGATCGACGTACACCGTGATCTCGAGGAGGAGGAAGTAGCACAGGCCCACGAACAGCGTGAGCCAGGCGAGCCGGAGGAGTCGATCCCGGGCTGCGCCCCGGACGCAGACGAGCACCGTGAGCGGGAACAGCGTCGACGCGAGGAGGAACGCCAGGAAGAACCACGGTGACGAGGCGCGCTGCTCCACCAGTCGACGGAGCACGACGAGCGGTGCCAGCGCCAGGCCGGCCGAGTCACCCGTCGGACTGCGCACCAGCTGCACCGCGAGCAGCACGACCGACGGCAGGACGAATCCGAACCCGACCAGTCGCCAGTCGACCGCCCGCAGCCGGCGCCAACCCCAGACGATGGCGAGGAGGACCGCCGGGAGGAAGCAGGTCGTGAAGCTGGGCTTGGCCATGAGGACCAGGACCGACACCGCGGCGGTCAACGCCACCGTCCTCGGCGTCGAACGGCCGTACATCCGGGATGCCACCAACCAGAACAGCGCCAGCGCGAACGGCCTCGAGAGCGTCACCGTGGGGTTGTGGTACATGGTCACCGTGACGTAGCCGACGTAGAGGTTCTGCTGCGCGATGGTGAGCAGGGTCACCGGCGTGACGACCATCAACCCCACCGTCGCCAGGCCGCTCGAGGCGAGGACGTGGGTCCGGCCACCCTGCTCCATGGAGTTCACGAGGCGGCGCACGACCAGGTCGGCGGTGACCACCGCCGCACCGACGACCACGAGGACCCCGGAGAGATCCCACGTGAAGGCCCGCTCGGTCAGCTCAGGAGCAACCAGCCCGAACTCCCCGATCGGGAGGAACGCCCGCACGGCGATGGCGAGTTGCTCGAACAGTCCGTACGGACCGGTTCCCTGGCCGGAGATCGCGATCTGTTCGGCCGTGAAGAGATGGGCCTCCATGTCGGTGCGCAGGCCGACCGACCACACCACAGGGAAGTAGATCAGCGAGACCACCGCACCGACCAGCAGGCGGGTACGACCGAAGGCCGGGTCCCGACGATCGAACGACGTCAGAGGCGACACGACGGTCGACGCGGCGCCGGCCCCCAATTGCTCGGCCATCGGCGTATCGGCCTCGCCCACCCGCGACCGTCTGACTCCCGGTTCGATGCTTGCCGACCGACCCATAGGCTGTTGCTGCTCCTCTCGACACCGCAGGAACCCGACGGCGCGGCCCGTGAACTGCGCCACCGCCCCGCCCGGGCGGTCCGCAGGGTCGATGCGACCTCCGGTCGGTGGATTGACCGCCTAGATTTGGCAGCGTACCGCACAGCCACAGCGTCGGCTCCGGGGGAACGTCGCAGGTGCGGTCCGTTTCCCACTCCCCACAGCAGTCGGCGGCGCGGGCTCAGCACGACAGCGGCGCAACCCACGAGGACCGATCGAGACGTGACGATGCTCCACCGGACTCCACTCGTCATCGTGCTCGCTGCGATGCTCGTGACGGGGTGCACCAGATTCGACGTCACGCTCGACGCCGAGGCGACGGCCATCGCCGCCGATTACCGTCACGCCTGCGTGATCCGCGCCGACCGGACAGTCGCCTGCTGGGGTGACAACCGCACCGCCCAGCTCGGCGACGGAACCACCGACAACTCATTCGACGAGCTCCGCCCGGTCGCTGGTATCGACGACGTGCGGGAGCTCGCCGTCGGCGAGGACTTCTCGTGCGCCGTGGCCCGCGATGCGGAGGTTCGGTGCTGGGGTCTGGACTACCAGGGTCAGCTCGGGGACGGACGAACTCTCACGATCGGCGGCCCGACCACGCCGGTACCGGGAGTGACGGGCTCGGTCGAACTGGCGGCGGGACGGAGTCATGCGTGCGCCTTGGCCGCCGACGGGCAGGTGCGCTGCTGGGGGGCGAACGACTCCGGCCAGCTCGGCGATGGGAGCCGGACCACGCGGCTCGCTCCGGTTCGGGCGAGCACGGTCGATGATGTCGTCGCGCTCTCCGCCGGTGCGGGGTTCACCTGCGCGCTGTCGAGCGCGGGTACCGTCAGCTGCTGGGGACTGAACAGCGTCGGGCAGCTCGGCACGGGCGACCGGGTCGACCGGACCGAACCGGCAATCGTGACGGGGCTCGACCGGGTGACATCGATCGACTCCCAGGTCGCCACCACGTGCGCGGTCCGGGACGATGGGTCCGTGTGGTGCTGGGGAGCTCAGGTCGACG
>CAYMKW010000006.1:0-23787 GCA_964391365.1 uncultured Microthrixaceae bacterium | reverse complement strand
TCGAGGACCGGCCACCGACAGCAACCCAGGTCGCTGGCATCAGCGGCGCCACGGCGATCGCCGTCGGGGAGGGGTCGAGCTGTGCCCTGACCGGCGCGGGGATCGTGTGCTGGGGTGGCAGGTCGCCGGTCCACATCGAGACGACCGAGGTCGACGACCTGGTCGACCTCGGCATCGTCGGCTCATCGCTGTGCACCGTCGCCCGCTCAGGCGTCGTTGCGTGTCGACCGCTCGACTGACCACACGTCGAGCTGACTGCGCCCCCTTGCAACCGAGTGGCGAGTCGGCGCCGCCAACCGATCGCGCTGACACCTGCGCCGTGGCCAACCCCACGGCGGAGTGCGTACAGTAGAATTGAGGCGGGGTGGGTAGGCGGAGTGCGGCTGATGTTGAACGACCAGATCGAGGGGCTCGCGTCCATCGACACGTGGCACTGGTTCTTCCGCGCCCGGAGACTCCTGATCGACGAGGCGCTCCTCAACCTCGGGGTTGAGCGGGACGGTCGGCACACGGTTCTCGACGTCGGGTGCGGGCCGGGCGGCACCACCGCGACATTCGAGGCGGTGGGCCCGATCACAGCGATCGACCCCTCCCCGATCGCCGGCAGGTACCTGGCGGAGCGGGTTCCCGGAGCGACCTTCCACCTCGGCGGGCTCGCCGATCTCGACGACCTGTTGGGTGACCGGACCTTCGACCTGGTCTGCTGCTTCGGGGCCCTGAACCAGGCGTCGGTCCCCGACCCGACGGCAGCGATCGGACGGCTTGCGAGGAAGGTGGCGCCCGGTGGTGGGCTCCTCATCGACGAGCCGGCGGACGAACGGCTCCGGCGGCAGATGGACCTGTCGGGGAGCAGCGTCCGCAGATTCAAGCTGGGTGCCCTCACCGAAGCCGTCCGATCGACCGGTCTCGTCGTCCGCGACGCCCGGTACGTCCACGGCTGGGCCTGGCCGGTGGCACGACTCCTGGCCTGGCAGAGCCGGCGCCGACCGAAGCCTGCAGACCACCCGCCGACCGAACTCGCCAATCGCAGCCTCGATCGGACCGCCTACCGCCTCGCCCAACTCGAGTGCGCTGCGGCTCGCAGGGGCGTCCGACCGCCGCGAGGCACCGGTTGCTGGGTGGTGGCGCAGCGAGGAACGGGGCGGGCAGGTCGGCCGGCCAACCCGGCCGCGGTCACCCGAGACGACGGATGAGGATGGGAGCGGAGTTCGTGGACCAGCGGCATGGTGCGGCGACGCCGGCGGTCCTCCATGCAACTCCGCCCTGGGCCGTGCAGTCGGTGCTGTGGTTCCTCGTCATCTTCGAACTGTCCCCTGCGAGCCAACCGGTCCGGCTCGCTGTGCTGGCGTGGTCCCTGGTGGCCTTCGGCTCGCCGGCAGCGGCCGCTCTGGCCTACGGCCTCACGACCTTGCTCATCGAGGCCGCCGCCGGTATCTCGGCCGCGGTCCTCGTCACGTCAGCGCCTGCGCGAGGACGGCGCATCGCCGCCGAGGGACGGCAGCGACTGCAGACGTGGCTTGCCGAGCGAGGTCCGGTCCACCCCGCCTTCGTACCGGGCCTCGCCGTGCTGGGGGGAACCGCCGTCACGACGTGGACGCGTCACCTCGGTCCCGTCCGCCGGAGTCGCCGCGAGCTCACCGTCTACGCCCTCGTCGTCGCCACGGCGCTCGGCCTGCTCAGCGCCGTTCAGGGCGCTCTCGTCGCAGCGGGCATCGCATTCCCCGGACCGGCCACCGTGGGGGTCGCGTTACTGAGCCTGATCGCAGTGCCCGTCGCGCTGTGGCTCAAGCGGCGGCGGGCGCGGGACCAGGGGATCCCGAACCGGGACGTCGTGCAGACAGCACTCGGCTCCGGAGCGGAGTGATCAGCGGCCACGGCCCCCACAGCAGCTCGGGGTCCCGGCGAACGGAGTCGACCACCGGGGGGATCCGGTGATCGATGCCATCGTGATCGGCAGTGGTCACGCCGGCGTCGCCGCCGTCGCCGAGCTCGCCCGCCTCGGCAGGACTACCGTGCTCGTCGACGTCGGACGGGTGCTCGACGACGACCGCGTCCGACTGGTCGACCAGCTCAGCCGGCTCGACCCGCCCGACTGGGACGAGGCAACCGTCGAACTCGTCAGTCGCAACCCGACGCTCGGCGACCCGCTCCCTCGGCGGCTCGACTTCGGCTCGGAGCACGTCTACGAACCCGACGACGCCCCTCCCCTGCCGACCGTCCGACGGTTCCCGTTCGCCCCGGTCGCCTCCCTGGCCCGGGGCGGACGGAGCAACGTCTGGGGTGCGGCCGTCCTGCCGACCCACGACCGTGACATGAACGGTTGGCCGATCGGCCGAGCCGACCTCGAGCCCCACTACCGAGCGGTGCTCCGGTCGATGCCCCTCTCGGGAGCGCGGGACGGGCTCGAGGCCGAGTTCCCCATCTACCGGGACTCGATCGACCAGCTGACGATCCCGCCCGCCGCCCAGCTCGCCCTCGATCGGCTCGAGTCCTCGTCGCTGCGTGCCGATCCCACGATCGTGTTCGGGCGCTCCCGACTGGCCGTGACGGGCGGCCATGGTTCGTCGAGGTCGTGCCGCTACTGCGGCATGTGCCACAGCGGCTGCGCCTACGGGTCGATCGATACCGCCACCCACCATCTGGAACCACTCGTGGCGGCTGGTCGGGTCGACTACCGCTCCGGCCTGACCGTGCGGACGATCGAGGAGTCCGGCGGGCGGGTCGTGGTCCGGTGCGTCTCAGGCGATGGTCGGATCGAACGGATCGTCGGTGACCGACTGTTCATCGCCGGTGGTCCGATCGGCTCGACCCGGATCGTGCTCGAGAGCCTCGGGATGTGGGATGAGCCGGTACCGCTCCTGTCGACCCAGGGGTTCGTCGCCCCCATCCCTCTCCCGGGACGGGTACCGAGGCCGACGGCGTCCATGACGCTCGCAGCCTGCTTCATCGAGTTCCGGACTCCGTCCTCACCGCACTGGGTCCACGTGCAGGTGTCCCCACCGAACGAACTGGCGACGGCCCGCATGGCACACCTCGCCGCCCGACTCCACCTGCCGCGACGGGCGACCGACCGGGCCGCCCGGCAGTTCCTGATCGCGCTCTGCTCCATGCACTCCGACGATGCGGGCCACCACGTGCTGACGCTCGAGCGGGACGAGCGGATCGGCCACCGCATGATCATCAACACCGTCCCGAAGCCCTCCTTCCCGACCACCGCCCGACGGGCGGCACGACACCTCAGGAAGCTCCTGTCCCGCGCCGACCTGCAGCTGATCCCTCCCGTCGGCCCCATGGTCGGACCGGATCCGATCTCCTGGCACTTCGGGGGCTCCATGCCCATGCGGGCTCGGCGCGGAGCGCCACTGCACACGGACGTGCTCGGGCGTCCTCAGGGCTTCGAGCGAACCCACGTGGTCGACGCGTCCGTCCTGCCTGCGATCCCGGCGACGACCCTGGCCCTGCTCACCATGGCGAACGCCACCCGTATCGTCCACGAGTCCGTGCAGGGAGGGTGAGTCGGTGGCCGTCGCGCGCACGTGCATCAACCACTCCATCGGATTCGATGTCAGGAACCTGCTCCGCGCCGCCGTCCGGAGCCGTCCAGGCGGCGCCGGGAACGATGGCATCGTCCCAGAGTTCGAGCGACGCTTCGCCGAGCACATCGGTGCCGGGATGTGCGTGGCCTTCCCGTTCGCACGATCGGCCTTCCTGGCGACCCTGCAGGCGATGGACCTCCCACCGGGCTCCGAGGTCGTCCTCCCACCGATCACGATCCAACCGATGGTCGACGCCGTGCGCAGCGTCGGTTGCCGGCCCGTCGTCGTGGACATCGACCCGGGGACGCTTCTGTTCGATCCGGAGCAGCTCGCGCAGCACCTCAGCGAACGGACACGGGTGGTGATGATCACCTACCTGTTCGGGATCGCCTCGGACCCGACTCCGATCATCGACGCCGCACGGGCGATCGGCGCCCGGGTCGTGGAGGACTTCTCGCACAACCTCGGGGCGTCCGTCCACGGCCGACCTGTCGGAACGTTCGGCGACGTCGGCATCTACAGCACCTCGGCCACCAAGACGCTCGACACCTACGGCGGCGGGCTCGCCGTGACCGACGACGAGGAGCTCGCAGCCAAACTCCGCCGCGCCCAGGGTCAGCTCAGGGCCACTCCCAGGAGTCGCCTGCTGGCCAAGGTGTCAGGCACGCTCCTCTGGAACGTCACCAGCAGCCGCACAGCGTGGACCCTCGCAACCTTCCCGCTCGTCCGCTGGTTGCGGCGACGGCACCCAGGGGTCGAACTGGCGATCTCCGGGGCGAGGAAGCCGCCGTCGGGGTCGACCGGACCAGCGGATCCTTGGTTCGAACGATTCACAGCTCAGCAGGCGGCCGCAGGCCTCGAACTGCTCCCAGAGGTCGCTGCCACCGACCGGATCAGGGTGGCGAACGCCGAGCAGATCCGGGCCACACTCCGATACCTCGGCGTCCCGGTTCCCGCCGGCTCGCTCGGGGGCCAACACGTGCACTGGCAGTGCGTCGCGTACATCGAGGACGTCGAACGGGTGCAGCAGGGCCTGGCTGCGGACGGGTTCGACACGGCCGGCACCAACCTCCGCCTGGTGTGCGAGTGCGAGCCGTCGAGCTGTCGTCACCCAGTCGGCCGGGCGGTCAAGCGACACGCCCTCTACCTTCCGTGCCACCCGGGCGTCCGGGCCAGCTCACTCCACCGGCTCACCCGGAGCCTGACCCGTCTGCGACCAGTGGCCAGCGAGACGCTCCGTTCGGGCCCCGGGCCCGGGGCGACAGACCCCGGGGGCGATCGGGCGACCTGACCAGGGGGACCGATCAGCCACCGGTACGCTCGTCGGCGGCGGGTTGGGGCCAGGACGGTGCGAGCTCGGCCGGGTAGCACGCAGCGAGACCAGACTGGCACCGGTAGGTCAACACCCCGGCCACCAGGTACGGGACGAGTGCCAGCGCCAGCACGACCGACACTCCCCGCGACAGCGATCCCCCACGGGCGAGTACGACGACGCGGCGGATGGAGAAGATGACCAGGACCGTGGCACCAGCCGCTGCGAGCTGGAGGATGTCACCTCCGTTCGCTCCCTTGTAGATCGTCGGGCCGGATCGGGCGAAGAGCAGGGTGGCCACGAGTCCGACCGCGAACAGACCGAGGCAGAGCAGGACGGCGTCGTCGTCGAGCAACCGTCGGCGCAGGAGCACCAGGGCCACGGCCGGCACCAGCAGGACCAACCAGAACTGCCAACCGAAGCCCCCCATCTCGCCCAGCTCCCACAGCGGACGCAACTCGACACCTCCCCGGCGGTCCGCCGGGCTGAACCACATCGCGATCGTGGACTGGAGGATCAGGATGAGTACGGCCGGAACGGTGACGAGCCGGATGGCATCGGCGACGCTCCCACGCACCGCACCCACCGACCCGAGTGACGTACGTCGAACGAGCACGATGCAGGCGGGCGCGACCAGCGCGAGCGCCGGGACCAGAGTCGGCTTGATGATCGCCGTCGCCACGACGATCAGGGGCAGCAGCGTGCGACTCCGGACCGTGAGACGACCCCGCGCCAACTGCGCGCACATCCACACCAGCACGACGTTCAGACCCATCGCCGCCGGCGCCGTAGGCACGAACCAGTAGTACAGGGGAACGAAGCGGGTCCCGGGGTTGAGCAGTGCCTCCCACCCCTGGAGCGCAGCGGGGCTCTCCATCAGCGCGATCGAGACGCTCACCCCCGCCGCCGCCCACGGGGACAGCAACTCGGTGCCGTCGTCTGCATGACGGAAGACCCAGAAGAGCGCGGCCCCGAGTCCGGCGGCAGCAACGATCGATACGATGGCGGCGGCGATCCGGGGATCGTCTCCGGGCAACGCCACACCGACGGCGCGACCGGCCAGGTGCCAACCGAAGTGGGGCTGGTTGGGACTCAGCGGGTCCCGGAACGTCTCCGTGATCATGGCGGCGTGTCCGAGCCACAGGTTCGGTACCACCATCCTCGGGCGGAAGAGGGCCGACAGGACCACGGGAGCGAACACGACGGCGTGGAGGGCCGCCACGGCGAGTACCGCCACGTCGAACGGCAGCCACGACCTCGCCCCGGCCCCGGTACGGGCCGACTCGGGCGCGAGCCGGCCTCCTGCCGTGGACAGGTCGACCGTGTCCCCCGCTCGTTCCACCCGCGGCCTCACCGTCGAACGGCGGGCGACGACGACAGCGGTGCAACCGCCGGCCGGTTCCGGCGCTCCGTCGTTCCGACCGCTGGGCACGTGGCGGCCACGGCCTCGAGATCGAGTTCACTGAGCCGATGGTCGATGAAGAACCGCTCATCGATGACCACGGTCCGGAGCTCGTCAGGTCCGCTCGGAACGGCATATCGGGGGACGGCAACGTCCGGGACCAGCACGCCGGCGACCGCAACCCGTGCTGCGGGCGACCGATTCGGACCTGATGTGTGGATCAGTGCATGGTCGTAGAGCACGGCTGCACCGGCGCGCAGTTCGAGGGGGACGGCATACTGCGATCGTTCCGCGCTCACCTCCGGATAGAGGTTCTCCTCGCACTGATGGCCCCGAACGCCCGTCGTCGCTCGGTGGCTCCCCGGAACCACCCACAGCGCGCCCGTCCCGATGGTCACGTCCTCGAGGGCGCACCACACCATCAGCGAACGGAAGCGGTCCTCGTCGACGAACGTCGGGTCGCGGTGCGCCACCACATCGCCGGCATCGCCCGGCCACTTCACGACGTGGACGAACCCGAGCGACCGGTGGTCGGGAAGCACCCGCCGCACGGCGGGTGCGAAGACCCGGTCCATGGCCGCTGCGACCGCCCGCTTGTAGTCGACATCGGTCGACCACGTGTCGTTGAACAGCCCAGAGCCCGGATCACCCGGAGCAGCGCCGAGACGGCGGCGAACGGCCCGAACGGCGTCGAGTTCGACCTCGTCGAGCAGGTCCACCGTGACGTAGCCCTGCTCCTGGAGTTCACTGACCAGCAGGGGACCCCCGGCCGACCGGTTGTCGATCTCAGATGGTCGACGGTGGGGCCGGAACACCTCCTCAAGGGTACTCCACGCACCACGGATCCACTCCGCCGCACTGGAGGGAGCATCACCCGGATGGCCGGTCCTCGAGACCCGTGGATCTGGCCACGGCGTAGACGCGACGACTGCTGGAGCGGATCAGCAGTCGGGCCGCATAGTTGCCGAGCAACCCCAATGCCAGGAGGGTGAGTCCCCACAGCACCCCGACGACGGACGCCACGATCCACCACGGCGACGGGTCGACGCCTGCCACCATGGCCACGAGCCAGACGGCGGCGCCGATCAGTCCGGCAGCGAGCGTGACGGCGCCGACGACGGACGCGAAGAACAGCGGAGCGAACGACGACCCCGCAATGGAATCCGTCACGTGACGCATCAACGTGCCGAGCGTGTGGCGGGATCGCTCCGTCGGGCTGGGGTCGTGGCGTACCACGACACTGGTGACGTTCCGGGTCGAGGCGACCAGGAGCGCGTCGAGGGAGAACTCACGACCGGGTGACTCGTCGAACGAGTCGCGCAGGGACGTCCGGAACGCCCTGAACGACGTGGTCTGCCGGGCGAACGGCACCCGGAACCAGCACTCGAGCAGGAACTTGAGGACCACCATGCTCGCTCGTCGGAACACCCCGTGCCGGTAGTGCTGCGCCCGACCGTAGACCAGGTCGACGCCGGGCTGGAGGGCATCGAGGAGCAGCGGAACCTCGCTCGGTGGGTGCTGCAGGTCATCGTCGATCGTCACGATCACGTCCATCCGGGCCGCACGGATGCCGCAGAGCAGCGCATTGTGCTGGCCGAAGTTCCGGCTGAGGCCGATGGCGACGACGCCGCTGTCCGTCCGGGCCAGTTCGTCCATGATCTCCCACGACCCGTCGGTGCTGCCGTCGTCGATGAGGATGATCTCGTGCTCGCGGCCGTACTCGTTGAGCACGGACCGCATCCGGGTGACGAGCTCACCGATCGTCTGCTCGCCGTTCAGCACCGGGACCAACACCGAGACGGAGCCGCTCACCCCGGCCACGATCGGCCCTCCCCGGAGAAGCCGGTGCCCGGATCGTTCCGGAGCGTCGCAACCGTCCGTGAGCGGGCGTCACCAGTGGACCGCCCATCCACCAGGACGTCGGCCACGACGGCGAACCGGAAAGGATCTCGATGGTCCACGGGGAGGACCATCGCACACCGGGGACCCCGGATCCACGCCGGTGTCCATTGCGCCGGCGGCGGATCACACACGGGGTCGTTCGAAGGAGGCATAAACGACACGGAGCGCCCCTGCGAGGTGCAGCATCACGAACATCCTGACTCCCGACGAATCAGCGAACGTGGCGTCACCGGGACGACGGTGAGCGTCACCGTGGTCGAGGTAGGTCGGGGCCGTCTGGCGGGTCGCATCGACGAGCTCGATCGGACGGAGACCAGCGGCGACTGCCCGCTGCTCCAACTGGTCGGCCGTCACCACGACCTCTGGCCATGGGTCGAAGGTCGCCGACAGCTCGGCTGCGACCGCTCGATCATCGACCCCGACGATCGACCCGGCGCCCGGTTGCACCAGGATGTCGACGACGGTCACGCGCCCCCCGGGGACGACCACACGAGCGGCCTCCGCCAGGAACTCCTCTCGGCTGGGCATGTGCCAGAGCGCCTCGATCGAGATGACCCGGTCCACCGAAGTGGAACGGATCGGCAGACAGCTTCCGTCCCCACACAGCCAGCGGAACCGGTTCGACCGACCGGGTGACAGGTGACGGTCCGAGAGGAGCTGGCGGTGGTCGATGTCGAGGCCCAGCAGCTCGGAATTCTCCAGCCGCCGATCGAGCGCCAGCATCGTCCCACCGAAGCCGCACCCGACGTCGAGCACCCGGTGCGAATCACGGACGTCGGCCAGGTCGAGCACAACCTCGTCCAGCCGCTGCTGTGCGGCCGGGACGCCCATGCGCTGCTCGGTGTCGTCGGGTTCATCCCAGTGACCCAGGTGGTTGCTCCTGGTCCCCGCCGTCGTCGCGAAATCCGCGAGCTGGTGGTCCAGGTAACGGGGCGGTCTCGGCCGCGGGCGGTGTTGAGGCATCGGTGCTGCTCGACCCACGACACGGTCGACGGAGTCACCCTCAGGGTAGCGGCCAGCCCGCCCCGGGCGGCCGGGCACCGAGTAACCTGACGATCGTGCACGGGGAACGCTCGGTGGACCGCGCCGTGGACTCCGCCCTCGACTGGCTCACCGCCCACCAGCGACCGACCGGCGAACTCCCCTCGTTCGCCTCCGCGCTCGGTTCAGGGTCGGAGGAGTGGACCCCCGACACACTCAACTTCATCACGGCGCTGGTAGCGCTGGCGCTCGACGAAATCGACGATCCACGAGCTGTCGGGATCGTCGACCGGTCGGTGCGCTTCCTCCGGTCCGAGTTGGAACGCGGCGACCTCTGGCGGTACTGGGCCCGAACGAGCGACCAGCACGACTACACACCGCCCGATGCCGACGACACGGCCTGCTGCTCGATGGCCGTTGCCCGTCGGGGGATCGGGACCAAACGCAACGTCGCGCTCCTGCTCGACAACCGCGACGAACGAGGACGGTTCCGGACCTGGTTCGTCCACCACCGGTCGAGCTCGCTCCAGTTCCGTTGGGCGACCCGCGAGGAGTGGCTCCCTCGGGTGCGTCGTCGTCGAGCCGAACTCTGGGCGAACTCGGAGGCCGAGCCCGACGACGTCGACGGCGTGGTCAACGCGAACGTCCTGCGCTACCTCGGGCCCGAACTGGCCCCGGTGGAGGCGATCGAGTGGGTTGTCGAACTCGTCGAGGCGGGACTCGAGGGCCGGTGCGACAAGTGGCACCGGAACCCGACCACCGCCTGGGCGGCGATCGCCGATGGTTCACGAACGGGCATCACCGGTTTCCGGTCGCTGGCTCCGGTCGTGGTGCGACGGATCCTCGATCGGCTGGATTCATCCGAGCCGTTCGGACCAGCCCTCGACACCGGTCAGGCGCTCGTCGCGCTCCGCTCGTTCTCGGCCGCCACGGAGGTGCCCCGGTCGGCGATCGAGTTGATGGCCGAGCAACTGGTCAACAGCCAGCGTCCGGACGGGTCCTGGAGCCGTTCGGTGTTCTACTTCGGGGGACCCGACGAGGTGTTCGGCTGGGCCGCCGAGGCGCTGTCGACGGCGGTCGCCGTGCGAGCGCTCGCCGGTCGGACCGACTGAGCCGGACCGCACCCGTCGCCCGCACGGTACGGTGAGACCATGTCGACCGGACGCTGGCTCGGGCGTCTGACACGGCGCCAGGACCTCGACCCGGCCCGAGGAGCAGCGTCCCCACCCCCGGCACCTCCGACGGGCCCGGGTGGGACAGTCGTGTTCGACACCCACTCCGCGGTCAGGCAGGCACTCGACGACGTCGACGCGTTCACTGCCGTCGGGGTGATCAACTGCGGCCAGAGTGCACCCCTCCTTCCACTCCAGACGCCACCGGCGGAACACCCCCGGATCCGGCGAGCACTCGACACGGCGCTCACGACGCACCGCGTGGCCGCGCTGGAGCCCCGGTTGCGCCAACGCGCCCGTAGCCTCGTCTCGCCACTGGCCGAGCGCGGAGGTGGCGATGTCGCATCGACCGTCGCACGATGGCTCCCCGTCCACGCCCTCGTCGAGTTGCTCGACCTCCCCGCTGACGACGCCGGCCATCTGCGCGACCTCCACGACCGGGTCCTCGGCCCCGGAGCGGCGGATCGAGCCGGCGTGAAGCGAGCGGGCCGGGAGATCGAGTCGTACTTCAGCGGGGTCGTGGAGGAGCGACGCGGTCAGTCGGGGCCCGGCCTGGTGCGCGCCCTGTCGACTCCCGATGACCGTGACCTCGCTCTGAGCGACAACGAGGTCGCCTCAGTCTGTTACCTGCTCCTACTCGCCGGGATCGACCCGGTGGCTGCGGCCATCGGTGCGGCGGCGGCACACCTCGCCCTCGAACCCCGCCATCAGGCGGTGATCCACTCCCCGAGAGAACTCCGTCGGTACGTCGAGGAGTTGCTCCGTTGGTCGGCTCCCGTCGTCGCGCTCCCCCGGCGCTGCGTCGCCGGTACCGACGTTGCGGGGCTGACCGTCGTCACCGGTGCACCGGTGGAGTGCCGAGTGGCTGCGGCCAACCGCGATCCCGCCGTCTTCGATTCGCCCGACGCCTTCCGGCCCGGACGACGCGAACGGCACCTCGCCTTCGGGTCAGGCCCCCACCATTGCGCCGGGGCCCACCTCGCCCGGCTCCAGATCGGCCTGGCAATCGAGGAACTCATCCGGGCACTCCCGGGATTCGGTCCGGATCCGGCGCATCCGGCACCGGACCCCACCCAGCTCGCGGCAGGCGACCCGGTTGTCATCGTGACCGGCGATTGACGTTGGACCCGAGCCGGTACCGCAGCCGGGTGAGCGCGACCGAGTGGGCCGTCACCCGAGGTCGACGATCCGACTCCGCAGGGATCGCAGATAGGCGATCGAGCCGATGAGGAACGCCACGGTCAGAACCGTCTGCAGGTAGAAGAGCGGCCGGGGCCACGCCGACCTGAGTGCCACGTCCCGGACGGCCTCGACGTAGACAGAGATCGGGTTGACCACGTTGAGCCAGCGCAGGCCCTCGGGGAGCTGGTCGGGTTGGTACGAGATCGGACTCGCGAAGAACAGCGCCAGGCCCAGGAACGACGTGACGAATTGGAGTCCGGGCAGGAAGACCTGCAGGGTCGAGACGAACACGCTGACCGCGATCACGAAGAGGGTCACCACCAACAGGACCACTGGGAGCATCACGACGGTGACGGAGATCGTCACCCCCTGAGCCAGTGCGACCACGAGCAGGCCGACAGCGACGATGACGGTGTCCACCGCGTTGGCGAGCGTCCTCGACATGGGAATCAGCTCCACCGGGACCGCGACCTTGGTGAGGAGGTCGTGTCGATCGGCAATGCAGGTGACCGAGCCGAGTGCGCCCGTGACGGCGCGGTACACGACGACGCCGGCCACCAGGTAGGAGAGGTAGGGCAGGTCGCCACCCGTCTGCGAGAAGATGACCCCGAAGATCAGCGCGTAGGCGGCCACGGCGAGCGCCGGCTGGAGCACCGCCCACACGAGCCGGGCCGGCCTGGTCCCGAACCGTTCGGCGATGTCCCGACGCGTCCACTCCCCCAGCAACCTCAGGTCGGCGCGGCGCTGCGCCGACATCGAGGACCGGACCGGATTCACGATCCGTGGGGGCCTTGCTCGCCCAGGGAGGCCGGTGCCGCGTGGGAGCGAACCGAGCCCGTCCGCTCGCCGTGGGATTCGGGTCTCACGTTCTTCAGGATCGCACAGTCCCGACGAGACGGCAGTACGATCGATCAACGTTCCGACGAGCGGACCTCGTCGTCGCTGCGCCCGACCTCGAAGCGGGGCAACGACCGGCGAACACCAGCCCCGATCGTCGAGGGAGAGCGCCCCGTGACCACAGTGGCCGAACTCCGATCCGTCACGAAGCTCTACCGACGCGGGGTCGATCGATCGAACTGGCGGGCGCTCATCCCGGGGCGCCTGGGCGAACCTTCCGCGACGGATCATCTGGTCGCCCTCGACGGAGTCTCGCTCCGCATCGAACCGGGCGACTCGGTCGGTGTGATCGGACCGAACGGGGCTGGGAAGTCGACCTTGCTGAAGGTGATGGCGGGGATCATCGAGCCAACGACTGGTGAGGTGCGCACCCACGGTCGCGTCGCCGCAGTCACCGAACTGGGGTCGGGCTTCACGCCGGACCTCACGGGGGCCGAGAATCTCCGGTTCAGTGCTGCACTGATGGGACTACCTGCCGGCACCATCGACGATCGATTCGACGAGATCGTCGACTTCTCAGGGATCGGCGAGTTCATCGACACGCCGGTCAAGCGCTACTCGACCGGAATGCGGGCACGCCTGTCGTTCGCGCTCGCCACCAGCGTCGATGCAGACCTGGTGATCCTCGACGAGGTGCTCTCGGTGGGTGACTGGCGATTCCAACAGGCGTGCGTCGCCAGGATCCAGGAGATGCACCGCGCGGGCGCGGCGATCGTCGCCGTCTCCCACAACAACTGGCTCATCACCCAACTGTGTGAACGGGCGATCCTGCTCGAGCACGGCCGCGTGACTTCGTCCGGTGATCCGATCTCGGTCATCCAGGACTACATCGGCGAGGCGACCTCCACCGACCCCGACAAGCCCGAGGACCTCCCGAACGCGCCGGTGTTCGACCACCGGGAGGATGACCGGGTCCACGTCCGCGACCTCCGGTGCGACCCCCCCGACTTCGAGAGTGGCCAGCCGCTCCGGTGCCGGTTCGTCCTGGACGTGAGGGAACCGGTCGACGGCCACCTGGTCGTGTCCGTCTACACGATGGGTCGAGCCGCATTCGCCGACCCGATCGAGGGTCCGAGCCACCTGCTCGCGGAACGGGGCCGCTGGGCGGTGTCGATGAGCACCGCTCCCCTCCCATTCACTGCCGGGTCGTTCCTCGTCCGGGTCGCGGTCGTCCGCACGCTCGACCCGGAGGACCACCTCCAGGAGCTCCTCACCTCGTTCGCCGACGCCGTCACTCCGTTCAGGATCCTTGGCGACCCGAGCAGTCGTCCGGGCTTCGTGTTCGACGCTCACTGGGACGTCACCGCCGATCGCAGCGACATCGGATCCGCGACAGGGTCAGCCGCGACGGATTGAGCCGCCCCCGGGTGCCACCGAGCGCCCGAGAGGAAACGTGTGGGTCAGTTGAGGGTGTCCCGACCCGTGAGGTCCCGGATGAGGTTCGGGCAGGTCCGGATCAGGTGCGCCTCGATCTCGGGCCAGCCGGCGGTCTCACCCGGCGTCGGCGGCGACACCGAGATCGCCCACACGAGGGAGTCAGCAGTCGAGAAGGCACGAACGCTGGCCGCGACCTCCGAGGAGAACCCGAGCCGCCTCGACAGGGCCGAGGCCAGCGCGAGCTCCGGGCCGACGGACGCACCGAGGAGCTCCCGACGGCCCGTACCCATGGCCTCGACCCACTGGTTCCGGAAGCCGGCGAAGAAGGCCGGGTCATCCACTGACTGCACATTGTCCCTGAGCTGCAACTGGCCCTTCTTGAGAGCGTCGGCGGCCGGGTAGAAACCGGCACAGATTCGATCGGTGGTCGCCGGACGGGAGACGAACAACGGAAGCGTGGTCGTCGTGGTCGGCACCGTCGTCGTGGACGTGGTCGACACCTGGGAGGCAACCGCCGTGGTGCTCGTGACCTGACGAACGACCCCGTCCGGCAGGAAGAGCGTCGGACCGGGACCCGGGATCGTCGTCGGTCCGGAGGTCGTCGTCGGACGAGCGATCTCGAACGGATCGTCGTTGACCTCCCGCTGCCGATTGGAGAACCCCGGGGCCGACTCCTCGGCGCCGGGAACCTGTCCGCTGCCACATCCGACGAGGGCGAGTCCGATGACCACGATCAGGCCGAACAGCAACGAATCCACCGATCGGACGCCGACACGGCCGCCGCGCCGACCGGAGCCTGTCGAACCGAACGTCGAACCCATCACGGATGAGGATAGGTGACCCCCGGACGGTGAGGACGTCGCCTCCGGGCGATGTGGAGGACACCGACCGACGACGACGGATCGCTACAACGTCTCAGGTCCGGGACTCACTGGGGGAGGAACGTCCGGAGGAACCGGTCCCGGTCGAACTGCGGGAGCGACAGTTGGATGCGCTCGACCCGACGTCCGTACCGCTGGTCCCCCGCACCGTGCCAGAAGTCCCAGAAGAACCTCGGCTCGACCTCCCACACGTCGACCTCCATGATGTCCCCGACCTGATCGACCCGCTCGCAGAACCGGGAGGGGGCCTCCCCGGGCAGCATGATGAGCTGAATCGCCAAGCGGTCCTCCGAGCCCCGGTTGGGTGCCGAGTAGTGGAGCAGGGCGTCGTCGAGGATCACCGCATGTCCCGCCGGCACCGGCACCAGTTCGAGTACCTCGCGGACGTCGTCGGCAACTCCGGCGAACGCCTCGTAGGCCCACATCCCCCGAGGGTCGCGCAGCCGACGGTGACTTCCGTCGAGCACCTCGAGTGCCCCGTTCACCGAGTCGCAGTCCACCAGCGCGATCCACACCGAGACCGATCGGAACCGATGCTCGTCGACGACCGACCAGTTCTGGTGCAGCGGCACGACCCCGCTCCCGACCGGCTTGTTCACGTAGTTCGCCACCAGCGGTCGGTAGCGATCGAGCATCGACGTCACCCTCCCGCCGACGACGTCGACGATGTGTTCGAAACTCTCAGCACGGAAGCGAGGATCTGCATGGATGACGGTGAACTCGGCGTAGGTCGGGTCGTAGGCGTCATCAGGTAGGTGCGTCCGATCGACGCTCGCCCGCAGGTACCAGTCGCGCAGCGCTGCAACCTCGTCGTCCGCCAGCAAGGGGACGACGACGTAGCCCCGGTCCACGAGGATCCCTTCGAGGTCCGGATCGAGGAGGACTCGACGCTCGATCACGACGACCACCCCTGACTCGGTCGCGCCTCCAGCCGACACCTCCGAGCATGCTCGAGCACCTCGTCCGCACCGAGGCGGTGACGCTCGACGCGACACGCGACCCCCCGGCGATCGACCGCCCCGCCAGCTGCCAGGACGGCGATGTCGCGCTCGAAGAAGTCCCAGTCGACCTCGAGCCGCTCGAAGTCGTCCTCGGTCGGTCCGGTCGATCGGTAGTGGCACAGCCCGGTGTCAGAGGCGACGAGGCCGGCGACGGCCGCGACACGGACCTCATCGGTCACGTTGGCCCTCGAACCGTGGAAGAGATCGTGGGCGTACACGACTGCGTCCCCGGCCGACGCGCGCACGCAGACGGCGAGATCGCCGACCTCGTCGAAGTCGAGGTAGCGGGAGGACGTGTCGAAGGAACGGATCGACCGTCGCATCCGGTGCGTGCCCGGGAGCACCTGGAGCGCCCCGTTCCGCTCGTCGACGTCGACGAGCGGAACCCACACCGACAAGGAGCCGGCCAGATCCTCGTCCACCACGCACCAGTCCTGGTGGAGCGTCGAGGCGCTCTGCTCACCGCATCCCTTGACGAGGAAGCTCGAGCCTCCGATCCGGGCATCCGCGAAGATCCGCTGGACCGGCTCCCGGAACTCCTCGTGGATCACCGCATGGACTGCTCGACTCCGATCCGGTGTGGACTCGTGCAGGTTCGAGTAGATGCCCTCGACGCGAGGGGGTCTGAACTCGCTCCAGAGACTCGTCAGACGATCGACTCCCCTCGGCCCGAGGAACGGGACGCGCACGAAGCCATCGCGTGCCAGTCGATCACGGGAGTCGGGATCCCGCAACAGCGGCCAGGTCCGTTCGCACCGGCCGGTCACCCCGTGACCTCCACCCCAGCCGCCCGAAGGTCCTCGAGGGTGAGCGTCGGATTCACGAAACGGACGTGACCGACCACTCGGGCGCTCGACGGCACCTCCTCGTCGCCGTACACGTAGTCCACGAAGAACCGGTCGTCGATGTCGTACCGGACCAGCTCGCCCGGTCCGGCCTGCCGGAAGTGGACCGCCGGAGCCGTCGCCGGCACGAGCGCCAGCGCCGCGACGAGCCGTGGACGTCGGCTCAGATTCGGCTCCGACGAGTGCAGGAGTCGATGATCGTGCACGAGCACGTCGCCCGCCCGCATGGGCAGTGTCACCATCTGGCGTGCCACGTCCGGCTCGATCTCCGCGAAGGGGTTCTCGGTCCCCAGACCCCGGATGGTGCCGGCCACCCGGTGAGAAGCGGGGAGCACCTCCATGGCGCCGTTGCGCCCGTCCACGTCATCGAGGGGTACCCAGAAGTTGAGCGATGCGGCGACCCGTTCATCGACGAACGTCCAGTCCATGTGCGGCGGCATGCGGCCGTCGCTCCCACGTCGCTTCGTCACGAAGCTCCCGAGGATCGGGCGTGCGCCCTCCAGTTCGTGCTCGACGACCGGACCGAGCAGCGCAACCAGTCGCTCGTGAACCTGCCGGCGGGTCTCCGGGTCCCGGGTGTACGGGGTCGAGTGGAAGCCCGGCGGCACCCGACCCACGAGCTGACGGTGCGCCGCACGGAGACCCGGTACGACCGCAGCGGCGGCACCCGGCACCACGACGTAGCCCCGGTCCTGGAGCTGAAGATCGAGCGCCCGATTCCGGAGCTGCGGTCGTTTCTGATCCACGAACCCTCCCCCGCGCGGCGCGGTAATGGACCGTTGGATCAGGATACCGGCCCACCCGTTCGCCGCCACCAGGTCCGAACCAGCCGGTGGGGGCAGGGGTGGGCCACCACCCGGTGGGCCCTGCGATCAGGACGGTACACTCAACCTCTCCAAACCAGATCCCGGAGGCGGCACCCAGGACCTGGCACCGACCACTGGAGCGAGCACGACCATGGAGATCCAGACCATGCCAGCGCCCGCCGCTTCACCCTGCAGGCACTAGGCGGACGCCGTGCTCCGACTCCGACACGCCGTCCGCCTCGTGAGTGACGTCGTGCTCTACTCATCATCGCACCGGGCATGGTGGCTGCTCCTGGTTGCGCCGATCATCGCTCTGGCCGTCCTCGCCGTGACGACGACGCAGGCGGCAGTCCCGTACGCCGTCTACACCCTTTTCTGAAGGGGTCCGGCCGTGCACGTCCTGGGAATCAGCGCCCTCTACCACGACGCTGCGGCTGCGCTGCTGCGGGACGGCGAGGTCATCGCCGCCGTCCAGGAGGAACGCTTCACACGGCTGAAGAACGACCCCTCGCTCCCGGCCAATGCCATCGAGTTCTGCCTGAGGGAGGGAGACGTGTCCCCCGACGGCATCGACGTCGTCGCGTTCTACGAGAAGCCACTGACGAGCTTCGTCAGGGTGGTCCGGACGTTCACGGCGATCGGGCCGAGCGGGTTCAGGACGTTCCGACGGGCGATGGACGAGATGGCTCGCCGCAAGCTCTGGGTCTCCTACGAGATCGACCGGACCCTCCGGTCACTCGGATTCTCCCGGCCCGGGACCACCGTGTTCGCCGAGCACCACATGAGCCACGCGGCAGCCGCCTTCCTGCCGTCACCGTTCGACTCCGCCTGCATCCTGACGTTCGACGGAGTGGGCGAGTGGGCCACCAGTTCGATCGGGCTCGGACGCGGCCGGACCGTTGAACTGCTCGAGGAGATCCGATTCCCCGACTCGCTCGGCCTGCTCTACTCCGCGTTCACCCACGCGGCCGGGTTCCGCGTGAATTCCGGTGAGTACAAGCTGATGGGCCTCGCGCCGTTCGGCGAGCCGCGCTACCGGGACCGGATCCTCGAACGGGTGGTCGACCTGCGACCCGACGGGTCATTCGCACTCGACCTCCGGTACTTCGACTTCC
Organism: uncultured Microthrixaceae bacterium; assembly: GCA_964391365.1. GTDB lineage: Bacteria > Actinomycetota > Acidimicrobiia > Acidimicrobiales > Microtrichaceae > SXMI01. The sequence continues at coordinate 5,378 of CAYMKW010000006.1, read as the reverse complement.
TCTCGGGCAGACGCATGACCAGCACCCGATTCGAGCACCTGTTCGACGGACCGCCAAGGCGACCCGGGGCTCCGATCACCCGGCGGGAGTGCGACCTGGCCAGGTCGATACAGGACGTGACCGAGGAGATCGTCCTCCGCATGGCCGACCATGCCCACCGGATCACCGGCGAGGACCGAGCCGTGCTCGGTGGAGGGGTCGCGCTCAACTGCGTGGCGAACGGTCGCCTGCTCCGGGAGGGGCCCTTCGAGGAGGTCTGGGTGCAGCCAGCGGCGGGCGATGCCGGCTCCGCACTCGGCTGTGCGCTCTGGGCATGGCACGGCGCCCTGGAGCGGGACCGCCCGCCGAGTGGCGGCAGGGACTCGATGCGGGGGTCGTTCCTCGGGCCAACGGCCTCGACCGAGGACGTCTCGGCGGAGCTCACCGCCCGCGGTCGTCCCCACGAGCACCTGATCGACCCGGATCACCGAGCCGATCGAGTCGCTCGGCTCCTCGCCGACGGGGCGGTCGTCGGCATCTGCTCAGGTCGGATGGAGTTCGGGCCTCGCGCCTTCGGCAACCGGTCGATCATCGCCGACGCGCGCTCGAGCACGATGCAGCAGCGGCTGAACCTCAGCATCAAGTACCGCGAGTCGTTCCGGCCGTTCGCTCCGATCGTCCTCGAGGAGCGGTGCGACGAGTGGTTCGAGCTCGACCGGCCATCCCCGTACATGTCGTTCGTCGCCCGGGTCCGGGGCGCAGTGACTCCGGACAGATCGCACGCGACGTCGTCCGACCCCCGGGACGTGGTCGACCTGACCGGCCGACTCGAATCGATCCGCTCACCGATTCCGGCCGTCACCCACGTCGACGGCACGGCCCGGGTGCAGACCGTCGACCGTGTGCGCCACCCGGACCTGCACCTGCTCCTCTCGGCCTTCGACCGCCTGACCGGCTGTCCGGTCCTGGTCAACACCTCGTTCAACGTACGCGGTGAGCCCATCGTGGCGACGGCTGAGGACGCCTACCGGTGCTTCATGGCGACTGAGATCGACTGGCTCCTGATCGAGGACTGCCTACTCAGCAAGGAACTGCAACCCGGCGTGGAGCAGGGGGTCCCAGCGGCCGCCGACGACCCTGACGCCGACGGGACCTGAACTGCGGGCCCGGAACAAGACACGACATCTGGGAGGACGGACGGAAGCTCAGCCACTGAGACGGGGTCGCAATTCCCTGTACATCCGCTCGGCGATGACCCGGGCACCGAGCTCGTTGGTGTGGGCCGGATCGAAGAAGGTCGGACGCTCCACGTCCACGAGCGCGTCACCCAGATCGATCGGACCCACCCCGGAGCGGTCCCTCATCTCATCCATGATCCGACGGATCTGCTCGAGCGTCTCCGGTGTGAACTGCCACCGCTCGAGCAGCGGCTGGGTGAACGGCCGGACTGGCGTCGACCAGAGCCCCGGTTGCCAGATGTGCACGACCTCGACACCCTTGGCCGCACCGGCAGCGCGGGCGATGCCGACGCCTCGCCGGTACTGCTCGGCACCCAGTGTGACCGCCAGCTCGAACTGCTCCTCGGACGACGCCGTGACCGCTGGCGCCCGCGACACCCGTTCCGCCCGGTCCTCCTCGCTCGCCGCCTGGAAGTAGATGCCGCCTGGTTCGATCTCGCCGTAATTGACCCGCTCCAGTGCGGTCGACCATTCGTTGGCGCCGTCGTAGAACACGGCGAGGTCGGGCGGCGGGAGCTCCTCGAGCGCCTGCACGAAGACCAATGTCTCCTGGTAGTTGTTGTAGCTCGCCAGCCCGAAGTTGACCGCCTCGATCCTGATCCCGTCCTCGGCAGCCTGCCGGGCGAACTCGGACGGAATCGTGTGCTCGTCCCGCTGCCCGTCACCGAACATCGTTGAGCCACCGAAGAACCACACGGTCATCGTCGGGTCCGGCGAACTCCACGACACCCGGCGACCACCGACCACGTTGACATGCGTGGACCTCAGGTCGTTCCCCCGCCACCCCACCACGGGGTCCGGCCGTCCGGAGGTACTCGCAGCGTTCGACATCATCTCGTCCGCCCAGGGCTCCTCCGAGAACGCGTAGTCGAGGGCCCAGGCCTTCGCCTCCGGTTCGAACACCTGCGGTCGGAGCACCACCGGATCAGCACCGAGGGCGAGTCCGCCGCCCGAGTCCGATCCACCCGTCCAGAGCATTGCGCCGAGCGCGCCAGCCGTGACCCCGAGCACCAGGATCGCGAACCGGGGGAGCAGTCGACCCCCGCTGCTCGGCGGCCTGCTGAACGTACGCGTGAAACTGCTCCGCTGCTCGGTGGACACCCGAACCCAACCCTCCGACCGCTCCCCGACCCGTCTGCGGCGCAGGGGTGGCACGAACGAGCCCACGGCCCAGACCGGCAGCACGAGGAGCAGCCACCCCGCCGCAGCGACCGCGCCGCTGACGCCGGATGCAATCCAGGCCCCGAACCGGGCAATCCCGCGGTCGATGCGGCGGGCGACTCCAGGAACGACCAGACCGATGAGGAGGAGGACCAAGGCCGCCAGTCCGGCGACCAGGGCGATCCGATTCGCCCCCAACGCCAGTCCGACGCCGGCGATGATGGCCGGCGGCAGGATCCGGCCGAGCACCTCGCGCGCCTTGGGTGGACCGGTCGTGACGCCGAGCGAGGAGTCCGGAGCAGGTCGAGCCACGATGCGGGACCTCCTCCCTCCCGCCTCCCGGCGGACCTCAACACGAACGCCAACTCGCCCCGGAATGGTAGCGACGATGGCGACGATGTCCCCCGCGGCGGTTCGCCCGGACCCATCCGGGACCACGGCGCCACCGCGCCACGGCGGACCCCGTAGGCGCCCGGCGTCGCGACCCGTACACTCCACGACATGCGCTCGCACGACGCGCGCCGGTTGCGTGACCGGACGCTCAACCGACGTCTCGACATCGACGGGTTCGTGGTCGTCCCGGTCGCCGATGAGGACACCATCGCACGGGCGCTCGATGTGTACGAGCGTGTCGACTCGGGAATCGACACCGGTTACTACGCCAGCATCCACTCGACCAGCCGTCAGTACAAGGTGGACGTGGACCGGGAACTCCAGCAGATCGTCTGGCCACCGTGCGAACAGGTCCTCCACGACCACGAATGTCTCGTCGCCGCCATGATGGTGAAACCACCCTGCGGGTCGACGGTGGTTCCGGTCCACCAGGACTGGAACACCATCGACGAGTCACGAGGGGCCGGGCTGACCTGCTGGATGCCACTGACGCCCATCACCCCCCTCGAGGGTCTGATGCGGGTGCTCCCCGGGAGCCACCACTACCTGCAGGGGCTCCGGGGCAGCCCGGGGTTCCCGAACCCGTACCAGGACATCGCTGAGCAGATCGACGCCGAACTCATGGTCGACGTCGAGGTCCAGGTCGGCGAGGTCATGATCATGGACGGGAGGGTGCTCCACACCACCGGTCCGAACCAGTCGGGTCGGACGCGAGTCGCTGCCTACATGAACTCGATCCCCCGGGGGGCCCAGCCCCTGCACTTCTACCGCCGGGACGACGGGGGCGTGGAGGGCTACCGGGTCGACCGCGACTTCTTCACCTCGTTCAACATCGGCGAGCGGCCAACGGGTGAGCTGTTCCTGGAGATCGACAGGTACGTCCGGCCCTCGATCACGATGCCCGAACTACTCCGCATGCACCGCGCGACACGGCGACCATTCGCCCGGAGGCCGGCGGTTCAACTGCTGGCGGCGGACCGGTTGGGCTCGTCGTCCATCGCATGAGCCATCGCAGGCCAGTGCAGCTCCAACGAGCGGGATGGACGCCGACGTGACCCCCCGCGGAACCGGGTGACCGTGGGCGACGGGCGGCCGGAGCGGATCGCGATCAATGCTCCTTCCATTGGACCGGAGGAACTCGCAGCAGTGCAGCGGGTCCTCAGCTCGGGGTGGATCGGCACCGGACCGGAGTGCGACCAGTTCGAGGCGGAGCTGGCCGACCACCTCGGCGGCGTCGAGGTCGTCTGCATGAGTTCGTGCACCGCGGCGATCGAGGTCGCCATTGACCACCTCGGCCTGCCGCCGGGTGGTCGCGTCGGTGTCCCAGCCTGGACCCACCCTGCGACCGCGCTCCCCGCCGCGCTCGGCGGCGCAACGATCGTCCTCCTCGACGTCGACCGTCAGACCCTGCAGCTCGGGGCCGAGTCGTTGGCCGGTGCGATCGATCAGGGCCTCGACCTCGTGATCCCGGTGCACTTCGCAGGACGGCCGTTGGACCACTCGATCCTGGACCTGGCCCGGTCGGCGAACATCCCGATCGTGGAGGATGCGGCCCATGCCTTCGGGGCGAGCGATGCCGACGGGCCGGTGGCCGGACGCAGGAGCGTCGCTGCCGCGTTCTCCTTCCACGCGACGAAAAACCTCACGACGGGCGAGGGTGGCGCGCTGGCCACGACCGACGCCGATCTGGCCGCGTTCGCGAGGACCCATCGACACCACGGGCTCGACGAGGACGCGTGGTCGCGACAGCGATCCGGTCGATGGAGTGCCGGCGACATCCTCCGACCAGGCCGAAAGGCGAACCTCCCGGACACGCTCGCAGCGATCGGGCGGGTCCAGCTCCGCTCGTTCGCCACGCGACAGGAGCATCGGCGAAGCCTGGCCACTCGTTACCGGAGCCACCTCGCCTCGATGGAGGGGGCCTCGCTGGTGCCGGCGGCGCCCGGACCGGGCGACGCCGACCACCTCGCCGTGGTCGTACTCGACCCCGGGATCGAGCGGGATCAGGTCGTCGAGCACCTGGAGTCGGCGGGGATCGCCACCGGCCTCCACTACACGCCGCTGCACCACCTCACGTGGTTCCGGGAGCACGCCACCGTCGGTCCGACCGGCCTGTCGGTCTGCGACGACCTCGCCCGGCGGGCCCTCACGCTGCCGCTGCACGCACGACTGAGTGTGGCCGACGTCGACGACGTGTGCGAGCGGCTCGCCGGCGCAGTCGACCGGGCCGTGGACAACTGAGACTCGCGCCCCTGCGTCGGGTCAGCACTCATCGACCGGGCGCCGCTCCCTGCCCGACCCGTTCGGCGATCTCGTAGACCGATCCCGTGCGATCGCCGGGGAGGGCAGTCGGGGCCACGAGCGCAAGCAGACCGAGGACGATGACCACTCCACCCGTCGGGAGCGCCCAACGACGCCATCTCGGGTGGAGACCGGTGGCGAGGACACACCCGCCGACCACAACGGCCCGGCGACCGAACCCGGAGCCCAGCTCGGCCGCGACGAACTCGCCGAACCGACCGACGAGCCGTCGGAGCGAGTACCGGGAGGTCGCGCTCGATTCCCCCGCAACATCGATGACAACCGGTCTCCGCGCCGCCTCGCCGA
>CAYMKW010000005.1:18924-51875 GCA_964391365.1 uncultured Microthrixaceae bacterium | reverse complement strand
TCACCTCGACATCGCCGGACCGGCCCACCTCGACGAACCAGACGGTGAGCAGGGGCCTGGCGGGACCGGATTCGGCGTGCGGACGCTGGTCTCCCTGGTGACCGGGTGGGGCGACGACCCGACCGCCGATCAGGACGACGACCCCCCGGCGTGAGCCGTGTGCTCGGCCAGCCAGGCGGCATGGGCGCGCTGCAGCGGCTCGGGCAGGCGCTGCACGTGGCGGCGGGGCAGCGTCGGAACGGATGTCCGGACGGCCAGGTCGCCGTCGGGCAGCTCCCTTGCGAGGCCGAACGCCCGGGCCCGGTCGATGGTGCGGACCATCGGCGAGTTCCGTCCCGTGCCCGTCCCGAGTCCCAGCGCTCGGGCGGTGTCGACCAGGCCGACCCGGAAGCCGGACGGATGGACCTCGAGGCCGCGGGCGAACCGCCGGAGGAGCAGGACCGTCGACGGTCCGACGACGCCCAACCAGAAGCGCTCGACGTAGTCGCCCCGGGGGTCGTGGCCGCGGTCGGCGAGTGTCGGGTCCCACCAGGCCCGGATCGTGAGGGTGGGTGGGGGAGCGGCGGCGGTCGCTCCGGTCCGCTCCGTCCGGGCGGGGCCGGTGGTTCGATGGTCGTCGGTGAGGGTGGCTTCGGGCACGTTCCTGTGTCCTCCTGTGTGGGTGTCGTGGGTGCGCCCCGGGCGTGCGGTCGTCCCGGTGGCGGGACGGTACGGCGCCCGGATTCCGTCGTCAGCGGGGACCGGGACCCGCGCTCGGGGGTGCGGCCGTGACCGACGACGGGTCCGACGCAGCGAGGCGGCTCCTGACGGCTGCTCGCCGCATCGTCGTGCTGACCGGGGCCGGGATCTCGACCGACTCGGGGATCCCCGACTTCCGCGGTCCCGACGGGGTCTGGACGCGGGATCCCGAGGCCGAGAAGTACTCGACCATCGGCCACTACCTGGCGGAGCCGGATGTGCGTGTGCGGGCCTGGCGGCACCGGATGGACGCGCCGGTGTGGCGGGCCGAGCCGAACGCCGGGCACCGGGCGCTCGTCGACCTGGAGCGCAGCGGACGGATGGAACTGCTCGTGACCCAGAACATCGACGGGCTCCACCAGACGGCCGGCACCGATCCGGACATCCTCGTCGAGATGCACGGGACCATCCGTTCGGCCCGCTGCGTGGCCTGTGGGTGGTCGGCACCGATCGGCGAGCTCTTCGACCGCGTCCGCGCCGGCGAGCCGGATCCGCCGTGTCCGGAGTGCGGCGGGATCGTGAAGTCCGACGTCGTGTTCTTCGGTGAGCAGCTGCGCCCGGCGAACGTTGACCGGGCCTTCGCCGCCGCCGCCGACTGCGACCTGCTCCTCGCCGTCGGGACGACCCTGGCCGTCACCCCGGTGGCGCACCTCGCACCGATTGCCGTCGAGGCCGGAGCGGACCTGGTGATCGTGAACGGCTCGCCCACCGAGTACGACCACCTCGCTGCGGCCGTCGTCCGAGGCTCGATCAGCGAGGTGCTGCCCCGGCTCGTCGCGTGAGGCCGGAGTGCACGCAGGTTGACCCCCGGCTCAACCGGGCACGCCCACGTCCAGCGTTCGGCGGCCCGGGGGCGGCGTCCAGAGGATGGCTGTGACGCCGTCGCGGTCGACGAGCACCTCGGCCTCGCCCGTGGAGAGCAGCTGGGCGACCACGGCGTCCTGCTCGGCGGGGCTGAGGAGCTGGAGCGCGTTGATGCGGTCGACGACGACCGCGACCCGCTCGGCCCGGATGGGGATGGAGTTGACCCCGGCGTACGGGTCCCGCTCGAGGTTGTACACCCACTCGTGCTCGGCGAACCGCCCGATGGTGGGGACGGACGCGATCACCTGCGCTTCGGTGGGGATCCCGGCGAGCGCGACGGCGAAGGCGTCCGCCTGCTGCTCGCTCACCAGCCCACCGACACCGTTGCCCGTGAACGTCGAGGGGGTGAGTTGCCAGGCGTTGCCGATCCCGATCACCAGTGCCAGGACGAGCGCCGTGCCGGCCAGGACCCGCGCGGTCGCCGATCGCCGCGACGCCAACCACGCGGCCAACCACGCGGTGCCGAACACCAGGAACGGCGTGACCACCACGTTCTGGAACGGGTGGCCGATGAACACCGGACTCGCCTGCAGCGCGGCGATGAGCAACGCGACGACCGGGACGCCGAGCCCCCACGGCGACAGCAGCCCCAACCCGCCGCCGGCGGCCAGGTACTCGAGGATCGGCTCGTGGCGCTCGCCGATCGTCGAGATCGGTGTGCCCGGATCGCTGAGGACCCCGCCGGCGAGCTGGGCCATCCCGGCCGCGCCGTCGTCGAGCCGACCGACGTCGGCCAGGTAGGCGTAGCCCAGGTCGACGTGCGACGCGTTGTTGTGCCCGGTTGCGGCGACGAGCAGGACCCAGCCCAGGCCGACGGCCATGAGCAGCAGCCCCCGACCGCGGGTGGACCGGGAGGCGAGCACCGCCGAGAGGCCGACGCCGAAGACGAACACCCCGGCCACGTCGCCGCACAGGAGGCAGAGGGCGACCCAGACCCACATGCGGCCCACGCGCCCGGCGGTGAGGTCGCGTGCCGCGCTCACGGCGAAGAGCGCGGCGAGCGGCCAGAAGTGGAAGTCCTGGGCGGCGGTCGCGTACGCGATCGGGTTGATCGCCAGCAGGACGAGCGCGACCACGGGGATGGTCCGTCGCCACCACGTGGTGAGTTCGCTGCGCTGCACGTGGTCGATGGTCCAGACGGTCGTGACGTAGCCCATCGCGGCGAGCGCCGCGGCCTGGATCACGAGCAGGAGGAAGGCGTTGCGCACGACCGGGTAGAGCAGGGCGATCGGCCACATGATGAGTTCGAAGTGGCTGCTCAGGTAGGCGGTGTCGCTCAGGGTGGACTCGGGGAGCAGGTTCCCGGACCCGATCTGGCTCAGGGCCTGGGCGAAGATCCCGTAGTCGATGCTGATCGTGAAGCTGTCGTAGACCCGCCACGAGATCAGCAGGAACACGACGAACTGGACGGCGAAGGCTGCAATCGCAGCGGCGTGGACTCGTCGGAGGTCCTGGGTCGGTCGTTCGGGCCCCGTCGGCGCGAGGGGGCGCTCGATGGTGGTCCAGTACCAACCGCGGGTGTCGGCCTCGGTCGGGAGGGACCGGACCCGGGCACGCGGTCCGTCGGCCGGGGGTCGAGCGGGGGCCTCGATCACCTGCACCGTCCGAGTCTGGCAGCCCGGGCGGTGGAATCCGACGCCTCAGCGGGACGTGGCGGGAATGTTGACCACTTTGGTAGGGTTTCACCTCGTGACGTCGTCGCAGGCCGGTCGGCCCGCTCCGACGCCCGCCGTTGAGCCCACGACCGGAGTGCACCATGCCGACCTTCCGAGACCTCCTCACCGCCGCCAAGTCCGAGATCACCGAGGTCGACACGGCGACCGCCGAGCAGCTCCTCGGAGACGGTGCCGTCCTGCTGGACGTCCGTGAGGCGGACGAGTTCGAGCAGGGTGCCGTGCCCGGATCGGTGTTCCTGCCCCGAGGGCACCTCGAGGCGCAGGTCGAGAGCCGACTCACGGACAAGACCGCGCAGGTGGTGGTGATGTGCGCAGGCGGCGTGCGTTCCGCCTTCGCCGCCCGGACGCTCCAGGAGCTGGGCTACGCCGACGTCGTGTCCATGGCCGGCGGGTTCAACCGCTGGAAGGACGAGGGTCGCGACTGGCGTGTGCCCGAGACGTTGAGCGCCGAGCAGCGCAATCGCTACCAACGGCACCTCCTGCTGCCCGAGGTCGGGGAGGAGGGCCAGCAGCGGTTGCTCGACGCCAAGGTGCTGCTGCTCGGTGCCGGCGGGCTCGGATCACCCGCAGCGCTCTACCTGGCCGCGGCCGGCGTGGGCACGATCGGCATCGTCGACATGGACGTCGTCGACGACTCGAACCTGCAGCGCCAGATCCTCCACAACGTGGACCGCGTCGGCGACCGCAAGGTCGACTCGGCCAAGAAGACACTGACGGCGCTGAACCCCGACGTCAACGTGATCACCTACGACGTCCGGCTCGATGCCTCCAACATCGAGGACGTGATCAGCGGCTTCGACCTGGTCGTGGACGGCGCCGACAACTTCCCCGTCCGCTACATGCTGAACGACGCATCGGTGAAACTGGGCATCCCGGTCGTCCACGGCTCGATCTTCCGCTTCGAGGGGCACGTCACCGTGTTCGACCCGAAGCGGGGTCCCACCTACCGGGACATGCTGCCCGAGCCGCCTCCGGCCGAACTGGCGCCGAGTTGCGCCGAGGCCGGGGTCCTCGGAGTGCTCCCGGGCATCGTCGGCTCCATCCAGGCGCTCGAGGCCATCAAGTTGATCCTCGACCTGGGCGATCCGCTGATCGGGCGGTACCTGACCTTCGACGCACTCGAGATGGGCTTCCGCGAGTACCGGATTCGACGTGATCCCGCCAACCCGGTCACCTGGGAGAACCGTGATCTGATCCAGGTCGTCGAGCTCGACGGTCACTGCGCGCCGGCGCCCCTCGAGGCGCCGGCGGGCTGACCCCGCAGGTCGCCGATCTCGTTGCGCAGCAGCCAGGCGACCACCACCACCGTCGCTGCGGCCGAGGCCACCATGGCCCCCTCGACCCGCGGCAACAGTTCGGCGCCGGTGTTCGCCAGTGCGGCCACGAACACCACCAGTCCGGCGGCCCAGGGCCACCACGACTGGTGCTGACGACGGAGCGCGATCTGGGCCTGGTTGAGCGTCAGCGTCGCCGTCATCAACATGCTGGCCAGCGTGAGCATCCCCATGTCCCAGCCGTCGATGCGGTCGAACTCGTCCCCGAAGAGCACGCGGACGACGAGGGATCCGAGCACCATCGAGCCGGCCACGGCCACGGCGGTCGCACCGGCGATCACCAGGCCGAGCTGACGGACGTCGCGGGTGAACCCGGCGGCATCGCCCTCGGCAGCCCGCGCCGAGAGCCGTGGGAGCACCACGGCCTGGACCGCCTGGAAGAGGAACAGCGGGATCCGGGCGATGACGAGTGCCGAGAGGAACACGCCGGCTGCGGCCTCCTCGGCCGGTCCGCTCAGCACCTCGACGGCGATCGTGCTCAGGTTCATCAGCGTGAGGCTGGTCAGGGAGGTGAGGAGCAGGAACCCGAGCGACGTCAGGAGCGGTCGCCAGTCGGGCGGGTCGCCACCGGCCCGGACGGCCAGCGGTCGAGCCGCCAGGAGCGCTGCGGCGCAGCCCACCCAACCGCTCAGCGCCATGACCCAGGCGTAGGCCAGCGGGTCGTCCACACCGGCTCCGGCCAGGATGACCACGGGAACAGCCTTCGCCAGGGCATCGGCGATGAACAGCACGCCGTAGGACCGGTAGTCACCCGTCCCCGCGAGCACGCCGCGGACCACGAACATCACGGCGAGCCCGGCCACGCCCACGAGCAGCACGACGGCGAACGAGGCGCGATTGCGGAACAGCGAGGAACCGATCCAACCGGAGCCGGCCAGGATGACCACTCCCACCACGCCGACCGCCGCGGCCGCCACCGCCGAGATCCGGCGGAGCGCCGCACCGCTGCCGACGCCGGCCGCGATCGCCCGGGCGAGCTCCTGGTCGACGGGGATGAACAGTCCGTTGCCGATCAGGAACATGACGGCCCAGAGCACCGAGACGATGGCGAACTGGTCCGGGCCGAGCGCCCGTCCGCTGGCGCTCAGGTACACGTACGACCCGATGCCGTCCACGACCAGACCGAGGACGAGGACGCCACGCCCGCCGGCGCCCAGCGAACCCAGTCGGGCGACGGCAGGTCGCGCTGCGCGCAGGGAGGCGGACACCACGTCGACGATCCTACGGTCGGCCCGCTGCGGTCCCGCCGATTCACCCCGCCGGTCGCCCCCGCCGGTCCACCCCGCCGGTCCACCCCGCCGGTCGCCCGGCGCCGCCGGGTTGACCCACCTCCGTCGTCCCGACGCGTAGCCTCGCCCCGTGTCCGAGCCGATCGTCGTCATCGTCGACGTCACCGACACGCTCTCCTCGCCGTGGTCGGCGGGCATCCAGCGGGTGGTCCGCGGGATCACCGCAGCGCTGGCGGCCCGACCCGACGTCGACCTGGTGCCGGTGGTTCGTGTCGACGGGTCCCAGCTGGTCCGGACGCTGGTCGGTGACGAACCGGAACGGTTGGCCCAGCCTCCCGTCGGCGATCGACCCCCGGTGCCCGCTGCGGCTGCGCGACCCTGGCTCGAGGCGCTCGACGAGCGACTGCCGGCGTGGTCCATGCGCGCGGCCCGGTCCGTGGTCCGGCCGCTGCGCGCCGCGCAGTACAGGATCCGGGCCGAACGTCGCCGTGTGGCGGCCGAACGTCGACACCGCGACGTGATCGTCCGCCGGGTCGAGCCGGGCACCGTCGTGCTCGAGCTCGATGCGGTGTGGAACCAGGTCGGCGTGGACCGGCGTCGCTGGTACCGCGGGCTGGCGGGGCAGGGGGCGAGGATCGTTCCGTTCGTGCACGACCTGCTCCCGATCGAGCATCCGGACTGGTTCGTGCCGTCGCTCGTCGCCGTGTTCACCGACACCGTGGGGATCCAGCTGGCTGCCGCCGACCTGGTGGTCACGAACTCGTCGGCGACCGCCGACTCCGTTCGCCGGCTGGCCGCATCGCTCGGTCGCGCCGGGGTCCCCGTGGCTCCGGTCGTCCTGGGTGCCGATCGGGCCGACCGTGCCGACCCGGGTCGTACGTCGGATCCCGCCGGCCGTGCCGGGGCGGCCCGGGTGGTCCTGGTGGTGGGCACCATCGAGCCGAGGAAGAACCACCGGACGCTCCTGCAGGCGTGGGGCCGGCTGCGCGCCAGCGGCGTGGCGGACGATGCCGAACTCGTCGTGGTGGGTCGGCCCGGCTGGCGGGCCGATGACGTCGTCGCCGACCTGGAGGACGGCCCCGCCCTCGGCCTCCGATGGCTGGCGGGGGCCGACGATGCGGCCCTCGGGCGGTGCTACGAGGAGGCGGACCTGGTGGTGGTTCCCTCCCTGACCGAGGGCTACGGCCTGCCGGTGGTCGAGGCGTTGCAGGCGGGCGTCCCGGTCCTGAGTTCCCGGGGTGGGGCCCTGGCGGCGCTGGGCGAACGGGCCCCGGTCGCCGTCGAACTGCTCGACGCCACCGACGTGGACGCCTGGACCACTGCGCTCGCTCGGCACCTGAGCGACCCGGAGCACCACCGGCGTGCCGTGGCGGCGGTCGAGCGGGTGTCGGTGCCCACCTGGGGCGACACCGCCGCCGAGGTCGTCGACGCGCTCCGCTCGATGACTCCCATCCGTGGTGGATTCCCCACGGGGGGTGCGGATTCGGGGGTGCCGTCCTAGACTGCCCCCGTGGCCTCCCCCAGCCTCGCCCCCCACCACGCGTCCGTTGGCGCCCGACGTCGGGCGTTCCGAGCGTTCGTCGTCGCCTGTGGCGCCGGTCTGCTCCTCGCCGCACTGCCGCTGCCCGGCCTGTCCTTCGGGCTCCGGTCGGCCGCCGCCATCGAGGACGTGCCGACCCTCGCACCCACACCGACTGGTGTCCTGGCCGAGATCCGCGACGACACCGGCGTCGACCCCGGGACCGCCCGACTGACGGCCGCCGACGACGACGTCGCCGAGTTCACCACGATCGGGTTCCGCTTCGACCGCGCACCCGCCGGCCCCGTCTACGTGCGGGTCCGCGGTGCGTCCGGTTCGTTCGGCGACTGGGAAGAGCTCCCGGTCAGCGACGAGGGCCCCGACGGTGGCACCGCCGAGGCGGCGGGCGCAGCGATCACGACCGACCCGCTGTTCGTCGGTGCCGCCTCCGGCTACGAGGTCAGCCTGCCGTCCGGTGCAGGAGACGACGCCGAGGTCGTGACCGTCCACGACCGGCGCGAGCGGGTGGCTGTCGAGGCCACGCCGTTCGCCGATGCCACTGCTCCCTTCGCGATCAAGGCCCGGTCGTCCTGGGGTGCACGACCGGTGAGCGGACTCAACTCGGTCACCAAGTTGAAGCTGGGGGTCATCCACCACACGGCGGGGACCAACAACTACACGGCCGCCCAGGTGCCCGGGATCCTCCGTGGCATCCAGGCCTTCCACATGGACTCCCGGGGCTGGTCGGACGCCGGGTACAACTTCGCCGTCGACAAGTTCGGCACGATCTGGGAGATGCGGGCGGACAGCATCGCCAAGAACACCGTCGGAGCGCACGCCATCGGCTTCAACACCGGATCGGTGGGCGTGGCGGTCCTGGGCGACTACATCGCCAACCAGGCGCCGTCGGTGGCGGTCGAGGGCGCAGCCAAACTCCTCGGCTGGAAGCTCGCGTTGAGTGGCGTCGACCCTCAGGGAACAGCGTCGATCACGGCCGGTTCCGGGTCGAACCTCTTCGCACAGGGCACCGTGGCGAGTCTGCCGGCGATCGTCGGGCACAAGCAGACGTCGTCGACCTCGTGCCCCGGTCGCATCATGGAACAGCTGGGCGTGCTGCGTCAGCGGGCGTCGGTCTGGGCGAACCAGTCCGTCGGTGGTGCGGTACCCGAGGGGGCCATCGAGTCGGCCCGTCTGGACGGCAACGAAGTCGTCATCACGGGCTGGGCGAAGGACGCCGACACCACCGCGCCGATCGACGTGTTCGTCGCCACGACGAGCGTGTGGAAGCGGGCCCGGGCCGACCGTCCGGGGAACCGGTTCGAGGTCCGGGTGCTCGCCAAGCCCGGCCCGAACGAGGTCTGCGTCGCCGGTCTGAACGTGTTCGCCGGGCGGGACACCGTCCTGGGCTGTCGCACCGTCGTCAAGTGACCGGGAACGCCCGGGACTGACTCGGTCCGCACGGGGGTGGAAGCCCCCGGTCGGCACGGGGGTGGAAGCCCCCGGTCGGCACGAGGGGTGGAAGCACCAGCCGGTAGGCTCCGGCCCCGTGAAGGGTCTGATCCTCGCCGGGGGCTCCGGTACCCGGCTCCGGCCGATCACCCACACGAGCGCCAAGCAGCTGGTGCCGGTGGCGAACGTGCCCATCCTCTTCTACGGGATCCGGCACCTCGTGGACGCCGGGATCACCGAGATCGGCATCATCATCGGCGAGACCGGCCCCGAGATCATCGACGCGGTCGGCGACGGCTCGGTGTTCGGGGCCTCCGTGACCTATCTCGTCCAGGACGAGCCCCGCGGGCTGGCCGACTGCGTGCTGGTGGCGCAGGAGTTCCTCGGCGACGACCCGTTCGTCATGTACCTGGGCGACAACATGCTGCAGCACGGTGTGGCCTCGTTCGTGGAGCGCTACCGGCGGGCCGTCGCCGATGGGGCCCAACCGGCCCTCGACGGCGCCGAGGCGCTGCCGTCGGCGCAGTTGCTCCTGAGCCCGGTACCGGACCCGCAGCGCTTCGGCGTCGCGGAGCTCGATGCGAACGGTCGGGTCGTGCGGCTCGTCGAGAAGCCGGCGGACCCGCCCTCCGATCTGGCACTCGTGGGTGTGTACATGTTCACCGCCGTCGTCCACGACGCGGTGCGTTCGATCGTGCCGTCGGCACGCGGTGAGCTCGAGATCACCGATGCGATCCAGTGGATGATCGACCGGGGCGAGCGGGTCGACGCCGAACTGCTCGACGGTTGGTGGATCGACACCGGCAAGAAGGACCCGCTGCTCGAGGCGAACCGCCTGGTGCTCGAGACGCTCGAGCCACGGGTCGACGGTTCCGTCGACGACTCGTCCCGGCTCGAGGGTCGCGTCGTCGTCGAGGCCGGGGCGACGATCGTCGACTCGCACGTGCGCGGACCGGTCGTGATCGGGCCCGGGGCCGAGGTCCGCAGCAGCTTCATCGGGCCGTCCACGGCGGTGGGTGCCGGTTGCCGGATCGTGCAGAGCGAGCTGGAGCACTCGGTGGTGCTGGAAGGTGCGAGCGTCGAGGGGGTGTCGCGTCTCTGCGACTCGCTGGTCGGCCGCGACGCGGTCGTCCGGCGATCCGATGCCCGGCCCACGGCGACGCGGCTGCTCGTGGGCGACGACAGCGTGGTGGAGCTGGCGTGAGCGACGGCGAGGTGCTCCGCAGCGACGACCTGGTGGTCGTCCGCTCCACGGCGATCGACGGGGTGCTCGTGGTGGAGCCGCGGGTGTTCAGCGACGAACGCGGCTGTTTCGTCGAGACGTTCCGCCGGGAGTGGATCCCCGCCGGTCGCGAGATGCTCCAGTCGAACCGTGCGGACCGGGTCGCCGGGTCGCTCGTGGGGCTCCACTACCACCTCCACCAGGCCGACTACTGGCACGTCCCGTCGGGGCTGGCCCGTGTCGTCCTGCACGACCTCCGCACCGACGGGCCGACCGACGGGGTCACGATCGCCCTCGACCTGGGATCGGCGCCCGGGGAGGAGGTGGACCATCGCGGTGTGTACATCCCACCGGGTGTGGCGCACGGTTTCGCGGCGTTGAGCGACGTGACCATCACCTACCTGGTCGACGGCTACTACAACCCGGCCGACGAACTGGGCGTCGCGTGGGACGACCCCGCGGTCGCTGCGGACTGGGGGGTGTCGGCCCCGGTGCTGTCCGACCGCGACCGGTCGAACCCGCTCCGCTCGGCCCTCCCGGCGAACCGCCTCCCGCACGCCCGGCTGCGGAGCGGGAGCTGATGCACGTCCTGGTCACCGGTGGGGCCGGGTTCATCGGCTCGACGCTCGTGGGCCAACTCCTCCGATCCGGCGACCACCGGGTGACTGTGCTCGACGCGCTCACCTATGCGGGAGTCCGGTCGAACCTCGCCGAGTTCGACGACGACCCTCGGTTCCGGTTCGTGCGCGGCGACGTCTGCGACCGGGATGCCGTCGAGGCCGCCCTCGACGGCTGCGACGCCGTGGCCCACCTGGCCGCCGAGAGTCACGTCGATCGGTCGCTGCTCGACCCCGACGTGTTCGTCCGCACGAACTGCCTGGGCACCAACGTCGTGTGCGACCTCGCGGCCCGGGCCGGTGTCGAACGGTTCCTGCACGTGTCCACCGACGAGGTCTACGGGTCCATCGAGGTCGGTTCGTTCTCGGAGTCGGACATGCTCCGTCCCCGCTCGCCCTATGCGGCGTCGAAGGCGGCCTCCGACCAGATCGCCGTCGCGTACCACGAGACCCACGACCTGCCGGTGGTGCTCACCCGGTCGACGAACCAGTTCGGCCCGCGGCAGTTCCCGGAGAAGCTCGTGCCGCTGTTCGTGACGAACCTGATCCTGGGGGAGCGGGTGCCGTTGTACGGCGACGGCCTGAACGTCCGGGACTGGATGTACGTGTCCGACAACTGCGAGGCCCTCCGTCTGGTGCTCGAACAGGGCGAGGTCGGCTCCGTCTACAACGTGGGGGCCGGCAACGAGTTGACCAACGTGCAGGTCACCGACGCCCTGCTCGACCTGCTCGGCGCCGACGACTCGGCCGTGGAGCGGGTCGAGGACCGGCTCGGTCACGACCGCCGCTACTCGGTCACCACGGAGCGGATCCGTGCGCTCGGATGGCGGCCGGCCCACCGGTTCGAGGATGCGCTCGCCGAGACCGTCGAGTTCTACCGAACCCACCGGGACTGGTGGGAGCCCCTCCGGGCGCGGGTCCGCAACCGGTGAGGCTGCTCGTCACCGGATCGGCGGGCCAGCTCGGGAGCCACCTGCTCGACGCCGGTGCGCGAGCCGGTCACGAGCTGCTGGGAGTGGACCTGTCGGCCGGTCCCGGCGACGTCGCCGAGGAGCGGTCGGTGGACCTGGCCGAGCCCGGGGCCGCGTTGGCGTCGGTGGGCGGCTTCCGTCCGGACGTGGTCGTGCACGCCGCAGCGTGGACGGCGGTCGACGACTGCGAGCTCGACCCGGATCGGGCGCAGCGGTCGAACGTCGTGGCGACCGAGTCGGTGGTCCGTGCCGCCGTCGCGCACGACGCCCACGTCGTCGTGGTGTCCACCGACTACGTGTTCGACGGCACGAAGCAGGGGCCCTACACCGAGGACGACGTGCCGTCACCGCAGTCCGTGTACGGCCGGACCAAGCTCGAGGCCGAGCGCGTCGTGCTCGCCGCTGGTGGCACGGTGGCCCGTACCAGCTGGCTCTGCAGCGCCCGGGGCCGCAACGCGGTCCGCACCGTCCTGGGAGCCGTCGACGCCGGCACCCCGCTGCGCTTCGTGGACGACCAGCGTGGACAGCCGACCTTCGCCGGGGACCTGGCCGACATGCTGCTGCTCCTGGCCCGCGACCGCCCCGGTGGCGTGTTCCACACCACGAACTCCGGTCCGGTCACCTGGTACGGGTTCGTCCGCGAGATCCTGCTCGCCGACGGTCGCGACCCCGGGCTGGTCGCTCCCATCCGGACCGCAGAGCTGGACCCGCCCCGTCCGGCGCCCCGCCCGGCCAACTCGGTGCTCGAGGCCCGGGCCTGGCACCGAGCGGGGTATCCGCCGGCGCGGGACTTCCGTGAGCCGCTCGCCGAGGTGGTCGCCGCCCTGCGGCACCGGTAGCGTGCGTCGCCGTGCAGGTCGAACGGTCAGGGAGCGGTGGGTCGCCCGACGAGGCCGCGACCGCAGCGGCTCGGGCCGACGACGAGCAGTTCGTCCGCGACTGCTACCGGCTGATCCTCCAGCGCGAGGTCGACCCGGGCGGTCTGACGACGTGGGTCGACTTCCTGGCTGCGGGCAACTGGCGCAAGCGGGTCGTCCAGGCGCTGGTCGCCGGTGAGGAGTTCGCCACGCTCGGCTCCGAGACGTTGCGGGCGCGGCTCCACCGGTCGCGCTGCGACTGGATCGGCGGCCTCCCGGCTGCCCCGCGGATCCTGGACATCGGCGGCAGCAGCCCCACCGTTCCCGAGGGGGCGATGTACGAGATGGGCTGGCAAGGGGAGCCGGAACTGCTGACGATCGTGGACCGGCCGCCGGACGAGCAGTACCACGGCCGTCCCCGGTACTCCCAGGAGGCGCCGTACCGGACTCAGTGGGGCGGCGAGGTGCGCTACGTCCACGCTGCCGCCGAGGACCTGGTCACCTCTGGCGTCCTCGACGATCAGCGCTTCGACGGGGTGTTCATGGGGCAGGTGATCGAACACCTCGAGCCGGCTGCGATCCCGGGCGTACTCCGGTGGATCCGTGAGCGGCTGGCTCCCGGGGGTTGGTTCGCGCTCGACACGCCCAACCGGGCCGTGACGGCGTTGCAGTCGCCGTCGACGTTCACCGATCCCGACCACACCTGGGAGTTCCGCGCCAACGAACTGGCAGCGCTCCTGCTCGACGCCGGGCTCAGGATCGAGTCCCAGGCGGGGCTCATGCCCATGCCCCGCTCGGTGGAGTCGGGTCGGTGGGAGCCGGAGGAGACCTACTCGCTGCCCACGGTCAGCCGGGATGCGACGACGGGGTACTGCCTGGCGTTCGTCACCCGGGCGGCTGGGTGACGAGGGCGCCCCGGCCGAACAGCGCCGACCCGTACGGCTCGAGCATCGCCGGATCGACGCTCTCGGGCAACGGGTTGCTCACCGGGTACACGGAGTAGCGCACCCCATCGGCGAGGTCCGCGGGCGTGCACACCCGCTCCTCGGTGAACTTCACCCTCCACGGCTCCTGGACGAAGCAGACGTCCACGCCTCGGTCGAGGGCCACCGAGACCAGTGCCGGGACGAAGAAGTAGGTCTCGATGTTCTCCGGGGTGACGTCCAGCACGAGCGTGCGTTCGCCGACCTCGGTCTCCAACCGGTCGACGAGGCCGAACACGGGGTCGAACCGGAGCTCCCGGGTGCCGCCGGTGGCCGTGGACGGCGAGAGCAGCACGGCGGCGACCAGCCCACCGGCCACCACGGAGGCGACCGCCGCCCGGGCGGGCCGGGAGTCCGGCTCCACGACCCGGTCGGGGAGGGCGAGCGCGGTCGCCGTGCCGATCACGATGCCCGGTACGACGGCCATCCAGATGGCGACGTAGAGCGCCCGGATGTCGTCGAGCCCGGTGAGGACGTAGACGAGCAGCCCGAACTCGGCGAGCAGCGTCGCGGCCAGCACCGTCCACCCGAACCGGGAGCGCCGCCACCAGGAGGCGCCGGCCAGCGCTGCGAAGCTCGCCGCGGCCACCGCCAGCTGGACCCAGCCGCTGCCGCCGGGCCAGAACTCGAGCACGAACCGGACCGCGGCATCCACGGGGTGCCCGCCGCTCTCGGGGCGCTGGGAGTACTCGGCGTACTCGGCCAGTTCGCCCGGCCAGTCGAGCAGCGTGTAGCCGACGACCGGAGCGGCGAAGGCGATGGCCAGCGCGCCGGTGGCGACCAGTGTCGGCCGACCCTCGCGCCACAGTCGTGACAGGTCGCCGGAGCGCCACATCGCCACGAGCAGCACGAGGGTGCCGAGGCCGACGAACGACGAGAACACGACGTGACCCTGCAGCAGGAGACCGGCGGCCGCGGCGTAGGCGACGAGTGACGGCAGGCGTCCGGCGGCGGCGCTGGCGCCGGCCACGACCAGCAGGGCGAAGCTGCAGGCGAACATCTCGGGGAGCCAGGTGCCGACCAGGATGTACGGCACGACGGACGAGCCGAGGACGATGGCCACGAGCACGATCACCGCCCTCGGGATCGAGCGCAGGTGCGACCGAACGATCGCGGTGAGCGCCCCGAGCTGGGCGGCGTTGAGCGCCAGCGTTGCGCCGACCATGACGTTGTGCTGGCCGACGAACGATCCGGTCGCCCGGCGCAGCACGTCGGCCGCCCCCCAGATCCACAGGTAGCTCGGCCCGGGGTGATTGAAGCCCAGCCGGCTGCCGTTCCCCCGGAGCTCCCGCAGCGAGATGGCGTCGCCGGCCGTGGCGAACTGGTGGGCCTCGTCGCCACCCAGCAGGAACGGGTTGCCGATGATCCAGCGCTGGCGGACGAGGAGCAGCGCGAACAGGCCGAGCGCGACGAGCGAACCGACGGCGAGGTCGGACAGGGATCCCGGTGCGGCCCCGGACCTCGTGGGTGCCACGGTCGAGGGATCGGCGTCGGGAGGAGGGAGGACGGAAGTGGTCACGGAGGATCCGGTGAGGACCTGCGGCCGGGCGGTCGCCGGGCGACCCGCGGAGTCTAGGACGCCGTTCGGCCGACGTCGGGCTCTGCTGGCCCGGGTACGCTGCGGCAGTGGCGCTGAGGTTCGTGATCATCGGCGGCGGACCCGCCGGCGTGCAGGCGGCGACGACGGCCGCCCGACTGGGCGCCGAGGTGACCCTGATCGAGCGCGACGTGGTCGGCGGTGCCGCGCACCTGTGGGACTGCGTGCCGTCCAAGGCGGTCATCGCCACCGGGGAGCGGCTGCAGGACGTCGAGGCGGCCGCATCGCTGGGGTTGCGGGTCCAGCCGGCGTCGGTGGACCTCGACGCGCTGCGGCTGCGGGTCACCGAGCTGAGCGAACGGATCGAACGCCAGAACCTCGGGCTCCTCGAGAGTCAGGGGGTCCGGATCGTTCGGGGGACCGGCCGCCTCGTCGATGCGCACACGGTGGAGATCGCTCAGGGCGCCGACGTCGGCCCGGGGACCGGGACGACCGTCGAGCAGCTGCACGCCGATGCCGTGATGGTGTCGACCGGAAGTCGGCCCCGGATCCCGGAGTGGGCCGCGCCGGACGGCGTCCGGGTGCTGACGACGCGGGACGCCTACCCGCCGCCCGAGCTGCCGGAGCACCTGGTGGTCGTCGGCTCCGGCGTCACCGGTGTCGAGTTCGTCCAGATGTTCTCCAGCTTCGGATCCCGGGTCACGCTGATCGTCTCTCGCCAGCAGGTGCTGCCCGCCAAGGACCCGGAGGTGGCCGCCGTGCTCGAGGACGATTTCCTGCGCCGCGGTGTGCAGCTGCTCAAGGGGGCCCGCGCCGTCGGCGTCGACGTCACCGACGACGGGGTCACGCTGCACTGTGACGACGGTCGGAACGTCGCCGGTTCGCACTGCCTGCTCGCCATCGGTTCCGTTCCGAACGTCGAGGGCGTGGGCCTCGAGGCCGCCGGTGTGGAACTCGACGGCGGATGGGTCCGGACCCTCGACCACCACATGCGCACCAACGTCCAGCACGTGTACGTGGCCGGCGACGTGTCCGGCAAGCTGCCACTGTCCTCGGTCGCGACCATGCAGGGGCGCAAGATCGCCGAGCACGTCATGGGACTCCACCAGGTCGACCACCGGCACCTCGACTACGACAAGGCGGCGTCGGCCATCTTCACCGACCCCGAGGTGGCCGACGTAGGGCTCGCGGAGGCGGACGCATTCGCCGAGGGGCGCAAGGTCCGGGTCACGAAGGTGCCGTTCGTCGCCACGGCCCGGGCACTCATCGACGGAGATCCCCGCGGGTTCGTCAAGATCGTCTCGGACCCGGCCACCGGGGTGATCCTCGGCGGGTCCATCGTCGGGCGGCACGCAGCCGAGTTGATCTCGGTGCTCGCGGTCGCGGTGACCAACGGGCTCCGCGCCAACGACCTCGCCGAGAGCCTGTTCGTGCACCCGGCCCTGTCCGAGGCGCTCAGCGAGGCGGCCGAGTGAACGACCCCGCCTGAACCACGCGGCCGGAACGGCGCAGCTGAGCGGCAGGGCGGGCCGGTGGTCCCGATTCCGGAGAGGGCGACTGCTAGCGTCGTCCGGGTCCCCGGAACACTCCGCCCACGAACGTCCACGAGGTTCGCTTGTCCACCCCGGCCCAGGTCTGGTCCTACCGAACGCTGATCGCCAACCTGGCACAGCGGGACCTGAAGGCCCGCTACAAGAAGAGCTTCCTGGGCTGGCTCTGGTCGCTGATCAACCCGGCGACCACGCTGGCGATCTACACGGTCGTCTTCGGGCTCATCCTGGGGGCGCAGGCCCCGGTCGCCGGCAACGGCCGATTGGAGAGCTTCGCCCTCTACCTGTTCTGCGGCCTCGTGGCGTGGAACTTCTTCTCCGGCACGATCAACATCTGCATCGCCTCGTTCCAGAGCGCCGGGGGCCTGCTGACGCGGACCTACTTCCCGCCCGAGTGCCCGATGGTGGCCGGTCTCGTGACCGTGGCGATCCAGGCGGTGCTCGAACTGCTCATCCTGTTCGGCTTCATGATCGTGCTCGGCAACGTCTCGTGGACGTTCGTGATGGTCGTGCCGATCTTCATGCTGCTCGCCTGTCTGGCGTTCGGCGTCGGCCTGGTGCTCGGTCTCGGCAACATCCGCTACCGCGACGTCAGCTACCTCGTCGGCATCGGGCTGCAGGTGCTCTTCTACCTGACGCCGATCGTGTACACGGTCGAGCTGGCGAGCTCGAAGTCCGCCGTCCTGGGGCGGATCCTCCAGGCCAACCCGCTCACCTCGTTCGTCTACGGCATCCGGCAGTCCGTCTACAGCCTGGACCTGCCGACCACCTCCAACTGGCTGATGATGGGGGCCTCGGCGACGGTGAGCCTGGTCGTCGGCTGGTGGATCTTCGGCCGGTACGCCCCGAGTGTCATCGAGGAGCTCTGAGTGAGCGCGATCGTCGTCGAGGGCGTGTCCAAGCGGTTCCGGCTCCAGTCCGACCGCGCCCACTCGGTCAAGGAACTCATCACCAGGCGTGACCGCGACGCCGGCGAGGACGCCTTCTGGGCACTGCGGGACGTGTCGCTGGAGATCCCGCAGGGCTCCATGTACGCACTCGTCGGCCACAACGGTTCCGGCAAGTCGACGCTGCTGCGCTGCATCGCCGGGATCTACCGGCCGACCACCGGGTCCGTCCGGGTCGACGGTCGGATCTCGACGCTGCTCGAGCTCGGCGCCGGGTTCCACCCGGACCTGACGGGCCGGGAGAACGTCTACATGAACGCCACGATCCTCGGGATGTCGAAGAAGCAGATCGACGCCGCGTTCGACGACATCGTGTCGTTCGCCGGTGTGGAGGAGTTCATCGACTCACCGGTGAAGATCTACTCGAGCGGCATGTACGTCCGCCTCGGCTTCTCGGTCGCCGTGCACGTGGACCCGGAGATCCTGATCGTCGACGAGGTGATCGCGGTCGGCGACGCCGAGTTCCAGCGCAAGTGCTTCGACTACCTGTACGACCTGCGTCGGCGGGGCGTCACGATCGTCGTGGTGACGCACAGCACCGGCACGGTCGAGGCGATGTGTGACGGTGCCGCGTGGCTCGACCACGGCGTCCTGCAGTTGACCGGTACGGGGCCGGAGGTGGCGGCCGGCTACATGGAGCAGGTCAACGCCGCCGAGCGTGCGGCCCGCGACGAGGTCCGGGCCACCGCAGCGGTCGCACCCTCGGCCGGGCCCGCCATCGGTGAGGACGTCACCATCGCCGCCGTGGAGTTCCTCGACGACGGCGGCGCACCGACGACGGCCGTCGTCCACCGCGACCCGTGCACGATCCGGATCCACTACGAGGCCGTCCGCCCGGTACGGGCCGCCGTCGTCGGGGTCGCCGTCCACTCCGCGAGCGGCGTCCACGTGACCGGGACCAACACCCGCATCGACGGGGTGGACACCGGAGAGCTCCGTGGGAACGGGCACCTGGACCTCACGATCGACTCGCTCCCGCTCACCCCGGGCGAGTACGAGTTCACCGTCGCCATCTCCGACGAGTTCGTCCAGCACGACTTCGACCGGCGCGACCGAGCCTGGCGACTCGCCGTCCGGGAGGGCGAACGGATGGCCCCGGAGGGTCTGGTCGACCTCCGTGGCCGGTGGTCCGTGAGCGGCCGCAACTGAGCGCGTAGCCTCGGAGGACCGGCGAGGCCGGCCACTCCACCCCCCCCCAGCGACACCAGGAGCGGATCGAACGTGGAACCCAGTGGATCGCTCCGTTCCGACGGCGCCGCCGACCCGGCCGAGGCCCGGGCCCTCGAGGCCCTGCTGGGTTCGGGTGACCCCGTGGCCTCGGCCCTGACCGCGGATCCCGTCCTGGGTGTGGTGGACCGGGTCCGCGCCGACCTGGCCGCCCGCCGGGCCCGGGGTGAGCTGCCCGCGCTCCCCGCCGACGAGCTCGTCAGCCACTTCGAGGGTGTCGTCGAGGCGGTCGACGCCGGTCTGGTGGAACAGCCGCCGCTCGAGGTCGACGAGCTCACCGCTGCGGCGGCCCTGCCCGCCTGGCGGCCGGTCCCGACGGGTGGGCCGCTCAAGCGCATCGCCGTGGTGCTGATCCAGCTGCCCGCCCGCGTCGTCGGGCTCCTCGTCCGTCGGCAGGTCGGCGACTTCGCCGCCCGCACGGCCGAGGTCGCCGCCCAGATCGCGGACCGTCAGACCAGGACCTCGCGGTTCCTCGCCCGGGCCCACCTGGAGCGCATCCGTTCGCTCGAGTACCGGGTCGCGCAGCTCGAGGACGAGCTGCGGCGCGTGCGCGACGGCGATCCGGCCGACGTCGAGGACTGATGTTCGACCAGCTCGTGGTGGGAGCCGCACCGGGCGATGCCATCACGCGGAACGCGCTCGTGATCCGGGAGGCCCTCTCGGCCCTCGGCCCCTCGGAGCTGTACGCCAACTTCATCGAGCCGGGCGTCGACCACATCGTCCGCCCCCTCGCGGAACTGGCCAGGCGACCGAACCGGCCCCGGCCGCTGGTGTTCCACGCCAGCATCGGCTGCTGGCCGGTGTTCCGGGAGCTGCAGGCGCTCGAGCCGCGGCTGGCGCTCGTCTACCACAACTTCTCGCCGGCGGAACCGTTCGCCCGGTTCGCCCCGGACGTCGCCGACGACCTGATCCGCGGCCGGTGGGAGCTGGCGCGACTGCGGGACCGGGTGGAGCTCGCCGTCGCCGACTCGGCCTACAACGCCGCCGAGCTCGACGAGCTCGGGTACACCGATGTCCGGGTCGTGGCGCCGACCCCGGACGTTGACCGACTCGACCGGGTGGTCCCGGACCCGGCCATGCTGCGGCGGCTCACCGACTGGGGTCCGGGTCCGGTCGTGTTGTGCGTCGCGCAGCTGCTGCCCCACAAGCGGATCGAACGGGTGCTGGCAGCCGTCGCGGTGCTCCAGCAGGAGTACCTGCCCTCTGCCCGACTGGCGCTCGTCGGGGTGGAGCGGTTCGCGGACTACTCGCGGGCGCTCCGGTCCTTCGCCCGGTCGGTGGGGCTGGCGGACCTGCAGCCGCTCGGCCGGGTCACCGACGAGGAGCTCGCGGCCCTCTACCTGCGGGCCGGAGCGTTCTGCACGCTGAGCGAGCACGAGGGGTTCTGCGTCCCGGCCGTCGAGGCGATGGCGCTGGGGGTCCCGGTCGTGGCGTCGGCCCGTGCGGCCATCCCCGACACGGTGCGGGACGCGGGAGTCCTCGTGGACGATCCCGATGACCCGGTGCTCGTGGCCGGGGTCCTCCACCGAGTCCTGACCGATCCGACCACCCGTCACGTCATGGTCGGGCGGGGCGTGGCTCGGGCCCGGGAACTGTCGGCGGATCGCAGCCTGCCGCAGGTCGTCGACGCCCTGCTCGAGCTCGCCGGACCCGTCGTTCAGGCGGGCGCGACGTGAAGCTCACCTTCGTCGTCCAGCGCTACGGCCAGGGCGTGGTCGGGGGAGCCGAACGCTACGTGGAGCGGTTGGCGACCGGACTGGCCGCAGACGGCCACGACATCGCCGTGGTGACCAGTTGCGCCGTCAGCTACGCCGACTTCGCGGACGTCTTCGAGCCCGGGGTGGAGCACCTCGACGGGGTGACCGTCCACCGGTTCCCGACCGGTGCCCCACGGCCGAACGACCGGTTCCTGCCGCTCCACGGTCGGGCCGTCGACTGGCGCCAGGAGCCGCTGTGGCCCTGGGCCCAGGACCGTTGGTCCCAGATGATGGGGCCCGACCTCCGTGGGGTGGAGCCCACGCTCGAGGCGCTCGCTGCGTCCTCGGACGCCACCGTGCTCGTGGGCTACCACTACAGCCACGGGCAGCGGCTGACCCGGGTGGCATCGGCCTACGGTCCGACCGTCGTCGTGCCGACGGCGCATCCCGAGGGGGCCTTCTTCGTCGGTGCGGTGCGATCCATGTTCGACCACGCCGACCGCGTGGTGTGTCTGGCGCGGGAGGAGGGGGACCTGATCGCCTCGGTGTACGGGTGCGGTGAACGGGTCCGCTACGTCCCGTGCCCCGTCGATCCGCTCCGGGTGCCGACGTCGGACGAGGTCGCCGCTGCCGCCCGGGCCGTCGGTGTCACCCCCGGTCGTTACGCCGTGGTCGTCGGTCGGGTGGACCCGGCCAAGGGGAGCGACGACGCGGTGCGGTTCACCTCGGCCTTCCGCCGCAGCGTCGCCCGTGACGTCTCGCTCGTCGTGGTCGGTCCCGGCGACGAGCACCTGCTCGGTGCGGAGGGCGTCGTCGCCACCGGCTTCGTCGACGATGCCACGAAGGACGCCCTCGTCGCCGGAGCCGGCGTGCTGCTCCAGCCGTCGTACATGGAGAGCTTCTCGCTCGCGCTGGTGGAGGGGTGGCTGCTCGGACGTCCGGCGGTCGTGCAGCAACGCAGTCGCGTGCTGCGCGGCCACGTCGAACGCTCACACGGCGGGCTCACCTACGCCGACTACCCGTCCTTCGAGGCGGCGGTCGCCACGGTGCTCGACCACCCTGACGTGGCCGGGACGCTCGCCCGCAACGGTCGGGCCTACTCCCTCGTGGAGTTCGACTGGGGCCGCGTGGCCGAGGGGTGGGAACGCGTCGTCGGCGAGGCCCGGGCCTCGGCGCAGCGGCGGTTGGCGACCACCGGGGTGGCTGGACACCGCTCCGAGGGCCGGGAGAAGGTGAGTCCGTGACGGATCCGAACGCACCCGAGGTCGCTCGTTCGCTGGCGCTCCGCATCCTGCGGCGACTGGCCCGCCCCGTGCGGGACCTGCAGGACGAGTCCGCCCGCCTGCGGGAACGCCAGGAGGTGCTCGCAGCCCAGGTCGAGCAGGTGGTCCGGGTGAACGAACGACTCGTGGCCCACCAGGACCGATTCGTCGAGGAGCTGCGGGCGTCCTATGGCGAGCTCGAGCGTGCCGGTGAGGGGATGCGGTCGATCGTCGACGCGCTGGGCGTGACCGGTCAGGAGGCCGGTGCGGGCCCGGCGCTCCTGCAGGCCCTGGCGTCGTCGGTCGCCGAGTCCGCCGAGGCCCTCCGCATCGGGCTGGGCGCCGTCGAGCGCTCGATCGCGGAGCTCCGGAGCACCGACCGGCTCACCCAGGCGATGATCGAACGACTGACTCGCGATCCGGGTGCCACGGATGCCCCGGCCCCGGCCCGGGGCTCCACGGATGCGACGCCCCGGGTCTTCGAGCACCCGGCACCCGGGTTCGACGTGCTGTACCGGGCGTTCGAGGACCGCCACCGGGGGACGGTCGAGAGCATCCACGATCGACAGCGCGAGGACTACCTGCAGCTGCTGGCCGACCTGCCCAACGACGAGTTGCCGGTGGTCGACCTGGGATGCGGTCGGGGCGAGCTGGTCGAGCTCCTCAGTTCCTCCGGCATCCGCGCGCTCGGCGTCGACGCCAACCTGGGACAGCTCGTCGACGGCGGTTCCGCCGAGCACGTCGAGGCGGACCTGTTCGACTGGTTGGACGCCCGTCCCGACGGGTCCTGTCGAGCGGTCTGCAGCCTCCACGTCGTCGAGCACCTGCCCCTCGACCTCCAGGTGCGTCTCGTCGTCGAGGCCCGCCGGGTGCTGGCCCCGGACGGCCTGTTGATCCTCGAGACCCCCAACGTGCAGAGCCTCGCCGTCGGTGCGTCCTCGTTCTGGGTCGACCCGACCCACGAGCGGCCCGTCCACCCGGCCTTCCTCGCGTTCCTGCTGGAGGAGGCGGGCCTCCGGGAGGTCACCACGACCTTCCTCCACCCGACACCCCTGGTGCTCGCCGGGCCCGACCAGGTGGCATCGCTCGTCGACGACCTGAACAGCCTGTTGCTCGGTCCCGGCGACGTGGCGGTCTCAGGTCGCCGCTGATGGGTCCGGTCCGCACCGTCGCCGTCGGTTCGGGGGAGGATGCCGGGCGGCGGTTGCGCAAGCTCGTGATCCAGATCCCCTGCCTGAACGAGGCGGCGACCCTCCCGGCCACGTTGGCGGACCTGCCCCGATCGGTCGACGGGTTCGACAGCGTCGAGTGGCTCGTGGTGGACGACGGCTCGACCGACGACACCGCGCAGGTCGCCCTGGCGCACGGGGTCGACCACATCGTGCGGTTCCCGGTCAACCGGGGCCTGGCGGCGGCGTTCCTGGCGGGCCTCGACGCCGCACTCCGGGCGGGAGCGGACGTCGTCGTCAACACCGACGCTGACAACCAGTACGACGCGTCGTGCATCCCCGACCTGGTGGCACCGATCGTCGCCGGGCGGGCGGACCTGGTGGTGGGGGAGCGGCCCATCGAGGAGATCCAGGAGTTCTCGGCTGCCAAGAAGCGGCTCCAGCGTCTGGGCAGTTCGATCGTCCGCGCCGCCAGTGGGACCGACGTCCGGGACGCCGCCTCGGGGTTCCGGGCGTTCAGCCGTGACACGGCGCTGCAGCTCCAGGTGCTCGGTCGCTACTCCTACACGATGGAGACGCTCGTCCAGGCGGGTTGGCAGGGGCTCGACGTGGTGGGCGTCCCGGTCCGGGTGCACCCGTCCACGCGGCCGTCCCGGCTCGTGCGGAGCATCCCGCAGTACGTGTGGCGCTCCGCCCAGACCATCGTCCGGAGCTTCGCGCTCTACAAGCCGTTCCGCTTCTTCCTCCTGCTGTCGGCGCTGCCGGCGCTGCTCGGCCTGGTGCTCGTGGTGCGCTGGGCGTACCTGGGTTGGTTCACCGATGATCCTGCGGGTCGCGTTCCCAGTCTGGTGGCCGCCGCCGTGTGCCTGCTGTTGGCGGCGCTGATCGCGGTGGTGGGCCTGCTCGCGGACCTGTTGTCGGCGAACCGTCGCGCCCTCTGGGACATCCGGGCCATGCTCCGTCGAGCGGAGCTCGACGGCCGTGACTGAGGTCGTGCGCCGCCGACCGGCCGCTCCCTCAGCGGAACGAGCCGGGATCGACCGGGTCGGCCGAGGTGTCGTCGCAGCCGGACTGCTCGGGGTCTGCGTGCTGGTGTGCGTGGGGCTCGTGGGCCACGTGCTCGCCGTCGTTGGCGTCTTCGCCGCCTGGGCTGCACTGGGGGCCGGTGTCGTCGGCGGCCTGGCGGTCTGGTGGGTCGCCGTGCGCAACGGCGCCCTGGGGGATCTGCCGTCAGGCGACCGGTTCGGCGTCGCCGCCGTCCTCGCCGTGGCGCTGGTCGTTGCCTGGACGGCATTCGCTGCGTGGACGCCGTCGCAACACGTCGTGTTGGATCGCGACCCGTCGTCCTACCTCAGCACCGGGATCTGGCTCGCCAATGGTGGTGACCTCCAGGCCGAGGTGGCCACCGGCGGGCTGGAGGTGCTCGACGACGACGACCTGACCTTCGAGTCGTCGGCGACGTTCGAGGTGGCCCGGAAGACCGCCGAGTTCCAGTTCGTCCACCAGACGAGTGTGCTGTACGCCGTGGCGTACACGGTCGGTGGCGCGCCGCTGGCCCTGCGTCTCCCGGCGCTGGTGGCGGGACTGGCGTTGCTCGGGGTGTGGGTGGTGGCCGTACTGGTGGGCCGCAGGCCCCTCGTCGCACTGTTCCCGATCGTGCTGCTCGGTGTCGGCGCACCACTGCTCTTCGTGGCACGGGACACGTTCTCGGAGTCGTTCAGCCTCGCCGACGGATGGTGGGCGCTCCTCGTGCTGCTGGCCGTCCATCGTCGGCCCAGCCCGTGGCTGGGCGCTGTCGGCGGGTTGATCCTCGGCTCGACCGTGGCGGTCCGGTTGGACGCTCTGTTGTTCGTGGTGGCGCTCGTCGTGCTCGGCGGCCTGTCCTCGCTGGCCTCGGGCGACCCGGAGGTCCGGCGTCAGCGGCGGAACGCCTTCGCCGCTGCGGTGGCGGCGGCGCTCGTCCCGGTGACCGTGTCCATCATCGATGCCGTGTTCCGGGCCGGGAACTACTTCCGTGATCACCGGGGAATGGTCCTGGCGATGCTCGCGGCCCTGGTGCTGGCGCTGGTCGGCTGGGCCGGGCTCTGGTCGTTCCTCGAGCGCCGTCCAGAAGTACGCGGCCGGGTGGCGCCGCTGCCCCGGTCGTGGGCGCTC
This sequence comes from uncultured Microthrixaceae bacterium, assembly GCA_964391365.1. GTDB lineage: Bacteria > Actinomycetota > Acidimicrobiia > Acidimicrobiales > Microtrichaceae > SXMI01. The sequence goes on along the minus strand of CAYMKW010000005.1, from coordinate 26,873 downwards.
GCAGCCGGGGCGCTCGTCGTGGCGGCGTTCGCGTTCGCCTGGTTCGTCCGGCCGCACATCCAGGAGTTGCGCTTCCCCGACCTGCCGCCACGCAACGGTGCCCGCAGCTACTACGAGGACTCGGCGGTGTGGTTGTCGTGGTACCTGGGTCCGGTCGGCTTCGCCCTCTCGGTGCTGGGTCTCGGATGGGGCACGCAGCGGATCCTGCGGGGTCGGGCCAATGCGGCGGTCGTGGCGGTCGTGGCGGTCACGACCGGCCTGTGCTCGGTGTACCTGCTGCACGCGTCGGTCACCCCCGAGCAACTCTGGGCGAGCCGCCGGTTCCTGCCGGCGATCCTGCCGGGTCTGGCGGTGGCCGCCTCGCTCCCCGTGATCTGGCTCCTCCGGCGAGCCCGGCCGGCGCGGCCCTGGCGCATCGCCGCATCGACGTTGGCGGTGGTGCTCGCAGTCGTGCCGCTCGCCGCATCGACGTGGCCGATCCGGGACATGGCCCAGCAGCGCGGCTACCTCGACGTGGTGCTCGACGCCTGCGACCTGATCGGGGACGACGCCACGGTCCTGGTGGTCGACCCGTGGGCGGCGACGGTCCTCCCGCAGACGCTGCGCGCCTGGTGCGACGTCCCGGTCGCCGTCCCCGCACCCGGTCTGGACGACGCCGACCGCGATCGGCTGCTGCGGGCCGTGGCCGCAACGGGCCGTCGACTCGTGCTGGTGTCGGCCGACGGTGTCGGCCTGGAGGCGGTGCCGTGGGCGGCGGGTGAGCAGCAGCGGACGCGCGTGGTCGTGAACCCCGTCGAACCCGACCGCACCTACGAGACGTTCCCCGACGGCTACCTCGACCCGGCGGTGGTGGCCCCACCCGGGTCCCCGGACGGGTTCAGCCTGTGGGTCCGGCCGGTTCTCCCGGAGGCCGGTTAGCCCCGGGCTCGGCCGGGCGACGGGCGGAGCGGACCCGCACGGCAGCGGCGAGGAGTGCCTCGGCGACGATCACGACGAGCCGCAGCATGACCGCGGCGACGAGTTTCGTCCCGGGCGGTCCCTCGACCAGGACGGCGATCACCGCCTCTCGGACCCCGAGGCCCGCGGGGACGGGGATGACGAGGAACCCGACGGCCCACGCCACCACGAACCCGGCCGCCGCCTGGACGGGGTCCACCCCCGGGTCCGTCACCACCGCCAGCACGGCGAACGACGCCCCGGCGAGCGCCTGGGCTGGTACGGCCCAACCGATCGATCGCCAGACGGCTCCGGGATCGGGGATGACGGCCGGGTCGAGGGGGCGGCGCAGGACTCGGCCCGCCAGTTCGAGTGACCGACGCAGGACCGCCGGGTGGCCGAGCGCGAGCCCGGCGGGGGTGCAGCAGAGGAGCAGGCGGAGCCACGGGGCCAGGGCGGGGTTGGTCGCGGCCAGGACCGGGCCGGCGCACCCGGCCGCGACGACCATCGTCAGCTTCGAGACCGCCATCGCCGTGGTCGCCCGGGCGGCACCCGTCGTTCCGTCGATGGCGAGCCCGGCCTGGGCGGCGGCCTGGGCGAAGCCGCCGACCGGGGAGTACTTGACGAGCTGTGAGGTGAAGAAGGCGTCGTCCGCGACCGTGGCGTCGGTTCCGGCCGGCAGGAGCACCCGCCAGGAGCGGGCCTGCAGCCAGAGGCTGGCGGTGCTCAGCGCGAGCGCCGGGACGAGGGCCCACCAGGTCGCCGGGTCGACATCCCGGACGTCCCGGGCGGCGAACCAGGCAGCGATGAGGAGCGACGGCACGCCGACGACGAGCGTGACCGTCCGCACCCAGCGTCCCACCGTGCGGGCGGTCTGCGGCCGGGTCACCGCAGCACGATACCGGCGGCCACCGGGCCGCCCGGGTTCCGGCGGGATCAGCCCGCCGGCTCGATGACGACCACGACGTCGCCGGCGGCGACCGAGTCGCCGGTCGCCGCCGAGACCTCGGTGACGGTGCCGTCCACATCGGCGGCGACGTTGTTCTCCATCTTCATCGCCTCGAGCACGACCACCGGGTCGCCGGCTGCCACGGTCTGGCCGACCTCGACGAGCACCTTGACGATCGTCCCCTGCATGGGCACGGCCACCCGGCCGCTCCCGGCCACCGCTCCGCCGCCGGCGGCGCCGCGGCTGCGCTTCGGGCGTGGCTTGGCGCCCCCGCCGGTGGCGACGGCCCCGACCTGCGACTCGGGGACGAACACCCGCACGGCGAACCGCCGTCCGTTGACCTCGACGTCGACGTTGCGCTCGACCTTGGGCTCGGCGTCGGTCCCCTCCGCCGGGGCGGCGGCGCCGCCGACCCCCGACAGGTCGAGCACCTGCTCGACCCACTTCGTGGAGTGGTCGACCGCCTGGAAGTCCGGGTGCCGCAGGATGGCGAGGTCGGCGTCGATGACGGTGGCGATCCCCTCCACCTGCATCTCCTCGAGCGCTCGGATCATCCGGGCGACGGCGACGTCACGGTCGCGGCCCCAGACGCAGAGCTTCCCGACCAGGTTGTCGTAGTACTGGCTGATCTCGTCGCCGGCCTCGTAGCCGCCGTCCCAGCGGGTCCCGAACCCGCTGGGCGCCCGGAGGGCACTGATCGGTCCGGGCGAGGGCAGGAACTGGCCTCCTGCCGGGTCCTCGGCGTTGATCCGGCACTCGATGGCGTGGCCCTCGATGCGGACGTCGGACTGGGAGAACAGCAGCGGTTCGCCGGCGGCCACCCGCAACTGGAGTTCGACCAGGTCGACCCGCGTCACCAGTTCGGTCTCCGGATGCTCGACCTGCAGACGGGAGTTCATCTCCAGGTAGAAGAACTCGCCGTCGGCGTAGAGGAACTCGACCGTGCCGGCGTTCACGTAGTCGCAGCCGCGGGCGACCTCGACGGCCGCCTCGCCCATCGCCGTCAGGATCTCCTCGGGGATCCCGGGCGCCGGGGCCTCCTCGATCAGCTTCTGGTGGCGCCGCTGGGCCGAGCAGTCGCGGGTGCCGAGGTAGATGCAGTTGCCGTGCGTGTCGGCGATCAGCTGGACCTCGACGTGGCGCGGCTTGGTGAGGTAGCGCTCCATGTAGCACTCGTCCCGGCCGAAGTAGGCGAGGGCTTCGCGTTGGGCGGACTCGAGCGCGGCGGCGGCCTCGTCGGCGGAGGCGACGACCTTCATGCCCCGACCGCCGCCGCCGTAGGCGGCCTTGATCGCGACGGGGTAGCCGAACTCGTCACCGAAGGCCACGACCTGCTGCGGGTCGGTGAGGATGTCGGTCGTCCCGGGCACGCCGAGCACGCCCACCCGCTCGGCGGCGTGACGGGCCGAGATCTTGTCGCCCATCACGTCGATGGCGTCGGGACCCGGTCCGATGAACGCCACGCCCATCTCGGTGATCGCCCGGGCGAAGTCGGAGTTCTCGGAGAAGAACCCGTAGCCGGGGTGCACCGCCTCGGCTCCCGACCGACGGATCACGTCGAGCAGCTTGTCGGCGTCGATGTAGCTCTCGGCGGCCGTCTGGCCCCCGAGCGCGTACGCCTCGTCGGCGAGCCGGACGTGGAGGGCGTCCCGGTCCAGCTCGGAGTACACGGCCACGGTGGAGATCCCCATCTCACGGCACGCCCGGATGACCCGGACGGCGATCTCACCACGGTTTGCGATCAGCACCTTGGAGAACACGGCGCTAGTTTCCACCCGTGGGCATGGACCGCGCCAAAGCAGCCCTCCGGGGCACCCGATTCGCCGACCTCCGCTGGGTACCCACGACGGGCTCCACCAACGCCGACCTGCCGGTGCTGCTCGCCGAACGGGGGGCCACCGGTGGCCCGCCGGCACCGCTCGTCCTGGTTGCCGACCACCAGACGGCGGGTCGGGGCCGGCTCGACCGCACCTGGGAGGACGAGCCCGGGGCGTCCCTCCTGGTGAGCATCGGTCTGGGGGTCGCCGACCTGCCGGCCGAGCGGCTCACCCTGCTGCCCTCCGCCGTGGGCGCCGCCGCCGTGGACGCGTGTTCGGGGACCCGACTGAAGTGGCCCAACGACCTGGTGGCGCCGGGTGCCGGCCCGGACGGCACCGACCTCAAGCTGGGCGGCGTGCTGTCGGAACTCGTCGACGTCGACGGCGTCGGACCGTTCGTCGTGGTGGGTCTCGGCATCAACCTGGAGCGTTCGTCGGTTCCGGCGGAGCTGACCGACGTCGCCACATCGCTCGACGCCGTCCTGGGCGGGACCGTCGACCGGGAGGTCGTGCTGCTCGACCTGCTCGTCGGACTCGACGAGCGCTGGCTGCCGCTGGTGGAGCCGCCCACGGTCGACCCGGAGGAGTTCCTGGCGGCCTACCGGGCCCGCTCGGCCACGATCGGCCGGCGGGTGCGGGTCGACCTGGGTGCGTCGATCCTGGTCGGGACCGCGGTCGACGTCGCCGGGGACGGTGCGCTGGTCCTGGAGGACGACCAGCGGGTGCGTCGGGTCGTGTCCCTCGGCGACGTGGTGCACCTCCGACCCATCGACGACTGACGGGCTCCCGTCGACGGGCTGCCGCCCACTCGATCAGGGGTCGATGGAGCGTCCGGGCCCGTAGGCCTCGGCCCACGCCCGGCGGGCACCGACGAGCAGCGGGTGGTCCACGTCGAGCGGTCGTGGCCCACCCTCCAGGATGATCGTGGCGATGGCCTGGACGTCCCGGGTGCTCGAGGTCAGCGCCGCTGCCGGGCAGCGACCGAGGACGTCGAGGGGGAGGTCACGTTCGACCACCGGGGTGCCGACGCGTTCCAGGGCCTCGAGGAGCAGCTCCCGGGTGATCCCGGCCAGACAGCCCGAGTGCAACGGCGGGGTGACCAGTACGTCATCGTCGTCGACGACGAACACGTTCGACCCGGTGCCCTCGCAGAGTCGCCCGGCGGTGTTGGCGAGCAGCGCCTCTCCGGCGCCCACCGCCCGGGCCCGGGCGAGCGCCACGACGTTCTCGCCGTAGGAGGTGGTCTTCAGCCCCGCGAGCGCGCCGTGCTCGTTGCGGGTCCAGGGGACCGTCGCCACGATCGCACCCGTGCCCGTCGGCGGAGGCGCCGCCTCGGTGGCGGCCACGAGCAGGGTCGGTCCGGCCGGACCCCGTTCCGAGCCCATGGGCCCGGGTCCGGCCGTGACGGTGATCCGCAGCCGACCGGGTCGGGGCCCCCAGGCCGCGCACACGGCGTCGACCGCATCGAGTACCTGCTCCTCGACGGGGGGCGTCAGGCCGAGGCCGTGTGCCGATCGCCCGAGCCGGGTCAGGTGCCTCCTCAGGGCGAAGGGTCGACCGTCGACCAGCTTGAGCGTCTCGAAGACGCCGTCGCCGACGGTGACACCGTGGTCGGACCAGTGCACGGCGGCCACGGCGGGGTCGCGCAGGTCCCCGTCCAGCCACACCACGGTCGGAGCGGGCCCGCTCACGCCCGAACCTGCTCGATCACGCCGGGTTCGCCCGATGCCACGCGGAGCAGCCGACGGGCCTTGAGCTCGGTCTCCTCCCACTCGCCCTCCGGGGTGGAGTCCCAGGTGATGCCACCGCCGGTCCCGAAGTGGAGGTGGTCGTCCTCGATCCAGAACGTCCGGATGGCGACGTTCAGGTCGCCGATGCTGCGGTCGGCGTCGACCCATCCGACGGCACCGCAGTACGGGCCACGCGACGCCCGCTCGAGGTCCGAGATGACCCCGAGCGCCGCCAGCTTGGGTGCACCCGTGACCGAGCCGGGCGGGAAGGTGGCGCCGATGGTCTCGGCCCACCCCGAGCCCGGTCGGAGCCTCCCCTCCACCGTGCTGACCAGGTGGCACAGCCCCGGATGCTCCTCGACCGTGAGCAGCGCCGGCACGTCGACGGTGCCCCACTCGCACACCCGGCCCAGGTCGTTGCGCACGAGGTCGACGATCATGACGTTCTCGGCCCGGTCCTTGGTGGTGAAGCCATCAGGCACCGCCGCCGTGCCCTTGATCGGTGACGACCAGATCAGGTCGCCCCGACGCGACAGGAAGCGTTCGGGCGAAGCGCTGGCGATGGCGACCCCCTGGTCGGGCAGGCGGACGACGGCCGAGAAGGGAGCCGGGTTCCCGAGCGCCAGTGCGGCACCGAGGGCGGCCACGTCCGTGCTCGTCCCGTCGACGGGTTCCCTCAGCGGGGCCCGGAGCACCCTGGTCAGGTTCACCTGGTAGACCTCGCCGGCGGCGATGTGCTCCCGGATCCGCATCACCCCGGCGCAGAACGAGTCGCGGTCGAGCGACGACACCCAGCTGTCGGATCCCGGGCCCCGCCAGGGAGCGCCCGGCCACGGAACGGCGGCCCGCACGTTGCCGAACCGGGCACAGACGGCGCTTCCGTCGTAGGGCACGACGACGGCCCAGAAGCCCTCGGAGTCCAACGCCGTCAGGTCCGAGGTCACGTCGAGCAGGTCGGTGCACAGTCGTCCACCCACCACGGCGAGGGGCTCGGCGCCCCCGGTGCGACCTCGGCTGACCACGCAGGCCGGATCCTACGGTCCGCAGGCCCCCGGGGTGCCATCGACGGTTCCGGTGCCGCTGCTACCGTCGGGCGCTCGTGGCACGACAGCGTTCCGGACGAGCCGGCAGGACCTGGCCCCAGCGGCTCCTGCTGGCGCTCAATCTGGTGCTGGTCGTCGCGTGCCTCGGGGCGGCACTGGCGCTCACGAAGGTCCGCTCCACCCTGCAGGCGGTGCCGGTCGTCGACGTCGGTTCCTCGCTCAGCACCGCCGTCAGCGTCGACGACCCCCGCAACATCCTCATCATCGGCACCGACGCCTTCGAGGGCCTCGACGCCGACGACCCGGTGGCCGAGGGCCGCACCGCCGGTCAGAACCTGGCCGACGTCATCATGGTCCTGCGGGTGGATCCCCGGGCGGGGACCGCACAGCTCCTGTCGATCCCCCGGGACACCCGACTGCAGTTGCCGGACGGCTCGAACCAGCGCATCAACGCCGCCACAATGCTGGCCAACGGTCCCCGAACGCTGGTCCAGACGATCAAGCAGAACTTCGGCATCTCGATCGACAACTACGTGCAGGTGGACTTCGCGTCGTTCAAGGAGTTGATCGAGGTGTTGGGAACGGTCCCGGTGTACTTCACCACCCCGGTCCGTGACCGCAAGACCGGCCTGGACGTCCCCGTCGCCGGCTGCGTGCAGCTCGGCCCCGATCAGGCGCTCGCCTACGCCCGGTCCCGGTACTTCGAGGTGAAGTTCGGAGACGAGTGGGTCTACGACCCGACGGGCGACCTGGGGCGCATCACCCGGCAGCAGGACTTCGTCAAGCGGGCCATCCGGGCGGCCTCCGACCGCGGGATCCGCAACCCGCAGACGGCCCTCGGCATCGTCGACGCCGCCGTCAGCGCCGTGGTCCTCGACGACACGCTCAGCGTCGACGTCATCCTCCAGCTGCTGACGCAGTTCCGGACGTTCAACCCGGACGAGCTCCAGACCGTCCAGGTCCCGACCCAGGAGGCGCCCGACGATGGCGTCGCCTACCAGGACGTGCTCTGGGACCAGGCGATCCCCGTGATCCGGCCGTTCTGGGGTGTCGACCCGGCGATCGGTGTCCAACCCCGGAACGTCATCGTCGACGTGCAGACGGGGAGCGCCACGAGGGAGCAGGCCGAGCTGTTCGCCGCCGCCCTCGACGACCGGGGCTTCGACGCCGAGGCCGCCTCGGAGCGTTCGGGGGACTCGACGACCATCGTCCACGGGCCCGAGGGTCGTGACGCCGCTGTCCTGCTGGCCCGGTACCTCGACGTCGTCCCGCAGCTCGAGGAGGACGAATCGATCGTCGGCAACCGGGTCGAGCTGGTGCTCGGCGAGGACATGGGGGGGATCCGGGACGATCCGAAGCCGCTGGAGGAGCTGCCCGAGGAGTTCAAGCCGCTGCCAACCACGACGACGACCGCTCCGCCGGTCGACCCGGCGGCGCCCCCGGTCGACCCGGCAGCCCCGACGGTGAGCACCAC
>CAYMKW010000005.1:0-18824 GCA_964391365.1 uncultured Microthrixaceae bacterium | reverse complement strand
CGGTCGACCCGGCGGCGCCCCCGGTCGACCCGGCAGCCCCGACGGTGAGCACCACGACCGTGCCGCCGGGAGTGCTCCTGCCGACCGACGCCGAGAAGTCCGCTGCGTGCCGCTGAGTCCTGCCCGACGAGCCGGGAGGTTCTCCCCGGTGGTGTGTCCGGGACCGACGGGTAGCGTTGTCGGCCGGGGAGGTCGCCGAGGGGCCGATGTCCCTCCCACGAGCCGGGTCGTCGCACCCGGGACCTGACAGCTGTGAGGAGCGAACATGCGCAGTAGCGTCGCCGTCGTCGGAACGGGCTACGTCGGCCTGACCACCGGTGCCTGTCTGGCCCACCTCGGCCACGAGGTCACCTGTGTCGACATCGACCCGGCCAAGATCGAGCGGCTCAACCGGGCCGACATCCACATCCTCGAGGACGGCCTCGAGGAGCTGGTGGTCGAGGGACTGCGCTCCGGGCGCCTCACCTTCACGACCGACACCGCCGCTGCGGTGGCCGGTCGTTCGTTCGTGTGTCTCTGCGTGCCGTCACCGCAGGCCGACGACGGCTCCGCCGACCTGTCGTTCATCCGGGCGGCCGCTGCCGAGATGGGCCCGCACCTGGATCCGGGTGCGGTGGTCATCAACAAGTCCACCGTGCCGGTCGGTTCGACCGGCGAGGTGAGCGAGGCCCTCGGCCGCGAGGACGTGAGCGTCGTGTCGAACCCCGAGTTCCTCCGGGAGGGTTCGGCCGTCCACGACTTCCTCCACCCCGACCGGGTCGTGATCGGCGCCGACGACGAGGTCGCCGCCATGAAGATGGTCTCGTTGTACGTCGGCCTCACCGCGCCGATCGTCGTCACCGACCCGGCGTCGTCGGAGCTCATCAAGTACGCGTCCAACGCCTTCCTCGCCGCCAAGCTCTCGTTCATCAACGAGGTCGCCGACCTGGCCCGGGCGCTCGGGGCGGACATCGACGACGTGGTCCTGGGGGTCGGTTCGGACCCGCGGATCGGCCGGAACCACCTCCGGCCCGGGCCGGGCTGGGGCGGCAGCTGCCTGCCCAAGGACACGCGCGCCATGCTCCACATGGCGTCGCAGGCCGGTCAGTCCATGGACCTGCTCGAAGCGGTCGTGGCCGTCAACGAGTCCCGGTTCGACCGCACCACGGCCCGGCTCGCCGAACTCGTCGGGGGGTCGCTCGACGGGGTTCGCATCGCCGTCTGGGGGCTCACGTTCAAGGGCGGCACCGACGACCTCCGGTCGTCGCCGTCGCTCGCCGTGCTGAGCCGGGCGGTCGACGCCGGAGCGGAGATCGTCGCCTACGACCCGACGGTCGCGGCGGGCACACAGGTGCTCGACGGTGTCACCACGGTCGACGACCCTTACGCCGCCTGTGCCGGTGCGCGTGCGCTGGCCGTCCTGACGGACTGGCAGGTCTTCAGGCACCTCGACCTGGACCAGGTCGTGGAGGCACTGGCCGAGCCTCGTCTGCTCGACGCCCACAACCTGCTCGACCGACAGACGGTCGAGCGGTGCGGATTCGACGTCGCCCGACTCGACAGCTGAGTCCCGCCGGTGCCGCGTCGGCGGCTCCGGGCTCCGCGAGACTCGGGACGTGGACGATCCCGAGCACCGAACCGCCGGCCGACCGACGGTCGCCATCGGTGTGACCCAGTGCTGGCACCGGGTGCCGGGCGGTACCGCCACGTCCGTCCTCGACCTGGTGGCCGAGCTCAGGTCGTCCGGCCGGGTGGACCTGGTCGGTGTCGCGCCACGGTCCTCGGCCCCGATGCCGGCCGGCCTGGAGGGGGTGCCGGTCCGTCACCTGCCGGTCGGGCTCCCGCTCCTCTACGACGCGTGGACCTGGACGGGTCGGCCGCGCTGGACCGGATCGGTGCGCGGTGCCGACCTGGTCCACGTGACCGTTCCCGTGACGCCGCCCCGCGATCGGGTGCCCATGGTGGCCACCGTCCACGACGTACTGCCCCTGACGCACCCGGAGTGGTTCACGGGGCGGGGCGCGTCGCTCATGCGGCGCGGGCTCGCATCGATCGCCGAGCGGGCCGACCTGGTGCTCGTCCCGTCCGAGGCGACCCGGCGGGAGTGCCTGGCGCACGGCTTCGACGCCGATCGGCTCCGGGTCGTCCCGTGGGGGTCCCGGCCGGTGGCCGGACCGAGCGAGGACGAGACCGCCAAGGTGCTCGGCCGCCACGGAGTCGACGGTGAGTTCCTGTGCTTCGTCGGGACCGCCGAGCCCCGCAAGGGCCTGGCGGTCCTCGCCGAGGCGCTCGTCGCGCTCGGCCGGTCGGACCTGACCCTGGTGGTCGCCGGTCCGACCGGGTGGGGCGACGCCGACGCCGGTCGGCTCGCCGGCGTTCCCGGGCCGGTGGTCCGCACCGGTCACGTTGACCGTTCCGAGCTGGTCGCGCTCGAGCGCGCCGCCGCCGCGGTGGTGCTGCCCTCGCTCGCCGAGGGGTTCGGGCTCCCGGTGCTGGAGTCGCTGGCGGCGGGCGCCGTGGTCGTGACGACCGGCGACACGGCCTGCGGCGAGGTCGCCGGCGACGCTGCGCTCCGGGTGCCGGCTGGTGATGCCGACGCGCTCGCCGCGGCGATCGCCCGGGTCCTCGACGATCCGACGCTCGCTGCGGGACTGCGGGCCGCCGGCCCGCTGCGGGCCGGCTCGTTCACCTGGTCCGCCGCTGCGGACGGCGTGCTCGCCGCCTACCGGGACGTGCTCTCGGGGTCGAACGCGGGAGGCCGCCGGTGACGACCGTGCTGGTGAACCTGACCTGGCTGGTGCCCGGCGTCGTCGGCGGCAGCGAGGAGTCGACCACGGCGGCGCTCCGCTCGCTCGCCGGCGTCCTCGACGACGCCGGTGCGGCATCCGATCACCTCGAGGTGCACCTGGCGGTGCTGGCCCCGTTCGTCGAGGCCCACCCGGACCTGGTGGACCGGTTCCCGGCGCAGGTCGCTCCGCTCGCCGGGACCTCGAAGGTCCGACGGGTCCTCTCGGATCAGACCTGGCTCGCCGACCGGGCCGTCGACCTCGGCGCCGACGTCGTCCACCACGCCGGTGGCGTGGTGCCCCTGCGACACCCGGGGCGGATCGTCCTGACCGTCCACGACCTGCAGCCACTCGACCTTCCCGCCAACTTCTCGCTGGCCAAGCGGACGTACCTGCGGGCCATGACCGCCCGTTCGCTCCGGGTCGCCGACGTGGTCGTCGTCCCCAGCGAGTTCACGGCCCAGCGGGTCCGCCACCACGGCCTGCCGGCGGACACCCCGCTCCGGGTGGTGCCCTGGACCGTCCCCGAGGTGGATCCGACCCGGACCGCCGAGGAGCCGGACGATCGGCTGGCGGCGGAACTCGACGGGCACCGGGTCGTGCTCTACCCGGCGGTCCCGTACGCCCACAAGGGTCACCTGCTCCTGCTGGACGCGTTCGCGGGTGTCCTGGAGCGGCACCCCGAGGCGCGACTCGTGCTCACGGGGGGACCGGGCCCCCTGGACCCGGCGGTCGCCGAGCGAAGTGCCCGACCCGACCTCTCGGGCCGGGTGCTGCGGACGGGCCGGATCCCGGCCGGGCAGCTCGACGCGCTGTTCGACCGGGCCGATGTGGTCGTCGTCCCGTCGACCTACGAGGGCTTCGGGCTTCCCGTGCTCGAGGCGATGGTCCGGCGCGTCCGGGTGCTGTCGTCCGACGCCGGCTCCCTGACCGAGGTCGCCCGCCCGGAGGACGTCGTCCACCCGGGCGGTGTGTCAGGGTGGACCTCGGCCATGGTGGACGTGCTCGACGAGGATCCGACGACGCGGGGCGACGCGGTCGACCGGGCGTTCGCCCACTCCCGCTCCGGCGGGCCCGACCGGACGGGTCGTGGCCTGCTCGAGGCCTACCGCACCGCCGCCGGGGTGCGACCGTGAACCTGCTCGTCGTCTGCCCCCACTTCGCCCCGGACACGGCACCCACCGGCGAGGTGGCGACCGCCATCGTCGAGGCCCTCGCCGACCGGGGCCACCGGGTGCACGTCGTGACGGCCCTGCCCTGGTACCGGCTGCACGACGTCGAACCCGAGTGGCGGGGCGCCCGGTGGCGCACGGAGTCGACCGAGTGGGGTGCGGTGACCCGGCTGCACCCGTTCCCGACGGACAAGCGGAACATCCCGGCCCGGGCGTTGGCGTTCGGAGGATTCACGGCGCTGGCGTCGGCGGCCGCCATCGCGACGCGGATCCGTCCCGATGTCGTCCTCGCCATGTCACCGCCGTTGCCGCTCGGGGTGACCGGCTGGCTGGCCTCGGTCACCCGCGGTCGTCCGTTCGTGTTCAACATCCAGGACGTCTTCCCCGATGTGGCCGTCGAGCTGGGCGCGATCACCAGCCGGCGGGCGATCGCGCTCGCATCGGCCCTGGAGCGCTGGTCCTACCGGCGTGCGGACGCCGTGACCGTGCTGTCCGAGGATCTGCGCCGGAACGTGGCGGCCAAGCTCGGTGGGCAACGTCCGGAGCGGGTCCGGGTGATCCCCAACTTCGTCGACACCGAACGAATCGTCGTCATGGACCGGTCGACGGCGTACCGGGAGGAGCACGGTCTGGGTGATCGTCTCGTGGTCATGTACGCGGGCAACGTCGGGATGTCGCAGTCGTTGGACCTCGTCGTCGAAGCCGCCCGACGCCTGCGTGACCGCGAGGACGTCGTGTTCGTCGTGAACGGTGGAGGTTCGGCGCTCGAGGACGTGGTCCGCTCGGCGGCCGGTCTCGACAACGTCCGATTCGTCCCGGCCCAGCCGCGCGAGCGCCTTCCGGAGGTCCTGGCCACGGGCGACGTGCACCTGGTGCCGCTCCGTCGGGGGCTGGCCCGATCGAGCGTTCCGTCCAAGCTGTACTCGATCCTGGCGGCGGGCCGGCCCGTGCTCGCCAGCGTCGACGAGGGCACCGAGGTCGCCCGGACCGTCCGGTCCGCCGGGGCGGGTGTGGCCGTACCTCCGGAGGACGCCGACGCCTTCACCGCAGCGCTCGAGCAGCTGCTCGACGACCCGGCCGGCCGGGCTGCTGCGGGGGCTGCCGGCCGTCGGTTCGTCGAGGGGTGGGCATCGCCCGCCGCTGTCGCCGAGGCCTACGAGGCGCTCTTCGAGGAGGTCCGCCGGGACCGGTGGCTCCGGCGGGGCTGAGGGCGGCGATCGGAGGGTTCCTCCGCCGCGTCGGTGAGCCGCTAGGTTGAGCGGCCGTATGGGAAAGGCCTCGCAGGCGAAGAAGATCAAGCGGGTCCAGCAGGCCGGGGTCACCCGGTCGCCGGGCCAGCGCAGGAACCTGGCCTACCCGGCCCTGATCGTCGCGATCGTGGTGGTCGGCGTCCTGTTCGTGTTCCTGGCCCGTGAGAGCCGCCGGTCGACGGCTGCGGTCGTCCCCTCCACCGAGGACGTCTGGTTCGACGCCTTCGGGATCGACGTCTGTGGGAGCTACCAGGACCAGCTGGCCAACGTCGGCGACGGAACGGGACCGTTCGTGGTCCTGGACAACGGCCTGATCCGGATCGCACCGTCGAACGACGAGGAGGCGGGCGAGGGGGCGACCTTCTCGAAGTTCGCCGAGTCGGTCGGGATCCAGTTGGGCGAGAACTCCTTCACCCTGCCGGGGGGCGTGTCCTACACGACGGGGGCGCCGTGCCCGCCGGTCGAGGGTCAGCCGGCGCAGAACGGCCGGGTCGCCCTGTTCGTCTGGCCGCCGCAGGCCAACGAGAACTCCGAGCCGCGTGTCGTGACCACCGGGATCGGCCAGGTGCGCTTCACCGAGGACGGGCAGATCATGGTGCTCGGGTTCGTTCCCGAGGGTCAGACGCCGGCGCTCCCGCCGACCGTGGCCGCTCTGTCCGACCCGGAGTCGAACGGTGCCCCCGCCACGACCGTCGCCGGCGGTGCGCCGAGCACGACGGTCGCAGGTGGCGAGCCGAGCACGACCGCCCCGAGCACGACGGTCGCCGGTGGCGAGCCGAGCACGACCGCGCCGGCGACGACCGCGCCGCCGTCGCCGGGTGGCTGAGCCGTGCAGGCCGTCGTCCTGGTCGGCGGATTCGGGACCCGACTCCGCCCGCTGACCCTCCGGGTTCCCAAGCAGCTCCTCCCCGTCGGGCACGTTCCCATGATCGAGCGGGTGGTGGCCCACCTCGGCGCCTCCGGCGTCACCGAGGTCGTCCTGTCGCTGGGCTACCAGCCGGATGCGTTCCTGGAGCAGTACCCGGACGGAACCTGCGCCGGCGTGGGCATGCGCTACGCGGTCGAGCCGGAGCCGCTCGACACGGCCGGAGCGATCGCGTTCGCCGCCCGGGAGGCCGGGATCACCGAGCGCTTCGTGGCGGTCAACGGTGACGTGCTCACCTCCCTCGACGTGGCGGAGCTGTGGCGGTCCCACGAGCAGCGGGGCGCGCTGGCGAGCATCGCGTTGACGCCCGTCGACGATCCGTCCCGGTACGGCGTGGTTCCGCTCGACGCCGACGGACGCGTCGAGGCGTTCATCGAGAAGCCCGAGCCGGGGACCGCACCGAGCAACTGGATCAACGCCGGCACCTACGTGCTGGAGCCCGACGTGCTGGAGCGGGTGGCTCCCGGCCGGAAGGTCTCCATCGAACGTGAGGTCTTCCCGGAACTGGTGCGCGACGGTTCGGTGTTCGGCATCCAGTCCGACTGCTACTGGATCGACGCCGGGACGCCCGATGCCTACCTGCAGGTCCACCGCGACCTGCTCGACGGGAGGACCGGCGATTCCGTCGAGGCGGTGGCCGACGGTGCGGTCGTGGATCCGGGTGCCACCGTCGAGCGGTCCTTCGTCGGGGCGTCGTCCCTGGTGGCCGACGGCGCCACGGTCCGGGGGTCCGTGCTCATGGACGGCGTCCAGGTCCTCGCCGGCGCGACCGTGGTCGACTCGGTCGTCGCAGCGGGAGCGGTGATCGGGGCCGGGTCGTCACTCTCCGGTGGAACGGTCGTGGGCTACGACGAGGTCGTTCCCGACGACACCCGTGCCGAGGGTGGGCGGTTCCCGGGCCCGGAGTCCTGGGCGTCGGCGTGAAGGCACTCGTCACCGGCGGTGCCGGATTCATCGGGTCGACCCTGGTCGACCGTCTGCTCGCCGAGGGCTGGGCGGTCGACGTCATCGACGACCTGAGTTCCGGTCGACTGGCCAACCTCTCGTCCGCCCGGGCCGACCGGGAGCACGAGTTCCACTTCCACCAGCTGGACATCTGCGACCCCGCGACCATCGAGGTGGTGGAGCGGCGCGCTCCGGACGTGGTGTTCCACCTCGCGGCCCAGATCGACGTGCGCGTGTCGGTCGCCGATCCGGCGCTCGACGCCCGCATCAACGTCATCGGGTCGCTCCACGTCCTGGAGGGGGCTCGTCGGGCCGGCGCCAGGAAGGTGGTCTTCGCCTCGTCGGGTGGGACGATCTACGGCGACGTCGACCCGGCCGATCTGCCGGTCGGCGAGGCGCACGCCCAGGCGCCCGTCTCGCCCTACGGCGTGTCCAAGAAGGTCGTCACCGACTACCTGCACACCTACCGGGAGCTCCACCAGCTCGAGTACACGTCGCTGGCACTGGCGAACGTGTACGGACCCCGGCAGGACCCTCACGGCGAGGCCGGCGTCGTCGCGATCTTCGCTGGTCGCCTCCTGACGGGCGAGCCGTGCCGCATCTTCGGCGACGGGTCGCAGACCCGCGACTACGTCTACGTGGACGACGTCGTGGACGCCTTCGTCCGGTCGGCCGACCGGGGGAGCGGGTTGCTCTGCAACATCGGCACCGGCCGGGAGACCTCGGTGGTGGACCTGTACTCGACGATGGCCGCCGCCGCCGGCGTCGACCTGGAACCCGAGTTCGCCCCGGCCCGACCGGGTGAACTGGCCCGTTCGGCGCTCGATGCCGGGCGGGCCCGGATCCATCTGGGGTGGGAGCCCTTCACGGACCTGTCGACCGGTTCCGCCGCCGTGCTCGACTGGTTCCGGGGTCCGCCCCGGTCCGCCCCGGACGCGTCAGTGACCGCCCCGGACGCCTCGTCCGAGGACGCGGACGACGTCGCCACCGACTGAGGTGCCCCGCCGGGGGCGGCACCCCGTGGCCCGGGGCCTATGATCTGACGTCCCGTCAGGTGGACGGAACGGACGACCCAGGGGGCGTGGTGGAACGGTTCGCAGACAAGGTCGTGCTGATCACCGGGGCGGCATCGGGCATCGGTCGGGCGACCGCCGAGCGGCTGGCGTCGGAGGGGGCCACCCTCTCCCTGACCGACGTGGCCGCCGAGGGGCTCGAGGAGACCGCTCGTACCTGCCGTGACGCCGGATCCGAGGTGCTCGCCCAGGTCGGTGACGTGAGCGACGAGGCCTCGGTGGCCGACGTGGTCGCCTCGACCG
Organism: uncultured Microthrixaceae bacterium; assembly: GCA_964391365.1. GTDB lineage: Bacteria > Actinomycetota > Acidimicrobiia > Acidimicrobiales > Microtrichaceae > SXMI01. The sequence continues at coordinate 10,451 of CAYMKW010000005.1, read as the reverse complement.
TCGGGCAGTTCGGGCGTCTGGACGTGCTCGTCAACGTCGCCGGCATCCTGCAGTTCAAGGATCTGCGTCAGACCACGCTCGACGACTGGAACCGGATCATCGGCGTCAACCTGACGGGCACGTTCCTCATGTGCCGGGAGGCCCTCGACCACCTGCTGGCCTCCGGCGGGAACATCGTCAACACCGCCTCGACGGCCGCCCTGGCGGGTCACCCGTGGACCGTCTCGTACTCCGCCTCCAAGGGCGGCGTCTTCGCGCTCACCCAGACCCTCGCCGTGGAGTTCGGCAAGCAGGGGATCCGCTGCAACAGCGTCGCTCCCGGATCGGTGCTCACGCCGATCCAACAGGCCTTCGAGCTGCCCGATGGGGCCGACCCCAAGCTCGTGTACCGGATCATGGCGCTCGACCGGCAGCGGGGACCGGAGACCGTCGCCAGCACCATCGCCTTCCTCGCCTCCGACGACGCCTCGCACGTGAACGGCACCTGCGTGAAGGTCGACGGCGGCACCCTGGCCTGACGAGGTGGACTTCTCCGTCGCCCTCCCGATGCTCCCACCGGAGCACTTCCTGCCGCTCGCACGCGCCGCCGAGCAGGCCGGCTTCACCTCGGTCGCCGTCCCGGAGTCGGTGTTCTTCCCCGAGCAGGTGTCGGCGGACTACCCCTACACCGCCGACGGTGGTCGCTTCTGGGCGGCCGACACCCCGTTCCTCGATCCGTTCGTGGCGATTCCCGCCATGGCGGCGGTCACGGAACGGATCCGCTTCTTCACGAACGTCCTGAAGCTCGGCATCCGGGACCCACTCCTGGTCGCCAAGACGGTCTCGTCGGCCGCGGCGATGGCCGACGGACGGGTCGGACTGGGTGTCGGGCTGTCGTGGATCCCCGAGGAGTTCGAGTGGCTCGGCAAGGACATGCGCACCCGCGGCGCCCGGACCGACGAGGCGATCGAGATCATCCGGCTCGTCTGCACCGGTGAGTTCGTCGAGTTCCACGGTCGCCACTACGACTTCGGTCGGCTGATCGTCCGGCCGGTCCCGAGCGCGCCCGTGCCCATCTACGTCGGTGGACTCTCCGAGCCGGGCCTCCGTCGCGCCGCGCGGGCCGGCGACGGCTGGATCTCGGTGGCCAACACCACGGACGAGGTGGCCGACGTCGTCCCCCGCCTCGACGCGCTCCGCCGCGAGTTCGGTCGCTCCGACGAACCGTTCGAGATCAAGGCGCTGTGCACCGACGCCTTCGAGGCGTCGGGCTTCCAGCGGATGGCCGACATCGGCGTGACCGAGGCGATGGTGTGCCCGTGGTTCTACCGGCCGGGCGACGTCGAATCACTCGACCACCAGGTCGAGTCCGTGCTCGCCTTCGGCGAGGAGCACATCGGCCGGTACGCGGCCGGCTGAGCGTTCAGCCGAGCCGGGCGACGAGCTCGTCGGAACGGCGCACGAGCTCCTCCACGTCGCCCGTCCTCCGGGTCCACGGCAGGACGCGGGAGCGACGGCAGCGGTACCAGTAGCGGCCGCTGATCCGCCCGGCCTGCTCGTCGGTGGCCAGGAAGACCGGAGTGCGGGCGCCCTCCTCGGCGGAGATGAGCGCGAAGCTCCCGAGCTCGACGAGGCGGGCCGTCAGCCCCGAGGTGTCCCCGTCCTTGGCGAAGCCCGTGCGGACGCCGCCCGGGTGCAGCGAGTTGGCGACCACCCCGGTTCCTGCGAAGCGCCGGGTGAGGGCCTCGGCGTGGAGGATGTTGGCGAGCTTCGACTCGCCGTAGGAGCGCCAGGTCGAGTAGCGGCCGTCCCGTTCGAGGTCGTCCCACCGGATGCCGCCGACCGCCCCGGCGTGGGCGAGCGATGCGACGAGCACGATCCGGGCACGACCGGCGGCGAGGAGCTGCTCGCCGAGGAGGTCGGCGAGCAGGTAGTGGCCCAGGTGGTTGGTGCCGAAGGTGGCCTCCACACCCTGGGCGGTGCGCTGCGGACGGTCCAGGACCAGGCCGGCGTTCGCGATCAGAACGTCGATGCGGTCCAGGTCGCGGAGCGACTCGGCGAACGCCCGGACCGAGGTCAGGTCGGCCAGGTCGAGCGGGCGCCACTCGATCAGCTCCGACCCGGTGCGCCTTCGGAGGTCCGCCACCGCGGACTCGGCCGAGGTCGGGTTGCGGCACCCCAGCACCACCCGGTCGCCTCGTCGGGCCAGCTCCTCGGCCGTGGCCCGTCCGATCCCGGCGTTGCCACCGGTGAGCACCACCGTACGGTGACTGCCGGACGCATCGCTGTGCTCATCCACGTCGGACCCCCTCCGGTCGGGTTGGAACGCCGCTCATCGGAACAGGTCGTCGGCGGGCGGCCGGACCAGGTCGCTGCGGACCGAGGCGGGTTCGTCGGTCAGGACCCCCGGGTCGAGCCCACGGACGACGGCGACGGGCACGCCGGTCGCCTTGCCCATGACGAGCTCGGCGGCAGCGGCGATCTCGTCCACCAGCGCGACCTCCGTGACCTGGAGCTCCCGTCCGTAGGCGTCCTGCGTCCCCCGCAGGTCGAGCACGACCCGGACACCCGCCGACCCGATCGCGACATCGGTGACCCCGCGCCGCCACGGCCGACCGAACGTGTCGGACACGATGACGCCGACGCGGACGCCCGCTCGAGCGCGGATCCCGTCCCGGATCCGACGGGCCGAACGGTCGGAGTCCTCTGGCAGGAGCGCTGCCGTGCCCCGCTCCACGTTGGACAGGTCGACCCCGGCGTTCGCGCAGACGAACCCGTGCCGGGTCTCGCTGATCACGAGCTCACCCCGCCGGCGGAGCACCCGCACGGATTCACGCTCCACGATCACCTTGTGGCTCAGTGGGTCGTCGGCGTCGACCGCCTCCACCGCCCCCTCCGCCTTGGAGACGATCTTCTGGGTGACGACGACGACGTCGCCGTCGCGCAGTTCGGTGGCGTCGCACACCATGCCCGCCAGGTCGGCACCCCTCGTGATCTCGGGGATGCCGAGGACGGGGATGACCTGCAGCGGTGCCGGCACCGGCGGACCACTCACGTCGTCGCCTGCGGTTCGGTTCGGCCGAGCGCGGCCGACAGGCAGGCCCGGGCGAGTGCCGCACCCACGCCGGCCCGGGACATGACCGTGTCCGTCACGACGCAGCGCACTCCGGCCGCCTCGACCTGTTCGGCCAGGGCGGCGTCCGCGTGGTCGACGACGAGGGTGGCGGCCAGCGGGGCGATCCACCGGGCGATCCCGACGACCGACGCCTCGTGGCCGAGTTCACGGAGCAGTCGGTCGGCTGGACCCTTGAGGGCGGCACCGCCCACGATCGGGCTGACCGCCACCACCCGGTCCCGTCGGGCGAGCACCGCCTCTCGCACACCGGGAACCGCCAGGACGGGGTCGATCGAGACCACCGGGTTGGACGGGGCGACGACCACGACCGATGCGGATCCGATCGACTCGAGCACGCCCGGCGCCGGCCGAGCGCGTTCGGCGCCGTCGACGCGCACCGAACGGATCTCGACGGCGTGCTGCTCCCGGACGAAGTACTCCTGGAAGCTCAGCGTCCGGTCGTCGGCGGTGGTGAGGACGGTTCGGACGGGGTCGTCGGTGACGGGGAGGATCGACAGGTCCAGTCCCCATGCCGCAGCGACCTCGGCGGTCACCTGCGACAGCGGCGCTCCGTCCCGCCGTCGGGAGGTCCGGTACAGGTGCGTCCCCAGGTCCCGGTCGCCGAGGGCGAACCATCCGGAGGCGTCCGACCCGCCGGCGGCGTCGGCCCCGGCGCTGGCCGCGTAGCTGCGGACCTGCTCGATCGCCCGCCAGGTCTCGTCGATCAGTCCCCAGCCGCGACCCGGGTCGATGGCGCCCGCCAGCGTGTAGGTGATGGTGTCCAGGTCGGGCGACACGTCGAGACCGTGGATGGTGCAGTCGTCGCCGACGTTGACGACGGCGGTGACGTCGCGGGCGGCGACGACACCGAGCAGGCCGTTCAGGAAGCGGGCCGCCCCGACCCCTCCGGAGAGGACGCAGACGCCGCCGTCGACCGCCGGTGCGGGTTCGCTGGGCACGGCGGGGCGGACGGTGTCCCCCGAATCAGCGGATGGAGTCGAGGCGGCCCTCGAGGAGGGCGAGGTCGGCGTCGACCATCATCGTGACCAGGTCCTGGAAGCCCACCTCGGGCTTCCAGCCCAGGACCTCGTGGGCCTTCGTCGGATCGCCGACGAGCAGGTCGACCTCGGCCGGCCGGTAGAACGCCTCGTCGATCACGACGTGGTCCTCCCAGTTCAGGCCCACGTGGCCGAAGGCGATCTCGCAGAACTCACGGACCGAGTAGGTCTCGCCGGTGGCGACCACGAAGTCGTCGGGGGAGTCCTGCTGCAGCATCAGGTACATGGCCCGGACGTAGTCGCCGGCGAAGCCCCAGTCGCGCTTCGCGTCGAGGTTCCCGAGCCGGAGTTCCCGCTCGCGGCCCAGCTTGATCTTGGCCACGCAGTTCGTGATCTTGCGGGTCACGAACTCGAGTCCACGACGGGGTGACTCGTGGTTGAACAGGATCCCGCTGGAGGCGTGCAGGTCGTAGGACTCCCGGTAGTTCACGGTGATCCAGTGGCCGTAGAGCTTGGCGACGCCGTAGGGCGAGCGGGGGTAGAAGGGAGTCGACTCCCGCTGGGGCACCTCGACGACCTTGCCGAACATCTCGTCTGCACGAAGCTCTGGGCGGCGAGGTTGTACACCTCGTCGGGTCGGTGCGTCCGGAGCAGGTCGATGAGGCTGGCCTGGTCGAGCAGGTCGCCCTGCACCGTCGCGATGCGGTCCTGGAGGTGGGCGATGCGCTCGAAGGTCACCGTCGACGAGCGCCGGACCATGCCGACCACGGTGTACCCCTCGTCCAGGAGCAGCTCGGCGAGGTAGGAACCGTCCTGTCCGGTGATTCCGGTGATCAAGGCCGTCTTCGTCATGGGTGCCTTTCTAGTCGGTGCCGGAGAGCCGGTCCCGCATGTCCTCGAGCAGGTCGGCGAGCGTGTCGTCGAGTGGGATCCGGGGTTCCCAGCCGGTGTCCGCGGCCAGCCGGCCGGGATCGCCGAGCAGCACCGGGATGTCCACGCCGCGCTGCAGGTCCGGATCCGCCACCAGTTCCATGGGGACCGTGGCCATCGTCAGCATGGTCCGGGCCAGGTCCTCCACGGCGATCGCCCGTCCGGAGCACACGTTGTAGACCTCGCCGGGCCGACCGTGCTCGACCAGCAGCCGGTAGGCCCGCACGACGTCGCGGACGTCGGTGAAGTCGCGCCGGGGGCTGAGGTTGCCGACCCGGACCTCGGACTCACCGCTCCGCTCGTTCGCGGCGATGCGCGCCGCCAGTGCGGGTGCCACGAACCGGTCGCTCTGGCCCGGACCGAGGTGGTTGAACGGGCGGGTCCGGACCACGTGCTGGCCGTAGCCGCGGAAGGCCTGCTCGGCGACCGCGTCGGCGGCGACCTTCGATGCGGCGTAGGGGCTGACGGGCCGCAGCGGGCTGTCCTCGGTGAGGGGGAGGTCGTCGGGGGTGACCTTTCCGTAGACGTCGGCCGAGCCGATGGTCAGGACCCGTTCGACCCCCGCCTCGCGGGCCGCCCACAGGACGTTGAGGGTGCCCTCGGCGTTGGCCCGGAACGTCTCGTGCGGAGCGTTCCACGATCCACCCACGTCGCTCGCACCGGCCAGGTGGTAGATCGCCTCGGGGCGGTCGTGGCGGAGCCGGGCGAGGAGGGCGTCGGCGTCGGTGATGTCGAGCTGGTCGACGATGAAGTCGGTCACCAGGACCTCGTCACCCTGCTCCTGCAGGTGCGCGACGAGGTGGTGGCCGACGAACCCTCCGGCACCGGTGACGAGTGACCTCACGACGCCGATCCCTGCGCCGACGTCGCCGACGACCGGCGCTGTGGGTGCGGTGGCGTCGTGCTGTTCTTCGAGGTGGCCTCCGGCATGGCGAGGACTGTAGGCCGCGGCGGCGACGCGTCGGGACCCTGAGGCTCCGCTGAGCGTCGCAGGCCCTGCGTTACGATCGCTGGGTTCCGAGCGTGCGGCCCCGGCCGGACGCGCCCCCTGGAGGACGCTGCCATCCCTGACGAACCCCCCGTCGAACCCGACGAGTCCTCCGGTCCGCCGGTGGAGGAACCGGCGTTCCCGTCCTCGGATCCCGCCGGCTCCGACGTGCTCGACGGTCCACGCGACCAGGGCTTCGTCTGGGAGGACGACGGCGACGACGAGGAGGACGCCAAGTGGGGGCTCGGCTCGGACGCCGCGGTCGTCGGCACGGGTGCCCCTCCCGTCGTGGCGGTGGTGGTCGCCCGCGATCCGGGCGCCTGGTTCGACGACACGCTCCGCTCGCTCGGCCGTCAGGAGTACGCCGAGTTGTCCGTCGTGGTCGTCGACAACGCCAGTACGGAGTCGCTCGCCGGGCGGGTGACCCGGGTGCTCCCGGGCGCCACGGTCCTCCGCCGCGACGCCGACCGGGGGTTCGCTGCGGCGGCGAACGCCGCGCTGGACCGGGTCGGCGACGCCCCGTTCCTGCTCGTGTGCCACGACGACGTCGTCCTGGGCCGGGACGCCGTGACCGCCATGGTCGCCGAGGCGTTCCGGGCGAACGCCGGGATCGTGGGGGCCAAGCTCGTCGACTGGCGCGATCCGTCGATCCTGTCCTCGGTCGGCCTGGGCGTCGACGACTACGGGGCCTCCGCCGAGTTGGTCGACGCCGGTGAGCTGGACCAGTCGCAGCACGACCAGGCCCGGAACGTCTTCGCCGTGTCGACCGCGTGCATGCTGGTGCGCACGGACCTCTTCCGGGCCATGGGCGGGTTCCGCGAGGACATCCCCACCTGCGGCGAGGACGTGGACCTCTGCTGGAGGACGCTGATCGCCGGGGCGTCGGTCCAGTTCTGCCCGCGCGCCGTGGTCCGGCACCGGCGTCGCTACGAGGACCGCCGTCCGATCAACCGGGACCGCCTGGCGATCCGGCACGAGACCAGGATGGTGCTGGCCAACGTCGAGTTCCGACGCGCCTGGTACCGGCTGCCCGCATCGTTCCTGCTGGCGCTGGCCGACGTCGTCGCATCGGTCGTCCTGGGTCGGTTCCACCGGGCCGGGGACGACCTCGCCGCCCTGGCGTCCGGTGTCGCGGGCCTGCCCCGTGCGTTCTCGGTGCGACGCTCGATCCGACGCTACCGCCGGACCCACGACCGGGACCTGCAGCCGCTCGTCCACCGGGGGAGCTACCGGCTGGCCTCGCTGGTGCGGACCGATGAGGGGCAGAGCCGACTGGCCGTGGCCACCGAGGGGGGTCGCGGCTACCTCCGCGACCTGACCGCGACCGACAGCCGGGCGGCGACGGCCCTGGTGATCGCTGCGCTGGTGGTCGTCGTGGTCGGCACCCGCAAGCTGTTCGGGGGCGACCTGCCCGTGCTGCGCGAGTTCGTCGACGCGTCACAGGGGACCCGGGCGCTGCTCGGCGAGTGGTGGACGGCCTGGCGTGGCGCCGGTCTGGGCGAGTCGGCCGTGCCGCCGCCCGTGGTGCCGGGTCTCGGGATCGTGTCGGCGGTCCTGCTCGGCAGCGTCGATCTGGCACGCCGCCTCCTGGTGCTGGCACCCCTGCTCATCGGCGGGTTGGGCGCCTGGAAGCTCTTCGCCCGTTCCGGCTCGTCGCGGGCCCGGGCGTTCGCGTTCGCGTCGTACGTGCTCGCGCCGGTGATGCTGAACGCGCTCGGCAGCGGCCGTCTCCAGGCGCTGTGGGCCTGGGCGGTCGCACCGTGGTTCCTCCGGCGGGTCGCCACCCGGGCGGGCGTCGCACCGTTCGCCGTTGGTGAGCGACGGCCCGGCGGATGGTTCCGCCACGTCGCCGGCAACGCGCTGCTCCTGGCCGTCGTGGGTGCGGTGAGTCCGGCCGGTGCGGCCCTGGTCGCGCTGACGGCCGTGCTGTTCGCCGTCGGCCCGTTCCTGGCGGGGGAGCGTCGTGGAGCGGTCCGCATGGTCGTGGCCACCCTGGCGGGATCCGTGCTCGCGGCCGCCGTCCTCTCGCCGTGGCTGGTCGAGTCGTTCCGCTCGGGGGACCTGACCTCGGTCACGGGGATCTGGTTCGGTCGTGCACCGGCGCCGTCGGCTGCGGAGGTGGTGACCGGCTCGATCGGCCCGGTCACCTTCGGCTACCTCGGATGGGGACTGCTCGTCGCTGCGCTCGTTCCGCTGGTGACCGGTCGGGGTTGGCGCACCTCGTGGGCGTTCGCCGGGTGGGTCGTGGCGCTCGCCTCGTGGGCAGGCACCCTCGTCCTCGTCCAGCGCGGTGACTTCGCAGGTGCCGGCGTCGAGCTCACGCTCGTGCCGGCCGCCCTGGGGGTGACCGTCGCCGTGTCCATGGTGGCGTTCTCCTTCGACGTCGACGTGGTCGGAGGCGACTTCGGCTTCCGTCAGGTGCTCTCGGGCGTGGGCGCCCTGGCCCTCGTCGTGGGCCTCGTCCCGGCGCTCGTCGCCGCATCCGATGGCCGCTGGTACCTGCCCCAGGGGGACTACCAGCGGGCGCTCGACCTGGTGGCGGAGGGCGACGACTTCCGGACGCTGTGGATCGGCGATCCCGACGTCCTGCCGCTCGCCGGCTGGGAGCTGACGGCGGGTGGCGGACTGGCGTTCGGGCTGAGCGAGGGCTTCGAGCCGACCGTCACCCAGCGCTACCGCCTCGACGGCGGTCCGGGGGTGCGGCAGGTCGACGAGGCCCTGTCGGCGGCGCTCGTCGGTGGGACGGCGCGCCTGGGTCAGGCGCTGGCCCCGATGGGGGTCCGCTACGTCCTGCTCGTCGACCGGCCGGCGCCCGAGCCGTTCGCCCCGCTCGAGGTGCCCCCGCCGGCCGGCACCGAGTCGGCCCTCCGCGAGCAGCTCGACCTGACCCAGATCCCGCTCGCCCCTGGCGCGTCGCTGTTCCGGGTCGAGGCGGCCTGGCCGCTGCGCAGCGACGTGACCTCCACCGAGCTCGCAGGCGGGGGTGAGGCCGGCCTGGCCGAGCAGCTGGCGGCTCCACCGGTCCCTGCGCCTCCGGCCGTGCTCGGCCTCGGGCCGGGCACCTCGTTCGAGGGCGATCTCGGCGAGGGGACGTCGGTCGCCCAGGCGGTGACCGCCGATCCGGGCTGGTCGCTCACCGTCGGCGGCGACACGCCCTCCACGGCCGAGCGGTCGGACCTGTTCGGTTGGGGGCAGCGCTTCGACGTGGCCGGAACGGGACCGTCGACGCTGGCCTGGTCGACGCCGACGACATCCCGCGGACTGCAGGCGACCCAGGTGCTGGCGGCGCTGGTGCTGCTGGCGCTGGTGATCCGTCGCCGACCGAGCGAACCGACCCGTCGGGTGCGCAACGTGGAGCGGCCGGTCGACCTCGACGACCCCGTCCCGACCCGCCGCAGGCGTGTGGATCGGCCCGTCGAGGACGCCGACGGTTCGCCCCGGGAGGAGCCCGTGGGTGTCGGCGACGACCTCGCCGGTGACCTCGCCGGTGACCTCGCCGGTGACGGTGGCGAGGCCGTGGGTGACGATCCCTCGAGCGATGAGGCGGCTCCATGAACGCCCTCCGACTGCTCCTCGTGGCCGCGGTCGTGGCCGCCGTCGCCGCACTCGTCGTGTGGGTACCCGACCCGGTCGAGCCGTCGGGCGAGTCGCTCGACCGGGCGGTCGTGCCGGCCGCCTTCGACGGAGGCGCGGTCTCGGGCACCTGGTACTGCGCGGCGTCGTCGATCGGATCGCCAGAGCCTCCGAGGCACCGTGTGATCCTGACGAACCCCGGCCCGGACGCCGCCACGGCCCGGGCGACCGCCTATGCGACGGCCGGGCCGCTGCCTCCCGCCACGGTCGAGGTCCCGGCGAGTGGGTCGACGACCATCGACGTGCAGCCGACCTTCGGTGCCCCCGAGCTCTCCGTCGTCGTGGAGTCCGCGACCCCCGGTCTGGTCGTCGAGCACCGCCTGAACACCGACACCGACTCCGACCAGGTGCCGTGCGCCACGTCGACCTCGGACCGCTGGTGGTTCCCGGCGCTGAACTCGGCCCGTGGCTCCTCGGCGCTGCTGACCCTGTTCAACCCGTTCCCCGCCGACGCCGGGGTCGACGTCGAGGTGGTGCTGGATGCCTCGGCCCGGACGCCCGCGGAGCTCAGCGGCATCGTGGTCCCCGCCCGCAGCGTCAAGGTCGTGGACCTGGGCGCGGTCGTGCAGCGTCGTGACGTCTTCGCTGTGGTCGTCCGCTCGCGCTCGGGTCGGGTCGTGGCCGAGGCCACCCAGCGTTTCGACGGGACGACCGGCCCCCGAGGCGTGCGCATGCAACTCGGTGTGCCGGGCGAGTCCTCGCGTTGGTCGTTCGCCGGGGGCTTCACCGGCAGCGGCGTCGGGGAGTCGGTCGTGGTGGTGAACCCGACCGGCGAGCGGGTCAGCGCCGAGGTGCGCGTCGTGCCCTA
>CAYMKW010000004.1:59368-61766 GCA_964391365.1 uncultured Microthrixaceae bacterium | reverse complement strand
GCGAGCGTCCGTCGCTGCTCGTCGGTCAACGACAGATTCAGCCCGGCGACGCTGAGCAACTCGTCGGGCACGAGTTGTCCGTGGCCGAGTCGGCCCGACAGCTCGACGGAGGACTCGGGGTCCACGGCCCGCCGGAGCGAGGCGGAGACGAGCCGACCGACCCGGAGGTCGTTCCGGCCGGCGGGTCCGTGGTCGGTGGGCCGCCCGTGGCGGGAGTCGATCAGCGGTTCGGTGGCGGTCATGGACGCTCCTGTCCTCATGCGGGTGAGGTTGTGTTCCCGTTGTAGTTACCGGCGGTAACTTACCGCTGGTAACTCACAGAGTCAACTGCCCGGTAGCGTGGAGCCGTGGGTGACCGACGGAAGCGATCGAAGCGGGAGCGAGAGGACCGGCGGGAGGAGCTCATCGACGCTGCGGTCGCCGCCATCCGACGTGACGGCGCCGAGGTGTCCATGGAGGAGATCGCGCAGGAGGCCGGCATCACCAAGCCGATCATCTACGCGAACTTCGGCGACAAGGCCGGGCTGGCCGACGCCATCGCCGGGCGATTCGCCGCCGAGCTGCAGTCCGAGTTCGCCACCGTCTGGGGCCAGACCGACGACCCCCGGGAACGCGTCGTCCGCTCGATCGACGCCTGGGTCGGATTCATCGAACGCGACCCCCACATCTACTCCTTCCTCTCGGAGGGCAGCTTCGGCGCCGGACGCCGGCTCGACGAGCGGCGACTGGTCGACGAGCTCGGCCGCACGGTGTCCCGGGCGCTCGGCGAGGCGCTCCGGGCATCGGGAGCCGACTCGGGTCCGGCCGAGCCGTGGGCGTTCGGCATCCTCGGAATGATCCACGTGAGCACCGAGTGGTGGCTCGAGCGGCGGACCCTGAGTCGCGCCGACTTCGTGCAGTTCATCACCGACCTGCTGTGGCGCGGGCTCTCCGGCGGCGGTCTGGACACGGGGCGGCCCGACCCGCCCGTCGAGGCATCCGCCGAGGCGGACGCGCCCGTCAGCCCCGGAGGAGTTCGTCGCCCAACCGCTGCAACTCCGCCACCACGTCGCGCTCGTCGACGTTGACGCAGCCGCCGTCGCGCACCACCCGCTGACCCGCCACCCAGACCGAGCGGACCTGGGATCGCGAGGCGCCGTAGACCACGGCCGCCACCGGATCCCGCACGGGCTCGGTCGACGGGTCGGCCAGGTCAACGGCCACCAGGTCGGCGAGCTTGCCCACCTCGATCGAACCCGTGTGGTCGTCGATGCCGAGCGCGGTCGCACCCCCCAGGGTCGCCATCCGCAGGGCGACGGCGGCCGCCACGTTCGTGGCGTCGGGACCACCCGGATCCGCCGGCGCCCCCTTGTGGAGCAGGGCCGTCAACCGCAGGACGGCCAGGAGGTCCAGGTCGTTCGCGCTGGCGGCACCGTCGGTGCCCAGCGCGACCGTGGCGCCGGCGGCGAGCAGTCCGGGAACCGGTGCGACCCCGGAGGCGAGCTTCAGGTTCGACACCGGGCAGTGCGCCACCGCGGCACCTGCAGCGGCCACCCGCCGCTGTTCGTCCGCGTCGAGGTGCACACCGTGCGCCAGCACCGTGTCCGGACCGAGGAGGCCCGCCGCATCGAGCACGTCCAGCGGTCGGCGACCCAGCTGCTCGACCACCATCCGGTTCTCGGCCTCGGTCTCCGACAGGTGGATCTGGACCACGCAGTCGTGGTCGGCGGCCAGCGCCGCCACCTCGTCGAGCTGCGATGGGGAGACGGTGTAGGTGCCGTGCGGTCCGAGGACCGGGCGCCAGGCGCCCTCGCTCGGGTTCGCGGCGAGGAACGCCTCGGCGTGGACCATGAGGTCGTCCCAGGGCAGGGTCGACGGCCCGCCCTCGATGATCGTGGGCCCCGTGAGCACCCGCAGCCCGACCTCTGCCGCAGCCGGTCGACCGACCACGGCGTGGAAGTACATGTCCAGCGAGGTGGTGACGCCGCAGCGGAGCAACTCCACCGCGGCCGACCTGGTGCCCACCTCGACGTGACCCGGCGTGAGCGTCCGGGCCTCGAGCGGCATGACGACCGAGAGGAAGTCGGCCAGGTCGCGGTCGTCCGCGGTCCCCCGGAACATCGTCATGGCCAGGTGGGCATGGGCGTTGACCAGCCCCGGGATCAGGACGTGACGCTCGAGCCGTTCCACCGGCACACCCGGATGATCGCCGAGCACCTGCGCCGCCGGTCCGACGGCGACGATCCGCCCGTCGAGCACCAGCACGGCGCCGTCGTCCACGACCGAGCCGCCTGCGGCCGGGTCACCGACGACGACCCACTCCGATCGGATGATCCGCCCGCCGGCATCGGTCCTGCTCACAGCTGTCCGATCGACCACGGCGGCACGCTACCGTCCGGCCGTGACCCCCGAAGGCCCG
>CAYMKW010000004.1:41048-59268 GCA_964391365.1 uncultured Microthrixaceae bacterium | reverse complement strand
GCTGGACCCGGCATCGCCGCTGGACATCGCGACACTGCGGCGCGACACCCCCGGGCTCACCCGACGCATCCACCTGAACCACGCCGGGGCCTCGCCGTCACCGACCCCGGTGCTCGACCGGGTCGTGGAGCACCTCCGGCTCGAGGCCGAGCTCGGCGGCTACGAGGCCGCCGACGCATGCGCCGACGAGTTCGACGGCGTCCACGGATCGGTCGCCCGGCTGCTCGGCTGCGCACCCGACGAGGTCGCGCTGTGCGACAGCGCCAGCTCGGCCTGGCACCGGGCGTTCTGGTCGCTGCCGCTCCGCTCCGGCGACACCGTGCTCACGTGTCGGAGCGAGTACGTCACGAACGCGATGGCGCTGTGGCGAGCCGAACGGACCCTCGGCGTCGTCGTCGAGGTGCTCCCCGACGACAGCGACGGACAGGTCGACGTGGACGCCCTGTCCGCCCGCCTCGAACGGGGCGGCGTGGCGCTCGTCAGCCTCGTCCACGTGCCCACCCAGGGCGGACTCGTCAACCCCGCCGCCGAGGTCGGCGCCCGGTGCCGGGCGGCGGGCGTGCCCCTGCTGCTCGACGCCTGCCAGTCGGCCGGACAGCTCCCCCTGGACGTGGAGGCGATCGGCTGCGACCTGCTCACGGCGACGGGCCGCAAGTACCTCCGGGGGCCCCGCGGCACCGGGTTCCTCTACGTGCGTCGCGACCTGCTCGATCGTCTCGACCCGCTGCTCCTCGACGGCCGGAGTGCCACCTGGAGCGGCGAGCGCAGCTACACCCTGGCCCCGGGTGCGCAACGGTTCGAGTCGTTCGAACGGAACTGGGCCGGGCTCCTGGGGCTCGGCCGCGCCGTCGACTACGCGCTCGACCTGGGGGTGGACCGCATCGCGGAGCGGGTGGTCCGGCTCGGCGCCCGACTGCGCGACGCCCTCGACGACCTCGACGGTGTGCAGGTGCACGACCGTGGTGCGCAGCGATGCGGGATCGTGACCTTCACCGTGTCGGGCCGGCCCGCGGCCGAGGTGCGGGAATCACTCGCCGGACACGGCGTGCAGGTGGCCAACTCCGAGGTGGTCCACGCCCGGCTCGACCTGGCGGCCCGCGGGATCGACTCGATGGTGCGTGCATCGGTCCACGTGACGACGACCGAGGAAGAACTCGACCGGACCGTGGAGCTCGTCGACGCGCTCAGCCGAGGCGGCGCTTGATTCCGGCGAGCTCCAGCCGTTCGGGACGGTCCCGGTAGAACTCGTCGAGCGGGTAGCACCCCGAGACGAGGCCGTGGCGGGGGGCGGTCGTGCAGTCCGAGAACGTCCGGCAGATCGACCGGGGCCGCAGGGGCCGGCCGGCCAGCACGTCCGCCGGGAGGTCCGGGTAGGACAGCACCATCCGGCCCAGGCCGACCGAGTCGACCCACCCGGACCCGAGCGTCGCCTGGCCGACGTGCGCCAGGAACTGCTGGAAGTAGGTGTAGCCGGTGCCGACCACGACGGTCCCGTCGGGTGCCGCCGCCCGCAGGTCGCGAGCCGCGGCGAGCATGGCGACGGCGTCGAGCAGCGGATCCCGGGGGGGCGTGTACCCGTCGGAGGGCGGGAACCACGCCGGCCGCTGCGCGTGCGGCGACCAGTACGGGCTGCCGACGGTCGTGCAGACGAGCCGGACGCCCCGCTCGGCGAGCAGGTCCAGCAGCGCTGCGGCGTCGGTGAGGTCCGGACCGGCTGCTCCCACGGGACCGAACACCGCCGCGGCGTCAGGGTCGGGGGCACCCACTCCGTCCGGACCCGGCCGATGCGGTCCCGGATCCACGATCGACAGACGGACACCGATGGCGATGGACGGGACCCGCTCCCGGACGCCGTCCACGCAGGCGAGCAGGAACCGGGCGCGGTCGGCCACGGTCGGTCCACCGAAGCGGCCCGGACGGTCCGTGGCGGCGAGCAGCTCGTGGCCCAGGTACCCGTGGCAGGCCTTCAGGTCGACGAAGTCGAACCCCGCCGCTGCGGCGAGCTCGGCGGCGTCCACGAAGCAGTCGATCAGCTCGTCGAGCTCGTCGTCGCTCAGGACCGATGCCGCCGTTGCGCCGACCCGTTCGTCGAGCACCGGATCGACCCGGGCGGTGCGGGGCGCCGGCGGGCCGTCGGGGCGGGACCACCGCCCGGAGTGGGTGAGCTGCAGGCCCACGACCGGCCGCACCCCGATCCGCTCCGCTCCGGAGCGCAGCACCCCGAGCAGGTCGGACAGGTCCTCGGCGGCGTGCGGCGTGATGGCGACCTGCCGGGGGTTCGCCCGGCCGTCGGCTCGCACCGCCACCGCCTCACCACCCCAGACGAGGCCGGCACCCGAGGCCCCGAAGCGGTCCCACCGACGACGGACCAGGTCGCTCGGCCGACCCTCCTCGGTCCCGTCCCAGCCCTCCATGGGCAGCACGCAGAACCGGTTGGGGACCTCCAACGTCCGGGCCGGGTCCTCGACGGTGAACCCCTCGGCGAGCACGCCGGTGGGATCCACCGTCTCGGCCACCGGCAGGTCGGCGCCGAGCTCCTCGAGCCTGGCGCGCAGTTCGTCCGGACCGACGAACGACTTCACCTGCGGATACGGGAGCCGGCGGGTCACGAGGCGCCCCCGTCGAGCACACCGAGCCGTCCGCCGATCTCACGGAGCACGGCGACGTCGGCGTCCGGGCGCCGTGGCGCGCCGTCCGGCGTCGTGTCGCCGTCCAGCCACCCGCGCTGCGCCAGGAACTGAGCGGCCGAGTGCTTGTAGGCGGGCACCGGCGTGCGGAAGGTGAACCGGCCCAGGAACTGCAGGTCGTCGTTCAGCTGGTGGAACGAGGGGTCACCCGCGGCCCAACGCCGGTCCCGCTCGGCGAACCGGTCGGGGGCGAACGTGGAGATGCCGAGCAGGTAGTCGCTGCCGTAGCAGACCATGTCGATCGCCAGGTCGTTGCCGGTCAACACCATGAACTCCGGCCGCACCTCGTCACGCAGCCGGAGGCGGTCCCACTCGGGTTGCCGTTCGAGCGACGAGTGCTTCGCCCCGACGCACGAGCGGATCCCGAGCAGGTCGCGGTAGCCGTCGATCGACAGCACGAACCCGGCGGGGTGGAACTCCCGGGACAGCTCGAAACCGAGGAACCGGTCGCAGCGCTCCCCCACCGCTGCCATGGCGGCGAGCTGCTCGGGTTCGGTGACGCCGCCGAGACCGTGCGACGGGAACAGGATGGGGGTGCCGCCGTGCTCGGCGATCAGCGCGACCTGCTCGTGGTAGCGGTCGAGGTCCAGCGCGTCACGCGGGGTGTCGTCCACGTGGGCCCCGGCGACGAACTCCCGGCCGCCGCACACCGATCGGGCGATCGCCAGGATCTCGACCCGGCGGTCGTCGTCCAGCATCGGCCCGAAGCCCGTGTCCATGTTGACCGCCGGGATCAGCCCGGCGTCCAGGGTGCGGGCCAGGTGCGCCGCGAACGCGTCGAGGTCGGGGGTGTGCGGATCCGCGAACGGCAGGAGCACGGCCGACATGCCGGTGATCGGGCGTCGGGGCCGGAGCAGGTCGTACGGCGGCAACGGTTCGGGCGCGTTCGAATCGGTCACGGTCACGGCGACCACGGTACGGCGACCGCCAGGGCCTCCAGCACGATCCGGCTCACGGTGAACGGATGGTCCCGCTCCATCAGCCGCTCGCCTCCGTCGGCGAGGTCCGCCAGGAGCTCCTCGGCCCACGTGGCCCGCGGCTCGAGGTCGACACGACGGTGGGACGTGTGGTCGGTGATCCAGAGCTCGGGTGGTCCGGCGGCGCCGTCCGCAACAGGCGTGCGGACCTCGAGCCGCCCGTCGGTGCCGGTCACGACCAACCGCACGTCGCCCCACGACGGGAACCCGTCGGCCTCGAGGAAGTCGACCCGGTGGAACCCGCGGGTGCCACCACCGGCCAGGACGAGCTCGGCCACGTCGTGGACGGCCGGGAACTCCGGGGCCGCCACGTTCCCCGACGCCGCGTGCACCACCCGCACGTCGTCGGTGCCGGCCAGCGCCACGAACTGGTCGACCTGGTGGGTGGCCAGATCGACCAGCAGCGTCCCGGCGCGTTCCGGGTCGGCGAACCATCCGGGGCGGGACTCGAACGCGGCGCGGTGCGGCGCGGACCCCTGGACGCCGACGACACGACCGATCGCCCCGGATCGAGCCAGGTCCACCGCCCAGCGGACGGCCGGCACGCCGAACCGCTCCGAGAACAGCACCCACCAACGCTGCCCCGACGTCGCCACGGCGGTGCGGACCCGCTCCAACTGGGCGGTCGTCGTCACGCCCGGCTTGTCCGACAGCACCGAGCGCCCCGAGGCGAGCGCTGCCACCGAGTCGTCGGCCCGGTCCGCCGGCACCCCGGCGACCACGACCAGATCGACGTCCGGGTCCGCCAGGACCCCCGAGCGGTCGGTGGGCCGGGAACCGGTCTGCCAGCCGGCGAACAACGGGGAGAGCGAATCGCCGTCGGTGTGGGCCACGACCTTCGCACCTGCCGAACACAGACCGTCGACGAGTTCCAGGACGTGCAGGTGTTCCAGGCCCACCACCCCGATGCCGACCCCTGCGCCGACGGAGGGGTGCTCGCTCACGGTCCGCACGCTAGCGACCCCGGGTCGACGCGGACCGCCCCGGGCCCGGCGGGTAGCGTGACGGCCATGCCCAGCTACGACCAGCTCTTCATCGGCGGCCAGTGGGTCGCACCGTCCACCGACCGCACGTTCGACGTGGTCAACCCGTTCGACCTGAGCGCCGTCGGGAGCGCACCCGAGGCCGCCGAGGCAGACGTGGACCGGGCCGTCGCCGCCGCCCGTGAGGCGCTGTCGGGCCCCTGGGGATCGACGACCGCCGCCGAGCGAGCCGACCTGATGGCCGCCCTCGGCGACCAGATCAACCTGCGTTTCACCGAGTTCGCCGACCTCATCACCGCCGAGAACGGCTGCCCCACGCTGTTCAGCCAGCTCGGTCAGGTGGGCGCAGCGTCCATGGTGCTGCAGTTCTTCACCGACCTCACCCGGACCTACCCCTTCGAGGAGCTCCGGGCGGGCATGCTCTCGCCCACCATCGTTCGGCGCGAGCCGGTCGGCGTCGTCGCCGGGATCATCCCGTGGAACGTGCCGCTGTTCATCACGATGCTGAAGTTCGCCCCCACGCTGGCGTCGGGGTCGACGATGGTCGTCAAGCCGGCGCCGGAGACACCGCTCGACGCCCTGCTCCTCGCCGAGTGCGTCGAGGCCGCCGGGATCCCGGCCGGTGTGTTCAACGTGGTGCCCGCCGACCGTGAGGTCGGCGAGTACCTGGTCCGTCACCCCGGTGTGGACAAGGTGAGCTTCACCGGGTCGACCGCCGCCGGCCGACGGATCGGCGGGATCTGCGGCGAACAGCTGAAGCGCTGCACGCTGGAGCTCGGCGGCAAGTCGGCGGCGGTGTTCCTCGACGACGTGGACGTCGAGGCCGCCGTCGAGTCCCTCCTGCCGCTCGGTTCCCTCATGAACAACGGACAGGCCTGCGTCGCCCAGACGCGGATCCTGGCGCCGCGCAGCCGGTACCAGGAGGTGGTCGACGCCGTGACCGCCGGGGTGGCGGCCATGCCGGTGGGCGACCCGATGGACATGGGCACCGCCGTCGGGCCGCTCGTCGCCGAACGGCAGCGCGACCGGGTCGAGGGCTACATCCGCACCGGCGCCGACGAGGGCGCCCGCATCACCACCGGCGGTGGACGTCCCGACGGGTTCGACACGGGATGGTTCGTGGAACCGACGGTGTTCGCGGACGTGGACAACACCATGACGATCGCCCGCGAGGAGATCTTCGGACCCGTCCTGTGCGTCATTCCGTTCGACGATGATGCCGACGCCGTGCGCATCGCCAACGACAGCGACTACGGACTGTCGGGTTCGGTCTGGACCGCAGATGTGGACCGCGGACTGGGCGTCGCCCGGGGCGTGCGGACCGGCACCTACACCGTCAACGGGTTCTCCATGGAGTTCAGCGCACCGTTCGGCGGCTTCAAGAGCTCCGGAGTCGGCCGGGAGCTCGGCCGCGAGGGACTCGAGGAGTTCCTCGAGGTGAAGTCGATCTGCCTGCCCGACGGCACCGAGCCGACGCTCGAGGGCTGAGCCGGCTCAACGGGTCAGCCGGTCTGCAGGTCCATCTGCGCCGAGCGGATGCCGTGGACGAACGCGTTCGGCATGTCCACGATCGAGTCCGGGTGCAGGACCAGCCGCTCGACGCGGTCGAGCAGCTCCTCGAGGAACACCCGGATCTCGAGCCGGGCCAGTGACGACCCGAGACAGAAGTGCGTCCCGAACCCGAAGCTCAGGTGGTGGTTCGGGTCGCGGGTGACGATCAGGTCGTCGGCGTCGTCGAAGTAGGCCTCGTCGCGGTTCGCCGACGAGTAGCAGAGCACCACCTGCTGGCCCCGCCGGACGGTCACCCCGCCCAGTTCAACATCCTCGACCGCGACCCGGCACATGTTGTGGATCGGGGTCACCCACCGGATGCACTCCTCGACCGCAACGGACAGGTCGGCGCCCGAACGGAGCTGCGCCCACTGATCGGGCCGGCGGGCGAACTCGACCATGGACCGGGCGATCACCGTGCGGGTGGTCTCGGCGCCGCCATCCAGGAGGAGCAGGCAGTCCGAGATCACCTGATCCACCCCGAACTCGTGGCCCGGCACCGTCGCCGTCGTCCACACCGACACCACGTCGTCCGCAGGACACGCCCGCTTGGCCTCGTAGAGGTCGGCCGACGCCGCAGCGAACTCCATGGCGGCGGCGATGCCGTCCTCGGTGAAGTAGCGGGGTCCGCCGCCGAGCATGATCGTCCGTTCCGACCACTCCTGCAGCGCCGGGAACATCTCCTCCGGGAACCCCAGGAGGAGGCCGATCATCTCGGCCGGCAGTGGGGCTGCGAGCTCACCCACGATCTCCACCGGACCGCCGTGAGCGAGCGCCTCGTCCAGCAGGTTCCGGACCGTCGAGCGGACGTGGTCCTCCCAGGTCGCCACGGCCCGGGGCGTGAACCGCCGGGCCACCAGGTTGCGTCTCGCCTGGTGGTGCGGGTCGTCGAGACCGATCATCGCCGGGTCCGCCGGGATGTTCGGCCGGTAACCGCCCTTCTCCTGGTCCGCACTGGTGAAGCGGTCCTTGCGACGCTCCACGAACACGACGTCGTCGTAGCGGGTGACCGCCCACAACTCGTTGGTCGCGTCCCAGTAGACGGGCTCGTTCGCCCGCATCCACGCCCAGGTCGGGTACGGGTCGCCGGCGTGGAAGTCGCCGTCGAGCAGGTCGACCTCAGGGCGTCCGGGCGTCACGGCGTCAGTCCGATCCGTGCGGCGGGACCAGACCCGCCACCGCGTCGTCCCCGAAGAACGCCCGGGCCGCCGGCTCGAAGTCCGGACCCCGGCGCAGGTGGTGCCCGCCGTCGACGCTGAGCGAGGTCCCCGTCACCCAGCCCGACTCGGGACCGAGCAGGAACCGGACCGCAGCGGCGACGTCGTCGACGTGGCCCGTGCGGGACACCGGCATGTTGGACAGGTACGAGTCCATCACCTGGGCATCGTCCATGATCATCGACACGAGGTCGGTGTCGACGATCCCCGGACGGACCGAGTTGACCCGGACGCCGGCCCGGCCCAGTTCGTCGGCCGTCTGGCGAACGAGCGCGTCGATCGCCGCCTTCGACACGCAGTACGGGCCCATGTAGGGGTGCGTGACGGCCGCCGCGATCGACGAGATGGCGACCATGGAGCCACCGCCGTTGGCGGCGATCGCCGCGCCCGCGTGCTTGAACAACAGAAAGGTGCCGGTCGCGTTGGTGGCCAGGACGTCGGTCCACTCCTCGAGTGGCGTGGCGACGATCGGCCCCAGACCACCCCGGCCGGCCGAGGCGACGGCGAAGGTGACCGGGGCGAGCACCTCCGCAGCCGCCACCGCAGCGGCGACGGCATCCTCGTCGGTCGTGTCACCCACCGCGGTCACCACCGTGGCACCACCCGCCAGGTCACCTGCCAGGTCCGCGGCGCCCGCATCGAGTCGCTCGGCCGTCCGGCCGGTGAGGACCACCGAGGCACCGTCACGCACCAGGCGCCGGGCGCACTCCAGTCCGATGCCGCTGCCGCCACCGGTGACCACGGCACTCGTTCCGGCCAGAGGAAGATCGTGATGCTCGCTCATGCGCGCACGCTACCGTCCCCGGTCCGGTCGCCCGGACGCGGCGCCGGGGGCCCGCAGGCCCCCGGTCACATCCGATCCTCCCGCCCGTCCCGGGCGGTCGTCCGGTCAGGCGACGACGGTGTTCTGGACCAGCCCGGTCGCACCCGTGTTGCCGCCCGTTCCGCCGGCACCGCCGAAGCCCGAGAAGAACGTCGGCGTCCCCGTCGGGCCGCTCGACGCAGTCCGGGACAGCCCGATCGCGGCACCGCCGCCACCACCGCCGCCGGCACCCGAGGCGCCGCCCCGGCCGCCGGTCCCGCCGTTGCCGCCCGCACCGCCACGTTCGAACGCCGCTCCGCCCGTGCCACCGGAACCACCCGGCTGGCCGAGCGCTCCGGCCCCGCCGTCGCCGCCACGACCGCCCCGGCCGAGCGTGATCGTCACGCCGAGCAGCACCGGCGAGGAGTTGTCGAGGCGCAGCGCCACCGAGTTCGCTCCGGCCGCACCACCGGCACCGCCCGACGTGGCGCGGGCGCCGCCGGCTCCACCGCCACCGCCGCCGGCGCCGGCATCGTCGATGTTGCAGTCGTTGGCGCCACCGCCGCCACCGCCGCCACCCGGCAGCCCGTTGGAGCCCAGGTTGCCGGTACCACCAGCAGCGCCGGCCGCACCGCCCGCGCCGCCGGTGCCGGCGGCGCCGTCAGCGCCGTTCGCCCCGGGAACACCGTTGACCGCCGGGCCGGCGCCGATCGTGCAGATCCCGGGGAGGCCGTCGGTGCCGGCCTGTCCGCCGGCACCACCGATGCCGAACGGTGCGCTCGCACCCGACCCGTTGCCGCCACCCTGGCCACCCTGGGCGTCGCAGTTGTTGCAGGCGATCACCGCGCCGAACACGGTGGTGCAGCTGCCGTCCACGACGCCGCCGCGGCCACCGTTGCCACCGCCACCGGATCCGCTCCCGCCACCGCCGGCCGTCGAGGTGTTGCACACGCCGCCCGGCTCCGAGCCGTTGCCGCCGCCCTGACCGGCCGCCGCCGGGCTCTGCGAGGCTGCCGTTCCAGCGGAGCCGTTGGCGCCTGCGCCGCCGATACCGCCGATCACCTGCAGGGAGTCGAGGACGAGGGCGCTCGACGAGTTCCGCACGAGCACCGTGGTCGCGACCTGCCCCGTACCGGCCACCGACGAACCGAGCCCGGTCACGCCGACGAGCCCCAGATCCGCAATCGTCGTCGGTGTCGTCACGCCGTCGGCGATCATCGCGACCGGGCCGCCGACCGAGGCATCGAACGAGGCGTTCACCGTTGCGGTGGTGCTGCCGGTGGCGGCGATCCCGCGCTGGTAGTTCTGGCCGTAGCCGCCGCGGACCTCGATACCCGGGACCACCGTGAACTTGGCGTAGGTGCCGCCGGCGACGAACACGCTCGCCAGCCCCTGCGACACCGCCCGGAACTGACCCTGACCGATCGAGGCACACGGCTCGGTGATGATTCCGCAGGTGCTGGTGTCGCTGCCGGTGGTCGCGTTGACGAAGACCGCAGCGCTCTGCACGCCGTCGATGCCATCGCAGTTCGCGTCGACGTCGTCACCGGCCGGGTCGGAAGCCCCCGGGTTGATCGACGGGTCGGCGTCGTCGCAGTCGGACAGCGTGTTGAACCCGTCGCCGTCGACGTCCTGTGGCGGCGCCGTCGTCGTGGTCGTGGACGTCGTGGTCGTCGGACCGGTGCCGCCGCCACCTCCTGGCGGCGGCATGGTGCACGCCGCGGCGAGCGCCATGACGGCGACGATGACGGGCAGGAACAGCTTGGTGCGACCCATGGCCACATCTCCCTCACGGTGATCCCACTGCGTCGCCACGCAGCGGTGCGGATACAGCAAGCATGCGCCCGCAGTACCGGGGCGGTCAACGGACTCCGGGTGAACTCCCGGGGTCGGCGGCTGCCGGCGGTAGCGTGTTGGCGTCGTGGATCAGGAACCCTCCGGGCACGGGCCCCGGTCGTCGGTACCGGCTCCCCCTTCGGCCACCCCCACGGCCCGGGAGGTCGTCCGGGACCGTTCCGTGGTCGCCTTCCTCGTCTCGGTGAGCGCAGCGACCATGGCCGCGCTCGCCCAGACCACAGCGCTCGGTTACCAGGTCTTCGAGCTGACCGGACGCGAACTGGACCTCGGGCTGCTCGGACTCGCCGAGTTCCTCCCCGCGCTCGTCCTGGCGGTGCCGGCCGGGGCGCTCGCCGACCGCTTCGACCGCCGCACGATGTACGGGCTCGCCCTCCTCGGTGAGTCCACAGCGGTCGGCGGTCTGGCCTGGCTGACCTGGCGGGGGGTCGACGAGTTCGGGCCACTGCTCGCCATGGTCGTCGTCTTCGGCTCGTTCCGGGCGCTCGCCGCTCCGGCGGTCCGGGCCCTGCCGGCCACCCTCGTCGCTCCCGAGGCCCTCCCCCGGATCGTCCCGATGTTCTCGGCGTCCTGGCAGGTCGGACTGATCGTCGGGCCGGTGATCGGCGGCGTGCTGTACGCCACCGATCCGCCGCTCGCCTACCTGGGTTCGGTGGCCCTCCTGCTCGTCGCCGCCGCCGTGCTGCCGCTGCTCCGGCTGCGGCGGCGGGCCGAGCCGCCGGTCGACGCCGAGCGCCCGGGTTGGAGGTCGGCACTCGACGGGCTTCGGGTGATCCGCCACAACCCCATCCTGCTCGGGACCATCTCACTCGACCTCTTCGCCGTGCTCTTCGGAGGCGCGGTGGCGCTGCTGCCGGCCATCGCCACGACGCGACTCGGGACCGACGCGTCCGGCCTCGGTTGGCTCCGTGCGGCCGGGGGCATCGGCGCGGCGCTCACCACCGCAGCGCTCGTCGCCCGGCCGCTGCGTCGACGGATCGGGCCGACGCTGCTCGTCTGCGTGGCGATCTTCGGTGTGGCGACGATCGTGCTGGGTGCCACGACGCGCTTCGCGGTGGCGTTCGCCGCGCTGTTCGTGATGAGCGCCGCCGACGCCGTGAGCGTGTTCGTCCGGGCGACGCTCGTCCCGCTCATCACGCCCGACGAGTACCGGGGACGGGTACTGGCGGTCGAGAACGTGTTCATCGGGGCGTCGAACGAGCTCGGCGCCTTCGAGTCCGGGGTCACGGGGCAGTTGTTCGGCGCTCCGATCGCCGTGGCGTTCGGTGGCGCGGCCACGCTGGTGGTGGTGGCGGTCGCTGCGGTCGCATTCCCGGCGCTCCGACGGATCGACGGGTTCCCGCCACCGGAGTCGGCGACCCTCGGCACCGCCCGGGCCGGGCCGGGCAGCGGGTCCGCCCGGGAGTGACAGGATCGGAGGATGCGCATCACGCTCCTCGGTACCGGCTCGCCCCTCCCCGACCCGAATCGGGCGGGCCCCGCAACCCTGGTCGAGGCCGGCGGCCTCCAACTGCTGTTCGACTGCGGGCGCGGCGTGCTCATGCGTCTCGCCGCCGCCGGGCTGCCGTCACCGGCGCTGCTGGCCGCACAGTTCCTGACGCACCTCCACTCGGACCACGTGAGCGACTTCAACGACGTCGTCACGACCCGGTGGGTGACGTCGCCGGCGCCCAGTCCGCTGGTGGTCGTGGGCCCGCCGGGGACGCAGCGGTTCGCCGACCGGACGCTCGAGATGCTGACCGACGACATCGGCTACCGGATCGCCCACCACGAGGATCTGCAGTGGCAACCCGGCGTGGAGGTGACCGAGGTGCTCGACGGGCCGGTGACCCTCGACGCGCTCTCCGCCGCCGGGGTCTCGGTGACGGCGGAGCCGACCGACCACCGACCGGTGGCGCCGACGGTCGGCTACCGGGTCGAGCACGACGGGGCGGTCGTCGCGATCGCCGGTGACACGGTGCCCTGCGAGGGGCTCGACGCGCTGGTGGCGGGCGCCGACGTGTACGTGCAGACGGTCATCCGTGACGACATCGTGCGGCAGGTGCCGATGCAGAGGTTCCAGGACATCTGCGACTACCACTCGTCGGTGGCCGACGCCGCCCGGACCGCCGCCCGGGGTGGCGTGCGAACGCTCGTGCTCACCCACATGGTGCCGGCGCCACCGCCCGGCGGGGCCGACGAGTGGATCGCGCTGGCCCGGGAGCACTTCGACGGCGAGGTGCTCGCCCCCGACGACCTCGGCGTCATCGACGCCTGAGCTCGGCGAGGAGGTCGTCGGGCAGGACCTCGCTCAACTCCACGACACGACCCTCGTCGATCGACCGGTGAGCCGCGACGCCCATCGCCACCGACCACACCCCGTCGTCGACGCCCACCTGCGGGCGGGCGCCGGATCGGATCGACTCGACCATCGCCAGGTGCTCGAGGTAGCTCGCGCCGTGGTGGCCGCCCTGCACGGCGACCCGCTCGTCCTCGCCCACCTCGAGGACCTCGACCGGCCAGTCGGGGCCGCGTCCGCCCAGCACCAGTTCGGGCCGCCGCCCGCGCACGACCTCCATGAACCCCGGAACGTTCGCCTCGACCTTGCCGGCGTCCCCGGTCGCCACGAGCTCCTGCTCCCAGCGTGACCCCTCGGCGAACATGCACAGGTCCAGCACGGCCCGGGCCCCGCTGTCGAAGTCGACCACGACGAACGCGTTGTCGAGGATGTCGGGCACCTCTCCCTCGGCCACGTCGGTGTCGTAGCGCTCGTCGAGGTGGTTGACGTCCTGGCCGCCCGACGCCAGGACACGCACCGGGTCGGCGTCGAGCACGAGCCGCATGAGATCGAAGAAGTGGCAGCACTTCTCGACGAGCGTCCCGCCGGTGTTGCGGGTGAACCGGTTCCAGTCGCCGACCTTCACCAGGAACGGGTAGCGGTGCTCCCGGACCGAGAGCATCACGACCCGGCCGGCGGCGCCCGAGCGCACCTCGTCGACGAACCGGGCCACGGGCGGCATGTAGCGGTACTCGAGGCCGACCCACACCACACCGGGGTGCTCGGCCGCCCGCTCCCGGACGAGGGCGGCGTCCTCGACGGTGGTGCACAGTGGCTTCTCGATCATCAGGTGCAGCGGGCGTCCCCAGAGCGGCTCGAGCACGGACCGGTGCGTCGAGTTGGGTGTCGACACGACCACGACGTCGAGCTCCTCGGCCTCGACCATGTCGCTGACGTCGTCGTGGCAGCGCAGCGAGTCGCCGACCTCGGCACGTGCGGCGTCGAGCGAGGCGCCGTGGGGGTCGGCGACGGCCACGACCTCGGCCCCGGGCAGCGCCAGCACGTTGCGCACGTGCTCCATGCCCATCATGCCCACGCCGGCGAACCCGTAGCGCAGCGGTCGATCACGTTCGTTCTCCACGCCCGGAGTCTGACGGACCCGGCCACGTCCCACCCAGCCGGACGCCCGACCGGCCGGCCGCATGGCCGCACTGCCGGGGCGCCGCCTACCCTCTCGGCCCATGGACGTGCGACCGACCCCCAACCTCCTCTGGCGAGCCTTCGTCCTGATCGGGATGGGCACCCTCACGGTGCTGTCCACCAACGATCAGGCCTGGGACCGCTTCCGTGACGCCACCGGGGGTTCGGTCCCACGCCAGACGATCCGTCAGGTGGTCCTCGGCACCCTCGGCATCCACGCCGTCGAGGGGCTCCTCGCCAGCGCACGGGCCCGGCGCTCCGGTCTGGCGCACCCGGCACGGTGGGGGCTGTCGACGTTCCTCTGGGGGTTCCCCGTGCTGCGCCGTCTGGGTCGGGCCCAACGAGGCGGTCCTGCGACCGACGGCGTCGATCTCGCAACCGCCGCCTGAGGTCCGGAACCGGCCTCAGCCCGGGACGGGGAGCGCCGCCACGTCGACCGGGTCGGGTGCGATCGTGGCCGGGACGGCGGGAGCGTTCGCCGCATTCGGCAACTGTGCCTGAGGCGGTGGGGTCTGCCCGCGCCGGGCCTCCACCTCGTCGTCGACCTCGAGCAGCTCGCTGCGCTCGTCGGTGTCGAGGTCGGGCACGACCTCAGCGGACCGCTCCCACCCCGACGTCGCTGCGGGAGCACCGCAGGGAGCGAGCTGTTGCAGGTCCACCGGGCGGGTCGTCGCCACGACGTTGCCGGACGCACAGTTCCCGAGCCCGGTGACGTCGCCGCCGGGTGCGGCGAGCACCAGGTCGGCCCGACCGGACCCGGTCACGACGTTGTCCTCGATCCGGTTGCCGCTCGCCGGCCACACGGTGACGACGATCCGTCCCGAGCTGGGGATGAACGACCTGGTTCGGCAGGGCTCCGACACCTCGGCCGGGTCCGGGAGCGGTGCGGCGGCGTCGAGTTCGGGGAAGGACGCCACGACGATCCCGAACCCCGGCTGATCCACGACCCGATTGGCCCGCAGCAGGTCGTCCCGGCCACCCACGACGGCGATCCCGGCGTTGTCGGCGACGATCCCGACCTCGCCGACCGGCAGGTCCCGGCGGTCGTTCGGGCCGATGACGTTCCCGGCGACCGCAGCACCCTGCTGGGGTGCGCACAGGGTGTAGCTGGTGCTGTGGAGCACCACGCCGGCCCGGTTGGATCGGATCGTCGACCGCACCACCTGCAGGTCGCGGCCGGCGTTGACGACCAGCACTCCGGTCCCGTTGTCCACCGCAGTGGCTTTGTCGACGACGATCCGACACGGGTCGCACTGCGACACGTGCACACCGGCCTCTGCGCTCCCCGAGGTCCAGACCTGTTCGATCAGACCGTCGACGGAGTCGAACACGTCGATCCCCCGTCGACCGTTGTCGTAGACGGTCACGTGCGAGGCCCGGAACCCGGCGGCGTCCACCCACGACAACCCCGAGTCGGCGTAGTTCCGCACCGTCAGGTTCTCCACGGCCACGCCGGCGGTGTCCACGGTGCGGACACCGACGCCGAGACCGCCGCGCCCGTCGAGCACGACGGCGTTGCGGTCCGTCCCGCGGATCGTCAGCTCCCGGGTGACGACCAGGACCGCCTCCCGGTAGACGCCGGGATCGACGAGGACCAGGTCGCCGGGCCGGGCGGCGTCGACGGCGTCCTGGATGCGAGTGAACTCCGACGGAACCCGCAGTGTCCGCGGCGCGGCCGTCCCGTCGTTCGACGAGCAGGCGACGACGACGGCGACGAGCGCGGTGAGGAACGCCGCAGCGGCGAGCCGGCGTGTCAGTCGTGCCACGGGGTCAGTAGTGCCACGGGTACGGCGACCAGTCGGGTGGCCGCTTCTCGAGGAACGAGTCCCGACCCTCGGCGGCCTCGTCGGTCATGTAGGCGAGTCGTGTCGCCTCACCGGCGAACACCTGCTGGCCGACGAGACCGTCGTCGATCAGGTTGAAGCTGAACTTCAGCATCCGCTGGGCCGTCGGCGACTTGCCCATGACCTTCCGGCCCCACTCGAGCGCGACCCGTTCCAGATCCTCGTGGTCCACCACGGCGTTGACCATCCCCATCCGGTGGGCGTCCTCGGCGGAGTACTCGTCGCCGAGGAAGAAGATCTCCCGGGCGAACTTCTGGCCGACCTGACGGGCCAGGTAGGCCGAGCCGAACCCGCCGTCGAAACTGGCCACGTCGGCATCGGTCTGCTTGAAGCGGGCGTGCTGGCGGCTGGCGAGCGTCAGGTCCGCCACGACGTGGAGGCTGTGGCCCCCACCCGCCGCCCAGCCGGGCACGACGCAGATGACGACCTTGGGCATGGTGCGGATGAGCCGCTGGACCTCGAGGATGTGGAGTCGGCCGCTCCGAGCCGGGTCGATGTGCTCAGCGGTCAGTCCCGGCTCGTCCCCGTCCTCGACGGTGTAGCGGTAGCCGTCGCGCCCCCGGATGCGTTGGTCACCGCCGGAGCAGAACGCCCAGCCGCCGTCACGTGGTGACGGGCCGTTGCCGGTGAGCAGGACGCAGCCGACATCGGAGGACTGCCGGGCGTGGTCGAGCACCCGGTACAACTCGTCGACCGTCGACGGCCGGAAGGCGTTGCGCACCTCGGGACGGTCGAACGCCACCCGAACGACGCCGACGTCCACCGCCCGGTGGTACGTGATGTCGCGCAGGTCGTCGAACCCACCCACCGTGGTCCACGCCGACGGGTCGAAGATCGCCGAGACCCCTGGGTCCCGGTCGGCGGCCCGGGCTGCGTCGTCGTTCACGGCGGCGAGCATACGGTCCCGCCCGGCGCAGTCCGGGTCACGGGACCACACGCGCACCGGCCCGCAGCGTCCGCACCGTTCGAGGGTGCGGAGTCGCCACGGGCCGACACGTGGGGGGAGCTTGGTCCGTCAGGGGGTGACGGTGATCCGGCCCTCACCGACCTCCGGGTACTGCGCTGCGGTGATCGTGGGACGGGACGTCAGTCCGCCCGGGGTGCCCGGGGCGAGCGACTGGAGGTAGTCGACCCAGACGGCCTCGTAGGTGGCGCCGAGGTTCACCCGGTCGACCGCCGGGGTGTCGGCGAGCGTCGTGAAGTTGTCGCCACCGGCGGCGGTGAAGCTGTTGGTGACGATCCTCACGGCCGGGGCTCCCGGCACTGCGGCACCGGCGTCGATGAGCTTGGTGCCGTCCGGCAGTTCGGCGCTGACGACCCGGCTCCCGGCAGTCGTCACCGCGGTACCGGTGATCACCTGGGCGGTGCCCGCAACGCTGTAGGTCACCTTCAGGCCACCGATCTGGAGGAACTGCCCTCCGGAACCCGGCAGGTTCGCCGCCGACCGCTCGAGGATCTCCTTCAACTCCGTCGGGGTGACGTCGTTGACGACCGTGACGAGGTTCGTGAAGAAGGCGAGGGTGTCGAGGGTGTTCTTCCGGGTGATCTCACCCGGGGCGACGCCACCGACGGGCAGCGCCGGACCGGCGTTGTCCCGGATGCCACCGCCGTTCTGGACGGCGATGACCGGGTTGCCCGGGCCGCGGGCGGGGAGCCCGGCCGCCGGGCCGTACTCGTCGTAGGCCGCCAGGTAGGCGTCCGTGACGGTGTTGCCGGTGTTGGTCTCGGCCGTCCGGTTGCCCTTGCCGGTGAAGGCGTTGGATCCACGGGCGGTGTTCAACACGACCTCGCTGTTCACGATCGGCTGGTTGAACGCCGTGGTGCAGGCGCTCACCGGGTCGACCGCCGAGGTCTGGATGGCGGCGTCGGGCGTGACGGCGTCGGTGATCCCGAGCGTCGTCGCGGCGGCCGAGGCCGGGACGACCCGGCGGGGGAAGCTGTCGTCGGAGTCGACCGAGGCCACGTTCCCGTTGGCGTCGAACTCGACGTCGAGACGACCCTGGTAGCGGTAGTTGCCGCTCGTCGTGACGATCGGAACCGAGGCGCCGTCGGCTGCGGTCTGCAGCGTCGGGTAGGTGCCGACCGGAGCCGACTCACCGGGGAGCAGCTCGTCGACATCCGGAATGGCCGGGTTGGCGAGCAGTTCGTCGCCACCGCCGGCGACGGCGATGTCGACACCCTCGAGCAGGGCGACGAGCGCCTTGTCGTTGGCGATGTCCTGCAGGTGCGACACGACGACGATCCGCTCGACGCCGTAGCCGTCACGGAGCCGGTCGACCTCGGTCTGGACGGTCGCCGCCGTCGAGGCCAGGTCCGGGGTGACCGTGACGTTGCGGGGCGAGGAGATCGTGGGGAGCAGCGGGGTGGTCGCACCGACCACCCCGAAGCGGCCGCCCGTCACCCGGTCGGTCACGATCTTCGACTTCGCCACGACCTGGTCACCAACGGTGGCCCCGGTGATCAGACCGTCGCCGTCGACGAGCGAGGCGAAGCCCGGCTCGCCCGAGAAGTCGAGGTTGGCCGACAGGAACGGCTGCGTGAGACGGCCGTTGGTGCGGAACCCCTTGATGAACCGCTCCAGGAAGTCCGGGTTGAAGTCGAACTCGTGGTTCCCGAGGATGTGGGCGTCGTAGTCGATCTGGCGCTGGGCGACGGCGTCGTACACCGGCGTGGTCGACGGCGCCGGGGGCAGCACGCAGGCCAGCGACGACGAGGCGAGGAACGCATCGCCGGCGTAGACGTTCAGCACCGAGTTGCCCTGGGCGACGGCGTCACGACGCTCCCGGTCGGCCACGGCGGACCCCCCCCCCCCCCCCCCCCCCCCCCCCCCCCCCCCCCCCCCCCCCCC